>CAYWYJ010000063.1:0-21165 GCA_964462635.1 uncultured Planctomycetales bacterium
GGCTGGTCCGACTTCTCGGCGGACTCCCGGACCGCCTGCTGCGCCTGCTCCAACCTCTGGCGCAGCTCCTTGACCTGTTGCTCGAGTTCGGCCAGACGCTTCTGGGCGGCCAGGCGGGCTTGTTCCGCCTGGGTCGCCGCCGACTGGGCCACGTCGATGGCCTGCGCGTGCCGCTCAGCCGCCTCGCGCAGTCGCTGTTGCGTCTCCTGCAACGCCTGCTCCGAAGACGCCTGCTGCGCCCGCAGGGCTTCCAGCCGGGCGGCGTGCTCGGCGAGCTCCTGGGCCAGCGCTTCCCGCTGCCGCTCGGCGTCGCCGGCACGCTCCGACGTCACGGTCACCTCGTCGCGCGCCGCCGCCAATTCGGTTGTCAGACGATCCCGGTCGGCCGCCAGGCGGGCGTTGTTCTCCTCAAGCACGCGGACACGGTCGTTCGGTTCCTGGCAGGCGGTCAGGCCCAGGGCCGCCATCGCCACGAGGGGCAGTAGTCGATGGTATACGAGTCCCATAACGCGTCTCCTTGCGAGTCCCGTGACGCCGAGGCACGCGCCGACCGCGTGCCGGATATGCACGAACCGGCGGTACTATAGCCGATTCCCCGCCCGCGCGGGAAGGGCCCGCTCCGGCCCGGGTTGCGGAGCCATGACGGCGAAGGGCGTGTGGGCTACACTATGGGCATGGCAACCACAGGGATCCTCCTGGACGAGCGTTTTCGCCGGCACGTGACGGGGGACGGGCACCCGGAGTCTCCGGCCCGCCTGACGGCGATCCACGATGCCCTGACGGAGGCCGGGCTTCTCGACCGGTGCGTCCGCATCGACCCCGTGCCGGCGTCCGACGCGGTGCTCCAGCTTGTCCACACGCACGGCTATCTGACACGTCTGGATGCCGCCTGCCGCCAGGCGTATCCGTACATCGACGTTCCCGACAGTGCCATCGGGCCGGAGAGCTACGACATCGCCCGGCTGGCCGCGGGCGGCGTGATCGACGCGGCCCGGCGCGTGGCCCGCGGCGACCTCCGGCACGCTTTCTGCGCGGTGCGCCCGCCCGGCCACCACGCTGAGCGCGACCGGTCGCTGGGCTTCTGCCTGCTGAACAACGCCGCCCTGGCGGCCAGCGTCTTGAAGCAGGAGTTCGGCGTGGACCGGATCGTCGTTCTGGACGTTGACGTTCACCACGGCAACGGCACGCAGCACATTTTCGAGGCCGACCCGTCGGTGCTGGTCATCAGCCTGCATGGGCACCCGAACTACTTGTACCCCGGTACGGGTTTCGAGGACGAGATCGGCATCGACCGCGGCCGCGGCTACACGATGAACATCCCGTTTCTGCCGGGGGCCACGGACGAGGATTATCGCGCGGCGTTTCGCACGCGCGTGGTGCCGGCGATCGGCCGCTTCGCCCCGCAGATCATCCTGTTCGAGGTCGGCTACGACGCGCACCGCGACGACCCGCTGGGCAACCTGGCACTGACGGACGACGTTTTCGCCTGGATGACCGAGACGACGCTGGAGCTTGCCGAGCGGCACGCGCAGGGGCGGATCGTCAGTATTCTCGAGGGCGGCTACAACCA
This sequence comes from uncultured Planctomycetales bacterium, assembly GCA_964462635.1. Classification (GTDB taxonomy): domain Bacteria; phylum Planctomycetota; class Phycisphaerae; order UBA1845; family Fen-1342; genus JBFMAI01. The sequence continues at coordinate 1,571 of CAYWYJ010000063.1, forward strand.
CGACGTGTTGTCGCGGTGCGTGACGGAGCACGTACGGCAGCTGCTGGGTTGACGGGGATGCTACGCGGCCCAATCCCGGTGCCCGCGACCGTCGTGCGTGTGCCGCGGCCGCGCGGCCCCGCACTGGCGTGCGGGGTTCGGATTGGTGCTCTTGGCGAGAAGGCAAGGCGTTGACCGAGCCCCGTTGCGGCGGCCGGCGGCTCGGCAGAAGCCTCGCCCTCCCGACCGTGGGACGGAGCGACGCCAGGCGGCAAGTTGACGGCCCAGGCGGCTCGGCAGGAGCTTCGCCCACCCGGCCGTGGGACGGCGCGGAGCGCAATAAGAGACCCGTCCCTCGCGCGGAAGGACGGGTCCGAGGGAACGTTGGCAGGAAGGGCGAGCCGAGCTTCAACCTGCCAACCCTACTCCACACCGCGTGGAGAGGTCTTCAATCCGGCCCGCCGAAAGACCGGCGTGCCGAGTGGTTTGGCTTCGCCTGAATTGTAGTCAGGCAAAACTGGATTTCGACGACAGGGCTGTAGTCGGTGATGCCACCGGAAGAGATATTTCGTTCACATCCGCGGCGTTGGCGACAATTCCGCTATGTATATCCGGTTATCTCGCGGCGCAGCCGGGGTCTGAGCATTGGTATCAACCTTAACCCCGATGCCCGCTGCAATTTCGACTGTCTGTACTGCTGCGCGGACCGCTCGACGCCGCGGCCGCACATGCCGATCGATCTCGCGGTACTTGACGGCGAGCTGCACCAGCTTGTCGCCGAGTGGCCGCGGTTGTTCGAGGAACCGGAGTTCCGCACCGTGCCCCCCGAGTTCCGCCGGCTCAATGACATCGCGTTTTCCGGGGACGGGGAGCCGACGATGGTGCCGGCGTTCCTGGACGCGGTGCGGATCGCCGTCGCCGTCCGCGAGCAGTATGCCTTGGCGGACGCGAAGATCATCATCATCACGAACGCGTGCTACCTGACGCGGCCCGGCGTCGTCGAGGCGTTGGAACTGCTGGACCGGCACAACGGCGAAATCTGGGCGAAACTCGACGCGGGGACGGATGAATACCACCGACTGGTGAATCGCGGGAACGTGCCACTCGAGTGCATCCTCGATGGGTTGCTTGCCACGGCCCGCCGGCGGCCCATCGTGATCCAATCGCTGTTCATGCGGGTCGATGGTCAGCCGCCGCCCGCCGCCGAGATTGATGCCTATGTCGAGCGTCTGCGGTGGCTGATGGCCGCGGGGGCCCAAATCGCCCTGGTGCAGGTGTACAGCGTCGCGCGGCGGACCGCCGACCCGCGCGTCGCGCCGCTGCCGGAAGCGGAGCTGGAGGCGATCGCCGCGCGCGTCCGCGCGCTGGGGCTCGCCGTGGCCGTGTTTGCCTGACGCAAGGGCGCCGTCCCGGGGAAACGTGAGCCTGAGGGGCCGAGGGGCCCAGGGGTCAGGTGGAGAGGAGCCCAGGGGTCGCGTGGATACGGTCCTGCGCCCGCGCGCGGCTACAGCCCGCGGTTCCGCCGGGGCCGACGCCGGCCCAACGCCAGTGCTGGCGGGCTGGCGGCCGCCGACGCGCTGTGCGGACCCCGCGCTGGCGCTTGGGGCTCGTTCGGCACGCTGGGGCATGGGGTGCGTCGGTTGGCGTAGGAGACTGCGGCCCCGGGGCCACACAGACCAAGTACTCCCAGCGTTCTTGGCGCTCGCGGCGACTCCGCGGTTGCCTTTCCCCAACCACGGCCGGTACAGAGCCCGGTCGCCAAAGGCGACTCCCTGTGGCGAGCCGCTACGCGACACGCGCCGGCGCGAATCAGGGAAGCGGGAGCGCAGCACTTACGGGGACGGAGAGACGCGACGCCTGTCCAGCCACTCTCGGAAGGGGGACGCGGGAGACAAGGGCCGCCGGCTATTCCTTGCCCACGTAGGTCCGGGCCCGGGTATCGACGCGGACGGTGTCGCCCATCTTGATGAACAGCGGGACGCGGACGATTAGCCCGTTCTCCAGCGTGGCCTCCTTCAGCACGCTGGCCGTGTTGCCCACCGAGTGCGCCGGCGCCGCCGTCTCCGCCACGCGCAGGGGCACGACTTCGGGCAGGTCGAGCGACAGCGGACGGTTATCGACGAACAGGACGCGATACTCCTCGCCCTCCTTGAGAAACGCCTCGGCCCCCTGAAGTTGCTCGGGCGTCAGCTCGAACTCCTCGAACGTCTCGCTGTCCATGAAGACCCGGGTGTCGCCGCGGGCGTAGAGATACTGCATCGGGCGGACCGCGTGCGGCACCTCCTCGATGGGCTCGATTTGATCGAGGGACCGATCGACCGGGCGGCCGTCCCGCACGTCGCGCAGGGCGACGTGGACGGTCGGCCGCATCTTGCCCGTGTGCCGCTCCTGGAAATCGACCACCGCGTAGATGTGGTTCTGGTGCCGAATCAACATGCCGCGCTTGAGGGGAATGTTCATGGTCGGCTCTCCGAAGTGCAGGCCCACGCCTATTATACCTGACGACGCGAGCGGGCCGCAGCCCCCCGGGGGGCCGGATTCCCCCGCCCGCCGGAGGTGACCCGTGATTGACCGTGGGGCTTACGCACGCGTGCCGGCGGGGACGGACCTGCCGTCGGCGGTGAATGCGATCGTCGAGATTCCGAAGGGCCGGCGGAGCAAGTTCGAGGTGGACAAGGACACGGGGCTGATGCGCCTCGACCGCTACCTGTACTCGTCCAGTCATTACCCGGGGGACTACGGGTTCATCCCGCAGACGCTGGCGGAGGACGGCGACAACCTGGACATCCTGGTCATGGTGAACGAGCCGACGTTCAGCGGCTGTCTGATCCAGGCCCGCGTGATCGGGCTGTTTCGGATGCTCGATCGCGGGCAGCACGACTACAAGGTGCTGGCCGTGCCCAATTCCGACCCGCTATTCGCGGAACTGAAGGACGTCGGCGACGTGCCGAAGCACTACCTGCGGGAGGTCGAGCACTTCTTCGCCAGCTACAAGTTGCTGGAAGGCGTCACGATCGTCACGGAAGGCTGGGACGGCGCCGCCGCCGCCAGCGCCGAGGTCCATGCGTCCGTGGACCGGTACGTGGAGCACCTGGGCCGGCGGGCCAGGAGCCGGCTGGCGTGAGGCGGTCCGGCGACCCGTCGCGGCATCACTTCTTCTTCAGGATCGTTCGCCAGCCGGTGGGCTCGCTCATGCGGATGTCCACCGAGGACGTGGAGCGGATGTCGTCCACGGTGTAGTAGCACTTGGGGTCGCCGGCGCGGGCCTGGGCGAGCACCTTGCCCGTGGCCCGGCGCTCGACTTCGACGCAGAGTTCCTGCACGGGACCGTCGCGGCCGTGGCCGTCGAATTGGGTGACGCGGAAGCCCGTGGCACGCAGGCCGGCGGCCAGTTCGGGGCCGCTGCGGGTGATGATGCGCACGACCTGCCGCCCCAGGGCGAGCCGGCTTTCCATGGTCACGCCGACGTAGTTGCCCAGCGCGAAGCCGAAGGCGTAGGCCGCCGCGTAGACCGGCTGTTCGTGAATGTGCAGGATGACCCGCGACACCACCGAGAGCCAGATCAGCAACTCGAAGAATCCCAGGATGAACGCCAGCCCCCGCCGCCCCTGCACCACCATGATGGTGCGGATCGTCCCGAGGGACACGTCCGCGACGCGGGCCACGATGATGAACAGGCACATCAGCACGACCGAGCTCATGGGCGCTCCTTGCTACGACCAATTGGGCGTGCGCGATTCGGCGGCGCACACGGGGAGGGCGGGCCTCCCGGCGAGCCGCGGTTCAGCAGTCCCGGCGAGCTGCGGCTCGGCAGGCCGGCAGGGTCGCCGCGGGAGACAGCCTCGCCCTCCCTCGCCGCATGTTCGCGCGCGCTTGCCTGGGCGCCGGTCGCGGCGCGAATCCGCCATTCTGCCGCGCCCGGGCCACCCCGTCCAATCCGCGGTCGCGCCGGCCTCGTTGTGGGATGCGGCCGCGTGAGCTAAGCTACGTGTGGTCCGGCGGTTCGATGCCGCGGACCCCTTGGGCGCCCGTAGCTCAACTGGATAGAGCATCGGTCTTCGGAACCGAGGGTTGGCGGTTCGAATCCGTCCGGGCGCGTGCCCCTGGAGGGGGGTGGGTGGGTTTCCGCGCGGTGCGGGCGGGCGGGGCGATATTCAGCCGCATTTCTTGCGCGGGGGCCCCATCCGACCGGTCAAGCCTGCGCCCCCAACCCGCCGATAAAGAGTGACGATGCTGGGCCGCCGCGGCACGCGACCGGGCGCGACGGCGAAGGGCCCCTGACGGGGACATTCCAGCGCCCCAGCAAGGAAGCAACAGGCATGGAAAAGAGCAATCCCCGCACGCGACGCAACGGAGACGGCCCCGACAAGGGGCACCCGAAGAACACGCCGGTGGACGCGGAAACCCGGGACGGCAACCCGGTCGGCGGCCCGACCAACAAGTGGCAGCCGCCCGAGCTGGACGCGCCGGATGAGCAGCGGGAGTCGGGGGCGGCGACCGCCGTGCTGGAGCGCAAGCCCGCCCAGCGTGGTCTGCAAGACACGTTCATCGACGAACGCAATGACGTGTTGGGCGTGATCAACGAGCTGGAGGACCAGCTCGACCGGCACCAGGAGATCCGCGAGACCCTGGAGCGGGAGTTAACCGGGACGTCCGAGAAACTGCAAGCGGCCAACCAGCGGGTGCAGGAACTGGAATGGCAGGTGGTCACCCTGCAAACCCGGGTGGACGCCCTGGAGCAGCTCCGCACCGACGTGGCCTCGTTGGAGGAAGAGCTGGGCGACGCCAACGCCCGGCTCCAGCGGACCAACGAGCAGCTCATCGCCGCGGAGAAGGAGCGCGCCCGGCTTAAGACCGAGCTGAAGGCGGCGAACAAGCAGGTGGACGAGCTGTGGCCGGTCCGCAAGGAGCGCGACAGCCTCAAGACCGAGTGCAATTCGCTCTCGACCAAGGTGGACGAGCTGGAGCGGACGCACCGCGAAGCGCTCGAGGAGCGGGCCGCGCTCAACGCCCAGTTGCAGGAGACGCAGCTCTCGCTGGAAGAAATCACCGCCGATCGCAACAAGCTCCAGATGTCGCTGCGGACCACGGAGGACCGCATCCGCGAGCTGACGACGGTGCTCGACACGATGGACGACAAGATCGAGAGCCTGCGCAGCGAGAAGAAGAACCTCCAGATCCAGATCACGCACCTGGAGCGCGAGAACGCCCGGCTCATCGAGCAGCGGCAGTTCTACGAGTGCGAGGTCACCTCGCTCCGCAACCAGTCGCGCACCGCCGAGGCCGCCCTCAGCAGCGTCAAGAAGGCCTTCAGCGAGGTCCGCATCGCCCTCTCCGAGACCAAGAGTCGCGCTCGACGCCGGACGCTCGATTCGTGGCCGCGTGTCGGCTCCCCGCTGCGCGGCCTGACCGTCCGCGACGCGCCCGACGGCGTTTCGCCCGGCATCCCCGTCACGGCGGAGGCCCCCACGGTGGACCCGCTGGCGGCGGACACCGGCGACCCGACCGCCGCCACGCGCATGCAGACGGAATCTGCCGACTCGATGGACTAAGAGTGCCTATCAGAACCCCGCACGCCAGTGCGGGGGCTCCGCGCCCCACCACTTGCGTGGTGGGTTCTGTTAGGGGCTGTAGCACCCGACCCCGCACGCTGAGAATCCCCACGCACGGGCCCGAGAGGTGGCTGCTCGGGCCCGTCGACCATGCCGGCGCTTCGTTACCGGACGGTCGAGAAGTCGCTCGGCATTTGACATATGCCAAGTTCAATGCTACACTTCAGCATGTGCGGCATCGGCGTTGCCGGCGTGGCGCGCGGCCGTTAGGCTGCCGCCCGTGGACACGGGGTTCAACGAACGCCAACGCCAAGTGCTGCGGGCGGCGTTCGCCGACACGGCGACGAACGTGCCAGCGTTCACGGCGACCGCACTGACCGGCGGCCACCGGGCCGATGAAGGTTTGCACAGCCTTCTGCCGGTTGAGCTGACGGACTACGGAAAGCGCTGCGCCCTGAAAGAAGCGTTGGTGGAGTTCCTGGACGAAGGGCGTTGCCCGAGCGTTGAGGTCCGGCCGGGTGACGATCAGATGCAGCTTGATGCGGCGGCGTTCTTTCACTTCCGCGTCCGCGTCGAGGGCGTGCCATTGTCTGTGAAGGTCTTTGTGGACGAAGCGGAGCGCGAGCCCGACGTGCGGGTGATCAGCGTGAAGCGCGACGATCGCGCATGGTCCAAGGGATGAGCAAGCCGGTCGAACGACAGCGGTGCCACGTCTGCGGGCGGCGATCGCTGCGCCGCGTGAGGCGGCCGTACGAGTACGCCGTCAGCCACGACGGCCGGCCGCCGGTGACGATCCGAATCCCCGACCTGGACGTCGTCGCGTGTACGAACCCCGACTGCCACCCGGAGCACCCCGACGACACGGTTATCCTAGATGGCGATGCGAGTTGGCGAATCACGGAAGAGACGTACCGTCAACTCGGCTTGCTGACGCCGGCGGAGATTCGGGAGCACCGCGAACGCCTCGGTTTGACCCAACAGCAGCTTCAGGACTTGCTCGGCCTGGGCGGTAACACGCTGTCGCGGTGGGAAACGGGACGGGTGTACCAGTCGCGGGCGCTGGATACATTTCTGCGAGCGGTGTTTCACGTGCCCGAAGTCATCACGGCCCTGCGCTCGTGGCGCGCACCCCGGACGATCGCGAGTGCGGCCCGCCGGCGCGACGCTGGGAGCTGAACGCACTTCGTCAAGGACCGGGCGAACATGGGCTTGTTCGTTGGGCTGGACCCTGGTGGCGCCAAGAGACTCCGCTGGGCCGGTGGGCTGCTCCCCAGAATCTGATCCAGGTGTCATGAGCGCTTCTGGCCCGGCCGCGGCGTAGCCGCAGCCGACGGAGGTGTCTCTCCGTGAAAAGGAATCGTTACAGCCTCGCAGAGATTTTCCCCTAGCTCCGTCAGGGGGACGTCGCGACGGCCGGCGAGGAACGGCGTTACGGCGCCTAACAGAACAGCCCCTCGATCCGGGCCGCGACCGTGAGGGAGCGGCGTCCGCCGAAGTGCAGACCACTTCCTGACGGGCGCGGCTCGGTCCCGTTGTGCGCGTTTGGCCCCGCATTGGCACGCGGGGTTCTGAGGGGCGCTTTTGGCCCCGCGCGGCGACGGGGGCGTCGGCGACAGGGGTGGCCGCAGCCGCTCGCGGACACCTGGCGCGGTCGTATAATGCCCGCGACAAGACCGTGTGGACCTGCATGGGTATTCGAAAGCGTGGGACAACGGACGGGAGACTGAGCCTCCCGGCGAGCCGCGGCTCGGCAGGAGCCTTGGCCTCCCGCGCCGCATCATCCCGAATACCCGTCTAGCAGAAAAGGGTACGCCCGTGATGAAACGCACCACGCTGGCTGTGTGCCTGTTGCCGCTGTGGCTCCTGGCCGGTTGTCCGACGACGCCGACCGACGCGGTCCAGGCCGTCATCGCCTACTCGACCCGCCAGGGCCCGGCCCCGCTGGCGATCAGCTTCTCGGCCGTGGGGTCCACGTCGGTCAACGGCGGGCCGCTGACGTACCTATGGGACTTCGGCGACGACACCACTTCGACGGAGGCGGCCGTCGCCCACACGTTTGAAGACCCCGGGCGCTATTTTGTGCGGCTGACGGTCACCGACCCCACCGGTGAGCAGGGCATCGCCACGCTCGAGGTGCGGGCGGCGGGGACCGGGGCGAACGCGGTGCTGCGCAGCGACGTGACCAACGGCCGGGCGCCGCTGGGGGTCCAGTTCGACGCGACGGACAGCAACGCCCCCGATGACGACATCCTCGATTACTATTGGGATTTCGGCGACGGCGGCACGTCGCGGCTGTCCGAGCCGTACCACGTCTTTGAAAACGCGGGGCAGTTCCTGGTCACGCTGCGCGTCGTGACGGCGGGCGGCGTGGAGGACACCGCCGATGTGACCATTACGGTCGGCAAGCGGGCCGCCGCCCTCCAGTTCAACGGGTCCAGCTTCGCCACGCTGCCCCTCTCGGCGAGCTTCCCGCTCGGTCGGTACACCTTCGAGGCGTGGGTGAAGGCGGACGCCGACGGCGGGACCATTGCCACCCTCGGCGGCGGGGCCATGGCGCTTGAGATTGTCCCGTCCGGCAACGTCATCCGCGTGCGGATCAACGGGGTCACCCGCGAGGCGGCCGCCAGCAACCTCGCCGGCGTCTGGCGGCACTTGGCCGCGGTCTTCAACACCGCCGAGAGCGGCTCGACGACCGAGACCACCGGCTGCACCCTCTACCTCGACGGGCAGCCGCTCGGGAGTATCGAGACCCCGGTGGCCGTCACGGCCAATAGCGTCATCCTGGGGCTGGGTCTGCGCGGCAAGGTCGCGGAGGTGCGGCTGTGGAGCGTGGCCCGGACGGCCGCCGAGATCGCCGCCGCGTGGAACGTCCGGCTTTCCGGCCTCGAACAGAACCTGCTCGGTTACTGGCCGCTGGACGAAGGTAGCGGCCAGACGCTGACGAACCGCACCGGCGGCCCCGTCGGCGTCCTGGGCTCCACAACGCAGGTGGAAACCACTGATCCGGCGTGGAGTCCCGAAGACCCGCCGCTGTAGGACGGCCGCGCGCGGCGTTTGCGTCACCACCAGGCCGTCTTACGGGTCGCCGCGTCGGGCGCCCGGCTATAGGTCCGCCAGGCGGGCGTGCTCCTCGAGGCAGAACCGATCGGTCATTCCCGCTACGAAGTCGGTCACGACACGGTGGAGTCCCTGCTCGGGAATGCGCTGGCGGAAGCGGGGCGGCAACTCGTCCGGGTGGGTGAGATACGCCTCGAACACGGCGGACAGGATTTGGCAGGCCTGGGCGTCGGCCTGCACGAGCCAGGTACTCCGGTAGACGTGTTCGTGGAGGAAGTTCTCCAGCTCGTCGAGTTGCGCGGAGAGCTCGGGAGACAGCCGGGGGGGCCAGTTGGTCGCGGGGGCGCTCGCCCGCAGGATGTCCTCGATAAACCGTTGCTGGAGACGGTCGATTGCGGGCCGCAGGTGGCCGCGCCACGCTTCGGCGCTCGTCGGCCCCTGATAGGCCCAGCGCCATAGCGGCAGGGACCGGAGCGCTTCGATGGTGAGCACTTCTGCGTACAAACCGTCCTGTACGTCGTGCAGCGCGAAGGCCAGCCGGTCGGCCAGATCGACCACGACACCCTCCGGCGGCGGCGGTCGCCCGTCCTGGAGCGGGTGGTCGCCCGGGCGGTCATAGGGGGTGTGGTGCTTGGCCAGGCACTCGCGGACGGCGCGGGTGAGATTCAAGCCGCGGAACTCGGGGTAGGGGTGCTCCAGCCATTCGACGATGCGGAGGGAGTGGCGGTTGTGCTCGAAGCCGCCGTGGTCGCGCAGGCAGGCGGCCAGCGCCCGCTCGCCGGCGTGGCCGAACGGGGGGTGGCCCAGATCGTGGGCCAGGGCGACGACTTCGGCGAGGTCGGCGTTGAGGTGGAGCGCGACGGCCAGGACGCGGGCGAGGTCGGCTACCTCGAGCGTGTGCGTGAGCCGGGTGCGAAAGTGGTCACTCTGCGGCGCGACGAAGACCTGCGTCTTGTGCTGGAGCCGGCGGAACGCGGCGGAATGGATGACGCGCTGGCGATCGATGACCAGCGGCGACGGACCGGCCGCCAGGGGGTCGGGGTATTCGCGGGATAGATCGAGCGGCGTCATCGCCACGCGAATCGTCAGCGTCGCTTCGCGGCCGGGCCGGCCACCGCGGGCAGGCGCATCGTCACGCGGACGACATCGCCTTCGTTCATGCTTTCGACCACCAGCCCGGAGCGATGGAAGATCTTGAGCATCCCGCTGTTCTCGACCAGCACGTACGCGTGGAAGACCTGAATGCCCTTCTCGCCGGCGATCTGGACCAGGCGCTTGAAGAAGTAGGTGCCCAGGCCGCGGCGCTGCCAGTCGTCGCGGACGGTGAACGCGACTTCGGCCGAGCCCTGCTCGGCGTCGGTCATGTAACGGCCCACCCCAACGACCTGTTCCTCGCCGGGCCTGCCCACCAGGGCGATCAACGCCATCTCCGTCTCGTAGTCCACCGTGCAGAACACCTGGAGCTTGTTGTGCGGCATGGCCTTGATGGCCGCGTGGTACCGGAGGTACTTCGTCTTTTCGCTGAAGTCGTAGAACATGTCGCGCATCAGCGGTTCGTCGTCCGGGCGGATCGGTCGGATGAACAGCTCCACGTCGTCCCGCAGCTTCACGGTCTCTTCGTACTGGGCCGGGTACGGGGCCTGCGCCGGGGGCATGATCTGGTTGGGGTAGACGATGCGGCGGCGTTTGGCCGCGTGCAACAGCTCCGACCGGAAGTCGGGGTGCGCGATGCTGATGAGCGACATCGCCCGCTCGCGCATGGTCTTGCCGTGCAGGAACGCGACGCCGTACTCGGTCACCACGTAGTGCGTGTCGCCGCGCGTCGTGATGACGCCCGCCCCCTCCTGGAGCGTGGCGACGATGCGGGACTTCACCGAGCCGTCGGGCATGACGGCGGTGCTGGGGACGGCGATGATCGGCTTGCCGTTGCGGGCCAGGGCGGCGCCGCGGATGAAGTCGGCGTGGCCGCCGATGCCGCTGTAGAGAAGCTGCCCCAGCGAGTCGGCCACCACCTGTCCGGTCAGGTCCACCTCGATCGCCGAATTGATGGCGATCATGTTCTCGTGGGCGCTGACCACCATGATGTGGTTGGTGTAATCCGACGGCTGCATCTCGACCTGGGGGTTGTTGTTCATGAAGGCGAACAGCTCGCGGCTGCCGGCGGCGAAGCTGCCCACGATCTTGCCCGGGTTGAGCGTCTTGCGTTTGCCGGTAATGACCCCGCGTTTGGCGAGCTTGAGCACGCCGTCGGAGAACATCTCGGTGTGGATGCCGAGGTCGTTCTTGTCGGTGAGCATGGACAGGACGGCGTCGGGGATCCGCCCGATGCCCAGTTGCAGGGTGGCCCCGTCGGGCACCAGCCGGGCCAGGTGCTGGGCGATCTGCCGCGAGGTCTCGTCGACTTCGCCGGCCCCGGGCCACTCCAGCAGCGGCTCGTGATATTCCACCAGATAGGTGATCTGGTTGACGTTGAGGAAGCAGTCGCCGAACGCCCGCGGCATTTCCTCGTTGACCTGGGCGATGACGAGCTTGGCCGACTCGACCGCCGCCTTGGTGATGTCCACCGAGACACCGAGGCTGCAGTTGCCGTAGTCGTCCGGCGGACTGACCATGACGAGGGCCACGTCGATCGCCACCCGCCGGGTCTTGAACAGCGACGGGACCTGGGACAGGAAGATGGGGGTATAGTCGGCGCGGGCCTGGTTCACGGCCTCGCGCACACTGGAGCCGATGAAGAACGCGTTGGGGCGGAAGTTGTGCGCGTAGCGCGGCTGGGCATAGGGGGCCACGCCCAGCGTCAGCACGTGGATGAGCTCGGTGTCGGCCAGATGGTCGCCGTGCGCGGCCAGGGCCCGCACGAGCTCCTGTGGCTCGCCGCAGGCCGAGCCGATGTACACGCGGTCGCCGGGGCGGATGTGCTCGATCGCTTCGGCGGCCGGGACGATCTTGTCCTTGTAGAGGTCACGCCAGAGGTTGGGCATGGTGCGTTCTCCAGGGGCCGCGGCCTTCCGATCCGGGCCGCGACCATGAGGGAGCGGTCGTGGCGGGCGCGTCCCGCACCGGCCGCAGAACGCCGGACTCCCGCCACGGCGGGCAGGCTCCGGTCCGGCGCTACGGGGAGTGCGGGCGTCTCGCCCGCACCGCATCGGCCACTCCACCGCGCACCGGCCATTGGCCGGTGCCACACGAGCTTGCGAGAGCGCTGCCGCCCGGACCACTGCTCGAGAGCAGTGGCACACGGTCCGCCGCGCGTCAGGCCAGGATGATGCGGGCGTCGGCGACCATGGCGCCGGACCCCGCCGCGTAAACCATCAGCGGATTGATGTCAAGTTCCTTGATCCGCGGGTGGTCCGTCACCAGTTGCGACAATCGCAGCAGGCAATCGGCGATGGCGGGGACGTCGGCCGCCGGCTCGCCGCGAAAACCGCGCAGCAGCTTGTGAGCGCGGATGTCCATGATCATTTCGAGCGCGATATTCTGCCGCAGGGGCGCGAGGCGGAAGGCCACGTCCTTGAGGGCTTCGGTGTAGATGCCGCCGAGGCCGAACATGAGCAGCGGTCCCAGCCGCGGGTCGCGCGACATGCCGAGGATGATCTCGCGGCTCTTGGGGAGCATCTTCTGGACCAGCACGCCCCAGATTTCCGTGTCTTCGCCCATCTTGGCGCGGACGGTGCCGACCATCTGGTCAAACGCGGCGCGCACCGCGGCCTCGTCGGCCAGGTTCAGGCGGACGCCGCCCACGTCGGTCTTGTGCAGAATCCTGGGCCCGGAGATCTTCATGACCACCGGGAAGCCGATCTGCCGCGCGGCGGCGGCGGCCTCGTCCGCCGTCCGGGCCAGCGTGTACGGCACGATGGGGAACCCGTAGTGCCTGAACACCTCCAGCGCCCTGAACTCGACGAGCTGGTTGCGGCCGGCGGCGAGCTCCTCGTCGAACACGCGGACCACGGCGGGGGCATCGACTTCGAACTGCGGGTAGTCCGACAACGGCTGGCGCGTCCACTCGGCGAAGCGGCACTTGGCGGCCATCGCGTGCATGCCGTCCTCGGGGAACGCGTACGCCGGCACGCCGTTCTGCCGCAGCAACGCCACGCCCGCCGACACGTCCACCAGCCCCATCAGACAGCCGACCATCGGTTTGCCGCAGAAGCTCTTGGCGTCGCGGATCACATCGGCGATCTCGGTGACATCGGTCATGGTTTGCGGGGTGACGATGACCATGATTTGATCGACGCCCTCGTCGGCGGAGACGGCGTCGAGGGCGGCGCGATAGCGGTCGTGCTTGGCATCACCGATCACGTCGACGGGGTTCTTGAGGCTCGCGGTCGGGGGGAGCTGGTAGCGGAGCGACTTGAGCGTGTACTCCTGGAACCGCGCCAGCGTCATGCCGTTGCGGATGCACGCGTCGGTGGCCATGATCCCCGGGCCGCCGGCGTTGGTGACGACGGCGGTCCGTCGCCCCAGCGGCAGGGCGGGATCAACGAACACCTCAGCGCAGTCGAACAGCTCCTTCACCGATTCGACGCGCAGCACGCCGGCCTGGGCGAGCACCGCGTCGTAGACCTCATCCGAGCCAGCGAGCGAGCCGGTGTGCGAGGCGGCGGCGGCGGCCCCTTCCTGCGTGCGGCCGGTCTTGATGGCGATGATGGGCTTGGGGTTGGCCCCGTGCGTGATGCGGTTGCAGGTTTCAATGAACGTCTGGCCGCCGGAGAGCTCCTCCACGTACATCAGGATCGCCCGCGTGAAGGGGTCGGCCGCCAGGGCGAGCAGCAGGTCCGTTTCTTTAATGGCCACCTTGTTGCCGAAGCTCACGAAGCGCGAGAAGCCGATGCCGACGCCCTTGGCGTAATCGAGCAGGGCGGTGCACAGCGCGCCGCTCTGCGAGATCAGGCCGTACGGGCCGGCGTTGGGCATGCCGCGGCCGAAGGTGGCATTCATTCGCACGGTCGGGGCGGTGTTGATGATCCCCAGGCAGTTGGGGCCGACGATGGTCAGGCCGCGTTTCTCCGCGAGCGTCTTCAACTCCTGCTCGCGCTTCACGCCCTCGCCGCCGACCTCCTTGAACCCGGCGGAGATCACCACGAAGTGCCGGGTACCCTTGTCGGCGCACTCGGCGACGATCCCGGCGATGTGCGGAGCGGGGACGACGAGGACCGCGAGGTCCAGTTCGTCGTCAATGGCCGACACGTTGGGCACGCAGCGGTTGCCGAGGATGCTCTTGGCCTTGGGGTTCACGGGGTAGATGACGCCCGTAAACCCCCCGTGAACGAGGTTCATCATGATCGCGTTGCCCACGGAACCCTCGGTCCGTGAGGCCCCGACGACCGCGATCGAGCGGGGGGCGAAAAGCGGTTCCAGCGTCGAGACCGCGTTGTCCGCGGGCGGCTTTGTCTGGGCGACCTGGGTCATAGCACGCGACTCCTGCGGGAACTCCACCGGCCGCCGCGGCTGGACCAACGGTCGGGCCGCCCCCGGCGGTCACGGCGACGCCGGCAGACATTCCCCTTGGGGGGCGCCGGCCGCCGCCCGGGCACTACCGAGCGGGGCCGGATGGCTTTCCGTGGGCAAGTAGCATACCAGCGAACGGTCCGGTTGGCACGCCCCCGGTCGGTCCGTGTCCCTGCCGCGACCGCAGCGCGCCGCGGCCGCCGAAGTGCAACCGATCGAGAGAACGCTCGGTCCGCGGCGTCGCGGTTGCGGCGGCCGGTAATCCCAGCGGCGGCCGTCAGATCCGAGCCGCGAACGTCAACGGGGGCGTGCGGGTGTCTCGCCCGCGGATCCAAGCTCCGAGCATCCGTCCGCGGTTGGTGACGCGGCCCCGGTCCCCACCGCGCGCCGGTGGCTCCACATGGTTGCGAAGACCGCGCCGGCCAGCAGGGCGGCGCCCGCGATCTGGTGCGCGGTCGTGACCACGACGTCGATCGGTCGGGCGCGTTGGTGGGTGGCGTCATCGCCGGTGACGATCAGCGCCCCGATGCCCAGCGCGAGTTGGACCGCGATGAGCACGAGCAGGGCCTGGCCCACGCGGCGCAGCGCCGGCACGTCACGATGCAGCCCCCACGCCCGCGCGCCGACGGCCACCGTCGCCATAGTCACGATCACGGCGAACGTCAGGTGGATCGTGAGCGCCCGCTCACCCGCTGCTTGCAGGGCGGCGGCCTCGACGTGCAGGCCGTAACGATGAATGTCCAAGGCCCAGGTGAAATGCCGGACCAGCGCGCCGAGCACGAGCTGGACGATCAGCAGCACGACCAGCGTCAGCCCAAAGCCGCGGTCGGTGCGCGCGGACGGCGATTCGGCCGGCCAGCGCGCACTCTGCCAACTCCGCGCGCAAGCGACGGCCAGGGCCACCAAACCCGCAAACACGAGTTGTCCGAGCACGCCGTGGGCGATCGCCAGGGCGATGTTGGGGCTGGTGTCCTCGGGTTGGGTGCTGAGCGTGAGTCGGCCGGTGACCCGCAGGCCGCCGAGGACGCCCTGGACGACGACGAGGGCGAGGACGGTCCAGGCAAGCGGGCGGACACCGGGCCGACGTTGCGCCACCTGAACGTGGATGGCCAGCACCAGCGTGGCCAGGCCGACCAGCGTGCCGAGCAACCGGTGCGCGTGCTCCAGATACACCCCGCCGGTCATCCGCGACAGCGGGTACAGGAACATGTTGTAGCCTTCGGTGTTCGGCCAATCGACCACCGCCAGCCCCTCGTCAAACCCCGTGACCAGCCCGCCGGCGGTCAGCAGAAGCGCGGTGGCCGCGACGGCGACCACCGCGAAGCCGCTGGTCCAGTCGACGGGACCTACGACGGCGGGCCGCCGCGCCCGGCCGATAGCCGCCCCCGCCGCGACCAGCAGCAGGGACACCGCCAACGTGCCGGGTACCCACAGCAGGGCCCCCCGGCGGATTGCATTGGGCGTGTCGCCGCCGATGAGGCTGCCGACAATCAACAGATTGATGAGCCCGACCACGAGGCCGACGACCAGGCTGCCGCCGACGCCACGGGGGGTGTAGCGTCCGAGTGCGGCGCCGCCGGCCAGGAGGCTGCCGAGCAGGAGTACGAACACCAGCGGCGCCGGCACCGCGTCGCCGAAGAGGCGGCAGGCGTATCCCAGGCCCCACATCAGCACGCAGGTGCCGAAGCCGATCGTCAGAATGTCGCCGGCCCCGGCCGGTCGGTGGTCTTGGTCTGGCATGGTTCGGGTTCCGTTTCTCACGCCGCAAGATCGGCCGTCGCCCCACGTCGGCCTCGTGGGATGATAGAATCCGGCAACTGCCCCGACAGGAGCTGAAGGGTGCGAAGCGGATTCTTCACGTGGCGTGCCGAATCGGCGGACGGCCCGACGACAGCGTCGCGGCACCGATCATACCGGCGTTGGGCGGCCGTGGCGCGGGCCCACTTGGAACTCGGCAAGCCGCGACTCAGCGTGCTCGTCGTATTGACGACCGCGGCGGGGTACATCCTCGCCGGTCCGCTGGCGGCCGGCTGGGCGCGGCTCGGGTGGACGCTGGCCGGCACGGCGCTGGCCGCGCTGGGGGCCAACGCGTTGAACCAGTGGCTGGAAGTGTCTCGGGACGCCCGGATGCACCGAACGCAGCGTCGGCCGCTGCCGGCGCAGCGCGTGCCCGCCGTCTCCGCGCTGGTCTTCGGGTTGGTGACTGGCGTAGGGGGGCCACTGGTGTTGACGTGGGCGGTCGGTCCCGCGGCGGGCGCGTTGGCGGCGGCCACGGTCGTGATCTACGTCGCCCTCTACACGCCTCTGAAGCTGAGCACGTCGCTGAACACGTTGGTCGGCGCGGCGGTCGGTGCGATTCCGCCGCTGATCGGCTGGCAGGCCGCGGCCGGCGGCCTGGAGCCCGGAGCGTGGGTTCTGGCAGCCATCCTGTTCGTCTGGCAAGTCCCCCACTTCCTGGCGTTGGCGTGGTTGCACCGAGCGGACTACGAGCGAGGCGGTTTCACCATGCTGCCCAGCGTCGACCACCGGGGTCACCTGACGGCGTGCCTGGCGACGATCTACACGCTGCTGCTCCTGCCGCTATCCCTCGCGCTGGTGTTCCTCGGTGTGGCAGGGGGGGGCTATGCGGTCGGCGCGGTTCTGCTCGGCGTCGCGTTCGCGCTGGTCGCGGTGAGCCACGAACGCCAACTGAGTGCGGTCACGGCACGCCGCTTGTTCTTCGCCAGCATCGTCTACCTGCCGCTATTGCTGACCCTGATGATGCTGGATCGCGGGCCGGCGTAGACGCCGGCCGCTCTCCGTCTCGATGCGGTTCCTCCCGCGCCGAAGGTGGCAGGAGTCGGGCCGGGCCGCGCGGGCCGCCATGTGTGCGTGAAATGGACGGACCGGAGGCGACGGTTCCGGCGCGGGCCCGCAGCGGGTCGTACGGCAAGGCTCCGCCTTGCCGCAGTCGCAAGGCAGAGCCTTGCGGTACGGCTGGGGCGGCATGGCGCACGCTGGTATAGGGAAACAGGAAGGGCGGATTCTGCGCACGGATGCGACCCTCCCCCAACCCCTCCTCGCCACAGCGAGTCGCCCGGGGCGACCTGAGAGGGAGGGGGGTGCCGCTACGGCCCGGCGGGCTTGGGTTCCACCGTGATGCGTGGCGGGGGGCCCGCCTGCACGGGGCCGGAGCCGAGTGGCGGCAGCGGGGGGCGGGCTGCGCCGCGCGGCACCCACGGGGGCGCGGGGGCCGGTTCGTGGATACTCCACAGCGCGAGGATGGTTGGCAGCACCCAGACCCACTCCGTCACCGCGCCCAGCGCACTCGCCAGGAGACCGCCGCTGGCGGCCAGTAGCGTTCCACCCAGCAGGTGACGCGGCTGCGCGCGTCGCCCGAAGAAGATCGCCAGCGCGGACCAGATCACCAGCAACGCCGCGACGAGCTTGACGCCGCGACGCAGCATGATCCACGACCGCGGCAAGGGGGGCGGACCGGCCCAGGTTTCCCAAGCCGCGGTGCGCGCCGCCGGCGCGGGTTGGGCGGGGATCCAGGTTGCTTCCAACACCGTGCGGACGGCGGCGGCGAGCCGTGGCGCGGGCGGCTGCCGCGAGAGCACCGCCCGGTAGTGCTGCTGGAGCAGGGGGCCGGCGTCGCCCACGGGTTCGACTTGGCGATACAGGACGGTGCGGCCGTTCACGCTGTTGGGCCAGTCGATCCGCACCGCGGCGGCGGAGTGACCGTTCTGCTTCAAGGTGACCGTGTCGCGTTCGATCAGGCTGCGCCACAGGTAGTACGACGCGGGACGTGTCGGAGACGAAACCGCCTCGCGGTGATCGACGATGACCGTGCCGTCGTCGGCCAAACGGGCCCGAAAGACGGGCGCGGCGTCGGCCATCGCCAAGGCCCCGTCGGCGCGCGGAATCGAGGGCTGCACCAGGTGGAACAGGCCGAAGAGGACCAAGGCAGCGCCGCCGACCAGGCCGACGGTGCTGCTGAACGCCGGCCACACGCCGCGGCGCCAGCAATACGCCAGAAACGCCGGCAGCGCGAGCCACGCCCACGGCCAGGCCGCGCCGGCGAGCACGAGCATGAGGACGCCGAGCAGGGCCCCGACGCCGCGGAGCGTGAGCAGCACGATGGCCCACGTTAGCAGGACGGCCGGCAGCATGATCTCCGGCCGCGGCAGGCACTCCAATGTTCCGGGGAAGATCGTCAGCAGGGCGACGGCGGTCGCGCCGCCGTCGGGGGCCCCGAGGCGTGCCGCGAGGAGTGCCGCGCCCGCGACCAGGGCAATCAGCAAGACCGCGTTCACGAGTCGTACGGGAGCGAGGTCAGCGGTCTGCTCCCACGGCTGGCCCAGCCAGAGGTCGCGGTGCGGCCAGGTCATGGCGACGCGGGGGAGGTCTGCGGAGTCCAGCGGCAGCGTCGGCGGGACGAGTTGGTTGGCGCCCGCGTATACAAGGTACAGCAGCGGGGACCGGTTCTCGTAGCCCGCCGCGTCGCCGTAGGGCAGCCGGCCGGTGTGGGCCGTGAACAGGCCGCCGACGAGGCCGTCGCGGGAGCTGGGGCTCAGCGGTGCCGTGGCCAGTTGTTGAATGCACAGCGCCACGCCGACGATGAGCAGGACGGCGCGCGCCCCGGGGCCGGCGAGCCCCGTCTGCTGCACCGGCCCGCGGGCCAGCAGCACCACGCCGCCGCGAAAGAGCCAGTAGACGGCGGCGATGGACAGGCCGAGCGCGGCCCAGGCGGCGGGTGTGAGCTCGAGGAACGCCGGCCGATTCGCGCTGTCGCGCAGGCCGAGGAGCAGGCACATCCCCGCCAGCACGAGGCTGTCCAGATTGCGCCAAGTCCGCAGGCGGTCGGCGCGGACCGTCAGCACCAGCGCGGCAACGGCCCCGAACCAGCACAGCGTCGGCCAGCCGAGATCGGGCCAGAACGGGGTGGTCGCCGCGGCGGCCGGTGCGGACGTCGCGGGCTGGGTTGCGATGCTGTCGGACCCCACCGCGGAAGTCGTGGCCGCCAGGGCCAGCGTGGCGAGTACCCCCGCGATTCGCAGTCGCGTCCCTGTCAACATGTGCGACCCGCCTCCATGCATGGCCATTTTGACGGCGCGCCGACCGCCGTCGGGGCCGCATGGTACCACGTTATCGGCGGGTTCAACAGAAGCCCGCGCGCGTCTTCTGTGGTCGTCGGGGCGAGTTCCGGGTGAGGGCGGACAGGCGCGCGGGATTTGACCCTCCCCCAACCCCTCCCTGAGAGGGAGGGGAGTTGCGGACCGGTTTCCGGTTTCACCCAACGCACGCGAGGCACCTGTCTCTTGTACGTCCGCCGGTCTGTTCGGATGCACGGTGGCACTCCTATAGACATATTCCGCAGGACGGCGTGAGTATTGGGGGCAACCGGAGATGCCGGCGGATGCCGTGGGCGCCCGCCTCGCGGGCGGTTGGAGCGCCCATCTGAACAGCCCCTCGTCCGAGCTGCGACCATGAGGGAGCGGTGTCCGCCGAACATCAGACCGCTTCCTGGGGCATCTGAAGAACCTCTCACGGTGGAATCCGGTTTGAATCATGGCGCGT
>CAYWYJ010000064.1:0-21129 GCA_964462635.1 uncultured Planctomycetales bacterium
ATCTTCTTCATCCCGCTCTTCTTCGTGATCGTGTGCCGGGTGTTCGGCCGCCGCGGGCCCCGGCTCGCGTAGCCCGCGTTGACGCCCCGGAGGGGACGTGGTATCCAACGGCGCATGGCGAAACAGGCCCGCGGCCGAAGGGCCGACGACGGCACGGCGCGGGCGGTCGCCCCGGGGCGACCGTCGGTCCCGGTGGACTTGCGCATCAGCCGTGGCGGCGACTGTTTGGGCCAGCTTTCGTCCGAGCCGCGCCCGCCAGGAAGCGGTCCGCGCGACGACAACGAGGACGGCCACGCCAGCGCGGTCGCGCACATCGACTACGTATCCCCGCGCTGCGTCGAGCTGGCCCGCGTACTCAAAGAGACCGGCAGCGTCCAACGCCACCGCGACTGGCACCGCCGCTACGGGAACCGTCGACGTGCGCTTGGAACCGGTTAGGGTATTGGCATGATCACGCGGCTGTATGTCAACAACTTCCGTTGCCTGGTGAATTTCAAGGCCGAGTTTGACTCCTTCGCCGTGCTGTGTGGTCCCAACGGCGCGGGCAAGAGCTCGGTGTTCGATGCTTTGCGCCTGCTGCGGAACCTCGGGACCGGGGAAGCGATGCTCGGCGGGACCGGTGAACAGGATGTGCCGCGCATGGAGTTCACCGATTGGCTAGAAAGCGCTGTTGAGGAGTTCGAGCTCGGTTTGAGCGTGGACGGGCATGCGTTTGGCTACGTCCTGCACATTGAGCAGAAAGCCGACTTCGAGAAGCCCCGGATCATCAAGGAACAGGCCGATTGCGACGGCAAGTTGCTGTTCACAAGGGACTTGGAAGGCGTGGAGTTCGAAAAAGTCGACGGTACGAAGGCGTTTTTCCCGCTCGATTGGCGACAAGCCGCGCTGGCGGCCATCGAACCGCGGGCCGTCAACCTCAAGAAGCTCTCGCTCCTCCAGGAGGAGATCGCGAAGCTCTTGGTTCTTCGCCCCAATCCGCGCAGCATGGAGCAGGAGAGCAAGGCCGAGGCGCGGCATCCGGACTTGTCAATAACGAACCTCACGTCGTGGTATCGCTCGCTGGCACAGGAGCAGGAGTGGACCGACGCCCTGCGGGATGCGCTGAAAGACGTCTGGCCGGACTTCCGATCGTTCAAGCTGGTAGATGCCGGGATGAACACGAAGGCACTCCAACTCCGGTTCGAGAGTGATGCGGGCCGGCCAACACTTCTGTTCTTTGATCAGCTTTCCGACGGGGAGCGAGCGCTGATCGGACTCTATATGGTGCGGGCGGCGCTGGAGACGGGCGCTGCGCGGACGGTGATGATCGACGAGCCGGACAACTTCGTCGGCCTGCCGGAGCTTCAGCCGTGGGTGCTCTCGATGCGCGAGCTGTTGGACGAAAAACACCAGCTTGTGCTGATCTCCCATCACCCGGAAATCCTCAGCAGCAGCGGGGAAGCGAATGGGCGGTACCTCTGGCGCGACAATCACACCTCCCCGACCCGGATCGGGCCGCTCAAGGTGCCGGAAGGCATGACTGCCGGCGAAGCGATTGCCAGGGGGTGGGCCCGTGGCGAGTAGGACGCAAATTGTCTGCCTCTGTGAAGGAACAGACAACGGCACCGACGCGGTGTTCATCAACAGGCTGATGAAATCGCTTGACCCGACGTGGGTTCGCTCAGAGGGGAGTAACGTCGTCCGCCTGGTGCCGTGTGGCGGCCGGAAGACGCTGATTGAGAAGATGCCCGGGGAGTTGCGAAACTGCCTCAGCAAGGGCGCGAATACAACGCTGATGGTATGGGCCGACTGCGATGACGACTGTGCCGGCGGCGATGCACTCGAGGGCAAGTTCTGGAAGGAAGCGCAGCGGGCGGGAATCGAGCGGAATGACTTCGGCCGCATCGTGTTCATCTTCGCCAAAGACCGCATCGAGAACTGGATCGAGTTCTTGACAACGGGAAAGACGGATGAGTCCAAAGAGGGCCCGCGCGTGAGACACAGCAGCGACGCGGCCGAGGCGGGCAAGAAGTTGGCGAACTTGTGCAAGACTGGACGCGCGGTGGCAGACATGCCGCCTTCGCTCCAATGGTCGTGCAAGAACTGGCGGGCGCTCGTCGAGCGCATGAAGGAGTCCTGAGCGCGCCCGCCCGGGGCGGCTTCGCCCCGGGGCGGCATTCCCACCAAGGCCCAGGTGGGCGACATGGGCATCGACGGGCGCATTCTCCCCGCGTCGGCCACCGCGGCCGAGCGCGGGCCGCCGCAGGCGGGATGGTTGTCATGGACGCGCGGGGCCCGATCCAAGCGAAAGGAGGGACCGCGGGGGCCGGCCGGCCAGGGGATTGGGCAGCGCGGGCCCGTCCTGGCTATCCACTTGCGGGGCCGCCGCGCCGGACTTCAATGTCCAGCGCCGATCGTCCCGGTTCACTACCGCGCGTTGAAGTACCGCGCCTCCGGGTGGTACGTGATGAGCGCCGTCGTCGTCTGCTCCGGCTCCAGTTGGAATCCCTCGCTGAGCGTCACGCCGATGCGGCCGGCGTCCAGGAGCCTCAACAACGGCGCTTGGTCCTCCAGGTTCGGGCAGGCCGGGTAGCCGAAACTATAGCGGCTGCCCTGGTAGCCCTGTTGGAACAGCTTGCCCAGCTCGCGGGCGTCGTCGCCGGCCACCCCCAGCTCAACGCGCACCTGCTTGTGGATGAACTCGGCCAGCGCCTCGGCCAACTCCACCCCCAGCCCGTGCAGGAACAAGTACTGCTGATACTCGTTCTGCTCGAACCACTGCCGCGCGACCGCGCTCACCCGCGCCCCCACCGTCACCACGGAGAGCGCCGCCACGTCCACCACCCCCTCCCGCACCGGCCGCCAGAAGTCCGACAAGCACCAGTACGGCGGTCGTTTCTGCCGCGGGAAGCGGAAGCGGGCGAGCTCCGGCCCGTGCAGCTCCGGGCGGTCCAGGTCCGCGGGCGGCGGCGTGAAAAGGATGAGGTCATCGCCGTCCGAGTTGCACGGCCAATA
Organism: uncultured Planctomycetales bacterium; assembly: GCA_964462635.1. GTDB lineage: Bacteria > Planctomycetota > Phycisphaerae > UBA1845 > Fen-1342 > JBFMAI01. The sequence continues at coordinate 2,995 of CAYWYJ010000064.1, forward strand.
GCCGTACACCACCCGCGGCTGGAGGATGTTCTCCCGCCGACAGCGCTCCACCAGCTCGCGGTAGATCGGGCGGACCTCCGCGTCGACGTAGCGCTGCCACTCGTCCTTCGGGCGCCGGTTCTTGCGGAAGCCCCACTGCACCTGAAACAGCATCGTCTCGTTGATGTACGCCAGCGGCGCCCGCAGGTCGATCGGATCAATGACGCGCGATCCCCAGAACGGCGGCCGCGGCACGGGGTGTTGGTGGCCGATGTCGGAACGCGGCGGCGGGGCCTCGGCATCCGTGTCGGCCACCTCGGCCAACTCCGACTCCACTTCCGCCGCGAACTCCGCGAACTCGCGCTCCAGCGGCTTGAGCCCGAAGCGCTGCTCGGCCAGCAGCCGGACTTGATCGGGGCTCGGCGCCGCGATCGCGGGCTCGGGCGCCCAGACCGCCGCGGTACGGCCGGCTTCGCGCTGCGTCACGATGTCGGCCATCAGGCGCAGGCCCTCGAAGGCGTCTTTGGCATAGTGGAGCGGGCCGCGGTAGACTTGGCGCAACTCGCCCTCGACATAGCGGCGGGTCAGGGCGGCACCGCCGAGGATGACCGGCGCCGTGACGCCCTGCTCGCTTAGCACGGCCAGGTCTTCGCGCATCACGAGGGTGGACTTGACCAGCAGGCCGCTCAGGCCGATCGCGTCGGCCTGGTGCTCGCGGAACGCGCTGAGGATGTTGCTGATCGGCTGCTTGATGCCCAGGTTGTAGACCTTGTAGCCGTTGTTGGTCAGCAGGATGTCCACGAGGTTCTTGCCGATGTCGTGGACGTCGCCGCGCACCGTCGCCAGCACCAGCTTGCCGCGGGCCGGGGCCGTGGTCCGTTCCATGTGCGGCTCAAGGTGGGCGACGGCGGCCTTCATCGTTTCGGCGGACCGCAGGACGAACGGCAACTGCATCTGCCCGCTGCCGAAGAGCTCGCCGACGACGCGCATCCCCTCCAGCAGAAACTCGTTGATGATGAACAGCGGGTTGTACTTGGCCAGGGCCTCGTCGAGGTCGTCCGTCAGCCCCATTCGTTGCCCGTCGATGATCCGCTGCTTGAGCCGCTCCTCGACCGGCAGGTCCGCGATCCTGGTCTTGGCGCCGACTTGCTCACCGTCGGCGAACAGGCCGATGTAGCGCTCCAGCGGGTCGCCGGTGTCGCGGCGGTCGTAGACCAGGTCCAGCGCGGCCTGCCAGCGCTCGTCGCTGATCTGGTGCCGCGGCAGGATCTTGCCCGCGTGGACGATGGCCGCCGTCAGCCCGCGGGCGCACGCCTCGGTGAGGAACACGGAGTTGAGCACCACGCGGGCCGCCGGCTGAAGCCCGAAGCTGACGTTGCTGACCCCCAGCAGCGATTGGCAGCGCGGGAAGCGCTGCATGATGCGCTCCAGGCCGTCGAGCGTCTCCAGCGCGAGCCGCCGGTCCTCGGCCTGCCCCGTGGTGATCGGGAACGTGAGGCAGTCGAAGAAGATGTTCTCCTCGGCGATCCCGTACTTTTCAGTCAGGAGCCCGTGCAGCCGGGTGGCGACGGCCAGTTTGCGGTCGGCGGTCTTGGCCATCGCCTCGACCGGGTCTTCGTCGATGGTCAGCGCGACGACCGCGGCGCCGTATTGCCGCAGCAACCGGCAGATACGGGCCAGCTTCTCCTCGCCGTCCTCCAGGTTCACCGAGTTGACGATGCACTTGCCGCCGGCGAGCTTCAGCCCGGCCTCGATGACGTCCGCCTGCGTGCTGTCGAGCATGAGGGGGGCGTTGACGTCGCTGCCGAAGCGTTCGATGACGCGGCGCATGTCGGCCACGCCGTCGCGACCGACGCAATCGACGCAGACATCGAGCACGTGGGCCCCCTCGCCAAGCTGGTCCTGGGCCAGGGCGACGAGCGCATCGAGATTTCCGTCGATCAAGTGCTGCTTGAATTGCCGCGAGCCGTTGGCGTTGCAGCGTTCGCCGACGATCAGGAAGCTCGTCTCCTGCCGCATCGGCACCGCTTGATAGAGGCTGCTGACCGATGGCTCATGAGTGACTTGCCGCGTCGCCGGCTTCAACCCCGCCACCGCTTCAACGACCGCGCGGAGGTGCTCCGGCGTCGTGCCGCAGCAACCGCCGACGATGTTGACCCCGTCCTCGACCACGAAGGTCCGCAGCCAGTGGGCCAGCTCGGCGGGCGTGAGCGGGAAACGCGGGCGGCCATCGACGACCTGCGGCAGGCCGGCGTTTGGCAGCACGCTCAGGTAGCGCTGACAGTGCCGGGAAAGGTGCCGAACGTGCGCGCTCATCTCCTGCGGCCCCGTCGCGCAGTTCAGCCCGATCACGTCCACTTCCGGGAACGCCTCCAGAACGACGACGGCGGCGGCGATGTCCGTCCCCATCAACATCGTCCCCGTCGTCTCCATCGTGACCTGTACCATCAGCGGAACGCGCCGGTCACACGCCACGAAGGCGTCCCGCGCGGACTGGACCGCCGCCTTGGACTGGAGAATGTCCTGGCACGTCTCGATCAGCAGGGCGTCCACGCCCCCGTCCAGCAGGCCGCGCATCTGCTCCAGGTAGCTGGCGTGCAAGTCGTCGTAGCTGATCTGCCGCAACGAAGCCAGCTTGGTCCCCGGACCGACGGAGCCGACCGCGAACCGCGGCCGATCGGGCGTGGCGACCGCCGCGCAGGCCCGCCGGGCGATCTCCGCCGCCCGCCGGTTCAGGCGGTAGGTCTGGTCGGCGAGCCCGTATTCGGCCAGGACGACGCGATTGGCACCGAAGGTGTTGGTCTCGACGGCGTCGCAGCCGACGTCGAGGAAGCTGCGGTGGATCTGCTCGATGACATCGGGACGGGTTTCGATCAGGATTTCGCTGCAATTCTCGAGCCCGCGGTAGTCGCTCAGCGGCAGGTCCAGCGCGTGCAGGCTCGTGCCCATCGCCCCGTCGAAGACGAGCACCCGGTCGGTGAGGCAGCGCAGAAATGTCGAATCGCGGTCGGTCATCGGCTCCGTCGCCCAACCCACGGCCCGCTAGTCCTATCGGCCGGCCGCCGACCGGGACTCGCCCGGCCCCTTGTCGGCCGCCGCCCGGGCATTATTATAGGGGATTCGGACAAGACAAGCCGTTCGTAACGCGATCAGGCGGAGCTGACCCCCGATGATGACCGACACGTCGGAACTGTCGTCGTTCTTCGAGCAGAACGACTGGACCCCCGAGCGACTCGAGGCCTATGCCGACGCCGCGCACACGTCGTTTTCGGCGTGCGAGCGGTTCGAGTCGCTGCTGAAAGACTACCGCGAGCGGGTGGCGGCGGGTTCGGGGGACCCGTTGCGATTGGCCATCGGGCATCTCATCCTCGGCCGGTACGCCGACGCCCTGACGTGCTTCGATCAGGCGCCGGCGTCCAAGGAGCGGCACTACTACGCCGCCCAGGCCGCCGTGGCGCTCCGTCGGCTGGATGTAGCCCGCGAGAACCTCCGTCAGGCCGCCCGGCTCGGCTGGGACGCCCTCGACGTGGACATGCGGCTGGCCGACGTCCACCTGCGGGCGGGCGAACTGGACGCCGCCGAGAAGTTGGTGCGCCAGCACCAGTCGGCCGGCCAGGACCGGGCGGCGTGGCACCTGGCCCACGGGCTGCTGGCCGAGGCCCGGAACGACCGCGCCGGGGCGCTGGCGGCCTTCGAGAAGTGCCTGACCCTGGATCCCGACCACACCGACGCCATGTTCCACAGTGCCCGGCTGCACGACTTGTGTGGCCTGGACGAACAGGCGCTGGAGCTCTACGGCCGGCTGGCCCTTCAGCCACGGGCGCATGTCAACGCCCTGCTGAACGCCGCCGTCATCTACGAGGACTTCGGCCGCTACGACGAAGCCGCCGCGGCCCTGCGGCGCGTGCTGCGGGTGTTCCCCAACCATGCCCGCGCCCGGCTGTTCCTCAAGGACGTGGAAAGCTGCCGGCAGATGGTGGTCGATGAGACCCGCGAGACGCCGGTCGATGCCCGCGAGCGGCTGCTCGACACGCCGTTGTCGGAGTTCGAGCTGTCCGTTCGCGCCCGCAACTGCCTGAAGAAGATGAATATCCGCACGCTGGGCGACATGATCCGCCTGACCGAAGCCGAGTTGCTGGCGTACAAGAACTTCGGCGAGACCTCGCTGACCGAAATCAAGGCCCTGCTGACCCGGAAGGGGCTGCACCTGGGGATGGACCCCGACGAAATCGACCTGGACGCCATCGAGCAGCCGGAAGTCGTCAAACCCCCGCCCGTGCCGCCCGGTCAGGAGGCCGTTCTGGCCAAGCCGGTGTCCGAACTCGAGTTGTCCGTGCGGGCCCGCCGCTGCCTCCAGCGGCTCAACGTGGTCACCCTCGGCGACCTCATCCAGTACACCGAGGCCGAGCTGCTGGCCACGCGGAACTTCGGCGTCACCTCACTCAACGAGGTGAAAGCCCGCCTGGCCGACCACGGGCTACAGCTTTCGACCAAGAAGGCCGATTGACGGGCCCCCACATGGCCTCAGCGTCCGGTCCCCACCAAGACGCGGAGCGCCGACGAACGCCGCCGTCGGATGCCCCCGCGGGCGTTTCGCGCTCCGCCGCCGTCGTTCGCTTCACGGTGAGCGCGGCTTACGGCCGGTCCCGCGGCGGTGTGCTCCAGACCCCGCACGGGCCGGTTGAAACGCCGGCGTTCATGCCCGTCGGGACGGCGGGTGCGGTCAAGGGGTTGACGCCCGCGCAGCTCGCCGACGCGGGCTGCCAGATGCTCCTCGCCAACACCTACCACCTGTCGCTCCGCCCCGGGGCCGATGCCGTCGCGCTTCTCGGCGGGCTCCACCGCTTCATGAGCTGGCCGGGGGCCCTGTTGACCGACAGCGGCGGGTACCAGGTCTTCTCACTGGCCGACCTGCGACGGATCGACAACGACGGCGTGGAGTTTCGCTCCCATCTCGATGGCACCCTCATGCGGCTCACGCCCGAGTCGGCCATCGACATCCAGAACCGGCTCGGCGCCGACGTCATCATGGTGCTCGACGAGTGCCCGCCTCTGCCGGCCGAGCCCGCGACACTGCACGGGGCGGTGCGGCGGACGGTGGACTGGGCCCGCCGCGGGCGCGCGGCCCACCGTCGTCCCGACCAGGCGCTATTCGGTATTGTGCAGGGCGGCCTGGACGTGGCGCTGCGACGTGCCTGCCTGGAGCAGCTCGTGGACATCGGCTTCGACGGCTACGCCCTGGGCGGGTTGTCCGTGGGCGAGCCGCCGGAGCAGATGTACGAATTGCTGCACGCGTTGGCGGGGGAACTGCCGGCGGACCGCCCGCGTTACTTGATGGGCGTCGGCACGCCGCGGGACCTCGTGACCGCCGTGGCCGCCGGCGTGGACCTGTTCGACTGTGTGCTGCCCACGCGCAACGGGCGCAAGGGGTATGCGTTCACCCACGCGGGACCGCTGCGTCTGCGCAATGCGCAATACAAGTCGGACGCGGGGCCGCTGGACCCGGCGTGCGACTGCTACACGTGCCGGGGGTTCTCGCGGGCGTACCTGCGGCACCTGGTGCTGGGCGGGGAGGTGCTTGGAGGCACGCTCGTGTCGCTGCATAATGTCCACTTCTATCAGTCGCTGATGCGGCAGATGCGCGCGGCCATCGCGGCCGGCCGGTTTGACGCCTGGCGCCGGGCGGCGGAGGCCGGCTGGCCCACTTCGTGGAAGGACGACGAATGACCCAGCTCCTGCTCTTGCTCGCCCAGGCCACCCCGACGACCCAGCCCGTGCCCCCGAGCGGCCTCGAGGTTTTCCTCAAGCAGTTCTTCCCGCTGCTGCTGATCATCGGCGTGTTCTGGTGGATCATGTCCCGCGGCCGCACCAAGGAGCGGCAGCGCTACGAGCAGATGCTCAACGCGCTGAAGAAGAACGACCGCGTACTGACCATCGGCGGCCTCCTGGGCACCGTGGTGGACGTACGCGACGACGAAGTCGTGCTGAAGGTCGACGAGGCCAACAACGTCAAGGTGCGCTTCACCCGCAGCGCGATCAAGACGGTCCTGGCCGACACCTCCTCTCCCGACGCCAAGAAGTAGGCCGCCGGCGGGCGGCGCGGCGGCGCCGGCGCAAGAAAGCGCCGGGCCCGCGGGCCCGGCGCTGTGATGACGCCACAACGGACGCCCCGCGTCGGTTAGTGCGTGAGCACCCAGACGAACGGGTTGATGTCGCCGAAGTCGACGAAACCGTCCCCGTTAATGTCACCGTTCATGATGTCGCAGTTGGGGAACTGCGTCGCATAGCCGGCGGGGTTCGTCAACGCCAACACGAAGGGGTTGATGTCCCCGAAGTCGGCGTTGCCGTCGCAGTTCATGTCACCCTTCAACCAGCCGAAGGGGCCGTGGAGGAAGTTTCCATTGTAAACCTGCGCCGGTTTGGCCGGCAGCGTGTCCTGGGCGAAGGCCACGACCTTCACGTCGCCCGGGTGCGCCAAGCAGTCGGCGTCCAGCGTGAAATCGTAGGACAGGGTCGTGTTCTGGCCCGCATTCAGCGTGATCACGCCCATGTCCTGCCCGTTCTTCACGCCGTCCCGCGTCCAGGTGTAGCCGAAGGGCCAGTGGTCCAGAAGCAGCGCGAAGTGGACGCGCATGCTCTTGCCCACGCCCGTGGATTCGATGCCAATGTTGGCCTTCACCCGGATGCGGTCGGCGGCCACCTTGAAGCACTGGAGCCCGACAACCACGTCCGTCGGCACCGCCATCGAGGAATTGTAGGCACCCAGGTACCAGCTATACTGCTGCGAAACCGTGCTGTAGGCCCCGCGGCACTCGATCATGCCGTCAAACTCGGCGGTCGGGACCCCCGTAATGCCGTAGAAACTGTACCGTTGATTCCCCCACGCCGTCGGATAGACGGCCGTCTGAACCGCGATCGAAATAAACGTGTTCGGGAAGTTGTTGAGCATCAGGTCCAACGCCGCACCGGCGGTAGGACAGTAGCTTCAGGTAACTCTCCCGAACTCCTCGCAGACCACGATCCGGTCGGCCGCGACGGCCATGCCGCCGCCCGACCCGGCCAGCACCAGGGCCGGCAGTAACAGCCACGTCATCTTGTTCATCCGTTGGTCTCCCATGCCGTAGACACTGAACTTACTCCAGGCCGGGCCACCACGGGCGGGCCTCGGCGGGGTCCGCCGCCGGTGGCTCGGCTCACAACGCAGTCCAATCTCGCTTCGAGCGGCGCCCCGCGGCGCTGGGCCGCGGGCGCACACGCCAATTCCGCCGGCGCGCCGGGTCCACGCCGGCGGTGCCACTACGGATTCGTCAGCAGGCGCACGAACGGGTTGATGTCGCCGAAGTCGACGAAACCGTCCCCGTTGATGTCGCCCGTCATAATGTCGCAATTGGGGAACTGCACGGCGTAGGCGGCCGGGTTCGTCAGCGCCAACACGAACGGGTTGATGTCGCCGAAGTCCGCCAGGCCGTCGCAGTTCAGGTCACCCTTGCGGAAGCCAAAGGGGCCGTGCAGGAAGTTGGCGTTGTAGACCTGCGCCGGTTTACCCGCGAGCGGCTCCTGAGCGAAGACGACGACCTTAACGTCGTTGGGCTGGGCCAGGCAATCCGCGTCGAGCGTGAACTCCTGCGTCAACTGGGCGGACTCGCCGGGGTTCAGCGTGATGTCACCCTTGTTTTGCCCGGCTTTCACGCTGTCGCGGCACCAGTCGTAGCCCGGGGGCCAGTGGTCCAGGGCCAGCACTACGTGGACCCGCATCGTCTTGCCCGCTCCACCGGCCTCGACACCCAACTTGGCCACGACCTTAAGCTGGTTCGTCGCCACTTTGTAGGCCGTCAGGTCAATCGTCACGTCCGTCGGCCGGGCCAGGCAGTTCAAGTAGGCTTGGTGGTAGACGTTGTAAACGTTGTCGGCCCCGACGTACTCGTACCAGCCGTCCCACTCGGCGGTGGGAACGTACTGGAGCGCGTAGAAGTAGCGCCGTTCGGTGCCCCACGCCGTCGTCCAACCCGACGTGTGCGCCATCAAGGAAATGAGAGTGTCCGGATACTGGGAAAGGAGCGTGCTCAACGCCTGACCGGCGGCTGGGCAGGACGGTCAGGTGGTCCTCCCGAACTCCTCGCAGAGCACGATTCGGTCGGCCGCGACGGCCGCGCCCCCGCCCCACCCGGCCAGCACGAGAGCTGGCAGCAACAGCCACTTCATCCTGTTCATCGCTTGATCTCCCATGCCGCAGACTGGTCCGCACTCCTGGCCGGTTCCCGCGCGCCGGCGGCCCTCGCCGGGCTCGCCGCCGCAAGGCCGATCCCGCTACGCTACACTCTCCCGCAGCCGAATCCGCCGCGGGCCTCACAGCCTGGTCCTCCCGCGACTCACCGGAGGGCGGATCGCACCGTCTAGCGGGAGGCTGGCTTCGATCTCATCCTGGAACCCGCGGGGCCGCGGCGCCCGCGCGCCGCCCACCGGGTTTCCTCAACGCGATCTTACCAGAACCCGGCGGTCCCCCGCCAGAGAAAAGGATCGTCTTAGGTGGAGTGCTCTCGATCGCGGACGCAATTATTATCGGTCCATGTCCGCTTGGGGGATTCTCTGCGGTCCTGTGGACGGACCACGGGCGGCGCGCACACCAGCGCCCCCCCGAGGAATCCCGAACAGACACTTCCCGCGCCGCGGTAGCGAACCCAGGCGGAACGAGACGCGCCCACGAAGGCAGCACCAGTCCGGGCCCAGGGCGCGCGACGCCAAACCCACGGGCCACAGCGCACGCTCCGACACGCGCTGCGCTCCCCTGGGCCGGACCGGCGGGGAAACCCTACGGGTTGGTCAGCAACCGCACGAAGGGGTTGATGTCGCCGAAGTCGACGACGTTATCGCCGTTGATGTCACCGTTCATGATGTCGCAGTTGGGGAACTGGGCCGCATAGCCGGCGGGGTTCGTCAACGCGAGCACGAACGGGTTGATGTCGCCGAAGTCCACGTTGCCGTCGCAGTTCAAGTCGCCCTTGCGATACCCGAACGGGCCGTTCAGGAAGTTGCCGTTGTAGACCTGGGCCGGCTTGGACGCCAGCGTGTCCTGGGCAAAGACAACGACCTTGACGTCGCTCGGGTGTGCCAGACTGTCGGCATCCAGCGTGAAGTCATACGTCAGCACGGTGGACTGGCCCGGGGTCAGCGAGATCACGCCCATGTTCTGCCCCTGCTTGACGCCGTCGCGCGTCCAGGTGTAGCCGAAGGGCCAGTGATCCAGGAGCTGCACGAAATGGACGCGCATGCTCTTGCCGACGCCGGTGGCCTCGATGCCGATTTCGGCCTTTATTCGAATGCGGTCCGCAGCCACCTTGAAGCACTGCAGTCCGACGACCACGTCCGTCGGCACAGCCATCGAGGAGTTGTAGGTACTCTGGTACCAACTGTACTGCTGCGAAACGGTGCTGTAGGCGCCGCGGCACTCGATCATGCCGTCAAACTCGGCGGTGGGGACGCCGGAGATGGCGTAAAAGGAGGTGCGTTCATTCCCCCAGGCGCATGGGTAGACGGCCGTTTGAACGGCGACCGAAATGAAAGTGTTGGGGTAGTTCTGAAGCATGAGGTCCAACGCCGCGCCGGCCGTTGGGCAGTACGTGCAGGTAACTCGGCCGAATTCCTCGCAGACCACAATTCGATTCGCCGCGACCGCGGGAATGCCGGCGACTGCGACCGCCAGCAGGACGGGCCAAGCCCGCCGGGTACATACCAAAGACTTCCGCATGACAGCCTCCTGAAGGCCACGCGCAGCGCACCGCTCCGCGCATCATCCGGGCGGCCCCCATTGGGCACGCCGTCGCTTGGCGGATAAGGGGCGGAATCGGGTGGATGTGGGTGGCGTAGTTCACAGAACATGCTCCGGCTGGACCGCACACGCCCCGTGCGCGATCCTCGCACGGTCAGCCGAACACCGACACGTTCCAGTTTGCGACGCGGGTGCTTCTGTCCCGCGTTCGTCAACCACGATCATAACGTGGCGAGGCGGCTGATCGCAATCCAAACTTACGCGCCCGAAAGGCCGCCGCCCGCGACATCGGACCGCAATCGTCCTATTTCGACGGCCGTAGCCAGGGCCATCAGCGGCACGAGCGGCACGCGATAACGGACGCTCCCGATGTAAACGCAGTGAACCAAGGTGAAGCAGAACAGCGGAACGGCCACCAGGGCCAGGAGCCGGCGGCGGTCCGCCGCGCTCGCATCTCGGCGGCCAGCCAAACTGCGAACCAGGGCCGCGGCCGTCCCCGTCAGTAGAAGCACGGTGTACGCGGCCCCGGCGCTGGCGGCCGGTCCGGTCCGATATTCCGCGACATTGGGCAGCGGGCTCCAGGTCCGCAGGAACTTGACCCCCGCCAGACGCAGGACCCGACCGGGGTCGGATCGCATCTGCCGGACCGCCAACCGCTTCAACAGACGGTCGCGCTCGACTTCGCCGAGCCCCTGCAATTCCGGCATCTGCCGGAGAAAAGCCTGATTGCTGCTCCCGTCGGCCTGTGGTCCCTGGGCGTCATAGAGCGTCACGCCGCCATTAGTGGACAACCAGGCGTAATCTCCGAGCGTGGCCCGGTTGCGCAGGCCCCACGGCAGCAGGAGCAGCGCGAGCACCAAGGGGCACGCCACCAGACGCGGGCTCATCGGCCGTCGATCGCGGCCGAGCGCCAGGATCAGCAACCACAGCAGCGGCAGCCACGCGGCGGCCGACGGTCGTGTCAGGACCGCCGCCGCCCCGATCGCAGACACGCCGCTCCACGCCCGCCAGTCCCCCGGCGGTCGCGTCATGACCGCCCACGCGCACGCCGTCAGGGCGATGGCCAGGAAGGTGAACAGCGTCTCGGTAAGCAGCAGATTGCAGAAGAAGACGCCGAACGGATCGCACGCCACCAGGAGTCCCGCGACCCGTGCGGCGCGACGCCCGGCCACCGCGTGAGCGAGCCGATGCGCCACGACGACGACGGCCGCCCCGACGACCGCCTGCGCCAAGCGTGCAAGGAGCACGCCCACGGAACCGAGTGCTGCCCAGGGAGCCAGGAACAGCGGATACAGCGGCATTCGCGCGGCGAAGCGGCCGTCATCGGTGACCAAGGCGCCATCGCGTACGAGATGCGTGGCCAACTGCCAGTGCAGCTCTTCGTCGGGGTACTCGAAGGCCGCCCCGTGAGTGGTCCAGCGGTACGTCACCCAACCCCCGCGCAGCACGAGCGCGAGCAAGACCAGCCCCCAGGCGACATGGTCACGCGAGCGGGTCATGCGGAGTGGCCAAGGTCGCGGGGTACGCGGCCAGTATCAGGCGCAGCGCCTTGCGCGTGGCCGGCCGCAGCTTGACGCGTTCGTCGATCCGCAGCGGCATGATCCACACCGGCCCCTCCTGATCGCACAAGAGGCCCGTGCACGCCCGCACCTGCGGATCGATCTTCTGCTCGCTGAAGAAATCGCCGACCGTCTTGGCCCCCGGCGACCCCAACGGATGAAACCGGTCCCCGTCGCGCCGGCCGCGCACCAGCAGGGGTGGCCGCAGCGACTCGTAATCCAGCCATTCCTCGTGCCGGTTCGTGTTCCGGCGCAGCGCGTCGATGTCCTCCGGCGTCACGTCGCGGACCTCGGCGGTCAGCGTCAGACGCAGCGCCGGCAGCGTCGTGCGGCCGGGGCAGGCGACAAAGACGAGGCCGAGTTCGGGCGGCGGCTCCTCCTCGCCCAGCGGGCTGAACTCAAGCCGGTCATACTGCTTGCGCACGACGATCGGGCCGGGGACGTGGACCTCTTTGCCGCTGGCCGGGTCCTCGGCCAGCCGCAGGACCGCCTCGATGTTCCCGAAGCTGAGGTCCTGCTCACTGCCGGCCAGCAGCAGGACGGCCCGCCGGATCACCTCCGCCTGGATGATCCGTTGCTTGCCGAGCAGCGCCCGGTTGTTCAGCACAATGCGCCGCGGCTCATGCGCGATGACGAGCGATTCGAACGTGCGTTCCGCGGCGTCCTCAAGATACGAGCCGAGCAGGCGGGCCAACTCGCCCAGCCGCAGCAGGGCTTCGGCCACGTTGGGATTGAGCTGCTCGGCCAGCAGCGGCATGACGATGTTGCGGATGCGGCCGCGCGTGAACTCCGGGCTACGGTTGCTGCTGTCGGTGCGCGCGGTCAGACCGCGGGCCGCGCACAGCTCCTCGATCGTGGTCCGTCGCTGGTTCAGGAACGGGCGCACGATCAAGACGTGGCTGTCGGGCTGAATCGGCCGCACATCGCGGATGCCGACCAGGCCGCGCAGGCCCGTCCCGCGGCAGATGCGGTGGAGGATGGTCTCAGCGTTGTCGTCCGCGTGGTGGGCGACGACGACGCGCTCGCTACCCGTCTTCAGGGCCACGCGCTCGAGGAACTCGTAGCGCCGGCTCCGCGCGACCTCCTCGGTGGACCCGCCGCTGCGCTCGACCTCGGCCCGGATGTCGGCCCGCTCGGCGTGAAACGGCACGCCGAGCTCGTCCGCCAGCCGCGCCGCGAAAGCCTCATCGGCCTCGGCCTCGTCGCCGCGCAAACCGTGGTGAAAATGGGCGGCGTGGAGCTTCCACCTCAGGCCCTCGCGGTCGGAGAGGGCCTTCATCGTGTGCAGCAGCAGCGTGGAATCCGGTCCCCCGGAAGCCCCGACGACCCAGCTCGCCTCGCGGATTAGGAGCCGCCGGGTCTCCAGCCATGCCTGCAACTGATTGAGCCACGCATCCCAATTCACGGTGGCGGCAGTATAGGCCCCCCGGGGCCGCGTTCCAACGCAGGCCGACGTGGTCCGGCAGGAAATCGCGCTCCACGCCGGACCCGGCCGGCCGATGTCGCCCCGCCCCGCCCGTCAGCCGTGCGGCGGCACCTCAACATCCATCCCCAACTGCTCGGCCGCCGCCGCCACCGTGTGGTCGATGAGCACCGCGATGGTCATGGGGCCGACGCCGCCGGGCACGGGCGTAATCAGCGAGGCGGGTTCGATGGCCGCCTCGAAGTCCACGTCGCCCACGTTCCCTTCGTTGTAGCCCGCATCGACGACGACGGCGCCGACCTTGATCCACCCGCCCTGCACGAAACGCGGGTGGCCGACGGCGGCAATCACGACGTCGGCGTTGCGCACGATGCTGGGCAGCGACCGGGTCCGCGAGTGGCACAGCGTCACGGTCGCGTGGCGATTGATGAGCAGCGACGCCATCGGCCGCCCCAGGATCGGGCTTCGCCCGATGACCGCCGCGTGCGCCCCGTCCAGCTCGACGTGGTAGTGCTCCAGCAGGCGCATGATCCCCGCCGGCGTACACGGGATGAACGCCGGCATGCCCAGAATCACGCGGCCCAAGGTGGTCGCCGTGACGCCGTCCACGTCCTTGGCCAGGGGAATTGCCTCGAACACGGCGCGCTTGTCGATCGGCGTCGGCACCGGGTGCTGCACCAGGATGCCGTGGATCGACGGGTCGTCCCCCAGTCGTTGAATCTCGGCGACGACTTCCGTCGTGGTGGTGTCCCGCGGCAGCTCGACGACCAGCGAGCGGATGCCCGCGTCCTCGCACCGCCGCCGCTTCATGCGCACGTAGGTGTGCGATGCGGGGTCGTCGCCGACGATGACGGTGGCCAAGGCCGGGGTGACCCCGGTCGCCTGGTGTATCCGCCGCGCCTTGGCCGCCGACTCCTCCAGCAGATGCCCGGCCAGGGCCCGGCCATCCATGAGCTTGGCTTTGTTCACCGCGTTCATGCCCCCAGCATACCCCTGCGGCGTCGGCGCGTCAGCGTCGCCGTCGCCCCGGCACCGGACGGCCGGTGCGGAGCCCGGCCGGTACGAGTGGCACAGGCGTCCTTGCCTGCGTTCCTACGGCCGGTACGGAGCCCGGCCGCTACGTTCGGGCAGTACGGAGCCCGGCCGCTACGTTCGGGCAGTACGGAGCCCGGCCGCCACACCGGCGGGACGCCGGTGCCACCCACACCCCCGGCCGCAACAGAGGGCGGTGCCGAGCCGGGGGCCCTTGGGGTGGCGGGGTCGGCCGCGCCGGCGGGCTGCGGCTCGGCAGTCCCGGCACGCGGGATCACCCTCCCTTTGGTTTCTGGTGGACTCCGATACCACCGATGTACTAGTATCGGGGCAGGCCGGGCAGGCGTGCGCTGAGTGATGAACTCCCTTCTTTGACGTCCTTGAGGTGCCGAATGCGACGTTTCGCGCTTTCCCCTGCAATCGTTCTGACTCTGTGGGCCCTGATGGCGGTCGGCTCGATCCCTGCCGCAGCGCAGGATGGCCTCCCCGGCGAGCGGCTCGAGCCGGCCGCGTGCGGCCCGTCGTGGGTCGAGTCGCTGGCCGCCGCGATCGAGCGCAATCGCCACACCGTGCCGCCGCCCAATGACAAGGAACGTCGGCCGGGCGAGCACGGGGCGTGGATGGTGCCGAGTGTGCGGGCGACGACCTTCCCGCATTCCGGGCTGCACAACGCCGTCAACAAGTGGGGCGACACGCGCATGGGGATCGGGTTTCCGCAGCCGGTGGCTGTCCGCGGGGCCTACTTCGCCGGCCAGGCGGGCGAAGGCGTGTGGACCCCCGGCGTCCGGGTCGCGGGCTACCGCGATGGGCAGCTCGTGGGCCAGACCGGGTGGCTGAGCCCGATCGGCCGCGAGCCCCGCTGGCTGGAGATGAACCTCGCCGACGTGGACCGCATCGAGGTCGTCGCGGTGCCGGCCTATCGCGGCGGCGGGTGGTACGGGATGGACGACCTGACCTACGCCGTTACGACGGCGGCCGGCCAGACGCAGACCATCGTCATCGACTTTGAAGACCTGCCGTACGATTACAAACTGACCGGCTCCGGCTACGCCGGGCTGTCCTGGGAGGAGGGTCGCGGCGAGTTCTCCGAGCGCGACGGCATCCATGGGCCGCTGGTGCCGCCCGAGTACCGCGAGGAGCCGGCGACGGCCGAGGACCTGCTGAACGAGCCGTCGGACATGGGGGCGACCGCCCCGGAGCTGAACCGCACATTCCAAACCGTGCTCCGCGGCGACGCCGGGTCGATGAGCTACCCGCCGGACACCGATGGCGCGGTCGGCCCGCGTCACTACGTGGAGACGGTGAACCGCAACTTTGCCGTCTATGACAAGGCGACCGGGGCCCAGCTCGTCAACATCCTGCTGGGAGCGTTCCTGCCCGGATCCAACGGCGACCCGCGCACGGTGTTCGACCACCACAGCGGGCGCTGGATCGTCCACGTCACCGACTTCAGCGCTACCGCCACCGTCTTCTTGGCCGTATCGCTGACGGACGATCCGACCGGCGACTGGTTCAAGACCAGCTTCAAGACGAACACGGGCGGCGACGAAGGCCGCTGGCCGGACTATCCGACGCTGGGCGTCGATGCCCACGGCATCTACATCACGGCATACATGGTCGGCGGGGGCGCCATGACGATCTTCGCCCTGGACAAAGCCCCGCTCATCGCCACGCCGCCCAGCCTCGGCACGATCACCGCCTGGCGAAACCTGCCCTTCGAGGGGGCGATTCAGCCGGCGCACACTTACGGCGACCCGGGCGGCGAGTACCTGGTCTCGCGGTCCGGCAGCTCTTCGCTGCGGATTCGCCGGGTCAACCCGCCGCTGAACAACCCGACGATGACCGAAGTCGGGCTGGTGAGTGTGTCCAGCTTCAGCGCCCCGCCGGATGCCCCGGCCCTGGGCAGCACGACGCCGTTGGACACCGTGGACCAGCGGTTGATGATGTCCGTGTACCGGGACGGCTCGCTGTGGACGTGCCACACGATCAGCGTCAGCGGGCGGGCGGGATGCCGGTGGTACGAGGTCGATCCGGTCACCAAGACGGTCAAGCAGTGGGGCAACGTGGCCGACCCGGTGCTGTATTACTTCTTCCCGTCGATCATGGTGAACGCGGACGGCGACGTCGTGATGGCGTTCACGGGCTCCAGTTCCGCCCAGTACGCCGGCTGCTACTACACCGGGCGCCGTAAGACCGATCCACCCGGCGAAATGGCCCCTCCGGTGCAATACAAACCAGGGACCGGCCCGCAGAACAACATCGACAGCTACGGCCGCAATCGGTGGGGCGACTACAGCTATACGACGCTCGACCCCGTCGATCAGACCGCGTTCTACACGATCCAGGAGTACGGTCACGACAACAACATCTGGGGCACGCACGTCGCGGTCCTCGGCGCGCCGCCCGACTGCAACCACAACGGCCTGCCGGACAAGTGCGACCTCGACTGCGGGTCGCCCGGCGGACCGTGCGACCTGCCGGGCTGCGGCCAGTCCACCGATCTCAATGGCAATGGGATCCCCGATGAGTGCGACGGCCTGGGCGACCTGAACTGCGACGGGTTGGCCGACTTCGGCGACATCAACCCGTTTGTGCTGCGGCTGTCGAACCCAGCCGGCTACGCGACCCAGTACCCCAACTGCCCCAACAGCCACGGGGACATCAACGGCGACGGCGTCGTTGACTTTGGAGACATCAACCCGTTCGTGCGGCTGTTGACGCAGCCGTAGAGCCCGGCGCGCAACTCCCCTCCTTGACAGGAAAGGGTCGCGACGACGCGCCGACAACTCCCCTGCCTTCCCGGTCGCCACGTCCGCCGCAGGTTCGCCTGTGGCGAGCAGGGGTTGGGGGAGGGTCGAGAGTCGCGCTCGGCGTGACGCTCTCGCTCGTTGGGACTGGCGCCCGACGCAAGCGCGGGGACCGTCTTCTACCGTCGCCGGGCGCCCAGCGCGGCCACTCCCAGCAACAACAGCCCGCCGGCGGGTTCCGGAACGTAATCGACCACGAGCCTCGGCCGGCGCTCCGGGTTCGCGGTGTAGTCCATCGTGTGGAAGTAGCCGAGACGCGACGCGCCGGCGGTGATCTCCATATAGAACTTCAGCAGCCAGCCGTAGTGCGTGGTCTGGCCGGAGACCTGGTTCTTGACCAGATCAAGCACATCCCAGTTGATCCAGCCCGTGTAGAAGCTGTCGCCGACCGACGCGCTGGCCCACACCTTGGCGTCATCGTAGGTCGGGTGGAAGTTCCATGTGACGGACGTCTGGCTCCAGGGGTTGGTGATACGTTTGACGTCCACCGGCAGCCCGCCGGCGGCCGCCTCGGTCCGGTACTGGTACAGCGACAGGGTCGCCGATGTGATCAGCTCCGGATTGGTCGGCAGCGACGACAGGTCGAACTGCACCAGCCCGCGCACGAAGCCGAGCCCGAAGTAGGTGCCCTTGCCGAGCAGCATGTCTTCCGACTTGCCGTAGTTGGTGTCCGGGTTGATGGACTGAACATACGTGTCCTGGATCGGATTGAGCGTTGCCTGGTCCGCCCACACGCCCGACACGGTCGCCAGTAACACCGTCACGACGCCGCAGCACCGCTTGCTCATGGTCTGCCTCCTCCTCGATGTACGTCCTCTGCCCGTGCGGCCCGGCGGACGTGTTGCCGAACCGCGCCTCCACGCCGGCCGGCGCCGACCCGCGTGGCACCGGCCACTCCGATGGCATCATAATGCGAACTGGTCGCCGCCCCCAACACCTATCCGGCGGATCCCTGGGTGGGACACCGGCCCGAAAGCGCTCCCGCAGAATGCCGTGCGCAGCTCGCCAGCGCCGGCGGGGAGGGCGAGCCTGTCTCCTTCGGCGACCCTGCCGGCCCGGCGAGCCGTGCCTCGGCAGCCCCGGCGCGCCGCGGCTCGGCCGTCCCGGCGCGCCGGGATCGCCCCCCCTGGTCGCACCCTTGCGCACGGCGATTTGGCGAGAATTGTCGGCGGAGTGGGCCGGTAAGCCGAGTTCTGTTCTCGCCAAGAGACACCGGCTGGAGGCCGGTGCCACCCGATGAGCGGCGGTCATTCCTCTGGGCCCGCCGTTGCCGACGGGCTCGAGCGCCCTACCCGGGACTGGTAGCGAGCCGGGCCGGCTCATCGTCCCTTACTTGGGCTTGCTGGCGGTGGGGTTTGCCCTGCCACGCCTGTCACCAGGCGCGCGGTGCGCTCTTACCGCACCATTTCACCCTTGCCCGGAGGCGTGGGAACGTGGGAACGTGAGCCCGTGGGAACGGGAGTTGGTCGAATGCTGCCGCGGCCCGGCGGCGGCTGTCCACATGCCCGCGTTCCCACCTTCCCACGTTCTCACGTTCCCACGCACTCCGTCGGCGGTGTGTTTTCTGTG
>CAYWYJ010000065.1:0-20243 GCA_964462635.1 uncultured Planctomycetales bacterium
GTGATCAACTTCGTGGTGATCACCAAAGGTGCCGGGCGCATCGCCGAAGTGAGCGCGCGCTTCACCCTCGACGGCATGCCCGGCAAGCAAATGGCCATCGACGCCGACCTCAACGCCGGCATCATTGACGAGTCCGAGGCCCGCCGCCGCCGCACCGAAATCAGCCGCGAGGCCGACTTCTACGGGGCGATGGACGGGGCCAGCAAGTTCGTCCGCGGCGACGCCATCGCGGGCATCATCATCACGTTCGTGAACATCATCGGCGGGCTGTACGTCGGTATGGTCGAAGGCGGCCTGACGCTCATGCAGTCGCTCGAAATCTACACCAAGCTGACCATCGGCGACGGCCTGGCCAGTCAGATCCCCGCCTTCATCGTCTCCGTCGCCGCCGGCATGCTCGTCACCCGCAGCACCGGCCAGACTAACCTCGGCGAGGAGGTCCTCGGCCAGCTCCTGGCCAAGCCCATCGCCCTGGTCGTCGTGGCGGCGTTCCTCGCCGTCCTCATGTTCACCCCGTTGCCGACCATACCGTTGTTGACGCTGGCGGCGGGTTGCGGCGGGCTGGCGTGGGTCCTCCGCCGCTCCCATGCGTCGGCCGCGCTGAAGAAGATCGCCGACGAACGCTCGCGCGAGCGCGCCAAGCCCGAGAAGATCGAGACCCAACTGACGGTCGATCCGCTGGAACTCCAGGTCGGCCTGGGGCTCGTGCGGTTGATCGACCGGACCCGCGGCGGCGACATGCTCGACCGCATCGCCGGCCTGCGCAAGCAGATCGCGCTCGACCTGGGGCTGGTCGTCCCCCCGATCCGCATCCGCGACAATGCCACGTACCAGCCCAACCAGTACGTGGTCCTGCTGCGCGGGCAGGAGATCGCCCGCGACGAGCTGCACCCGGACCAACTGCTGGCCATCGACTCCGGTCTGGCCGCCCAGCCGCTGCACGGGATCGAGGTGCGCGAGCCCGCCTTCGGCCTGCGCGCGTGGTGGCTGCCGCCTGGCGAACGCGAGAACGCCGAACGACTCCAGTACACCGTCGTCGAGCCCACCGGCGTCCTGGCCACGCACCTCACGGAGATCATCAAGCGGCACGCCGCCGACCTGCTCACGCGGGCCGACGCGCAGAAGCTGCTGGACAACCTCAAGCAGCGCAACGCCGGCCTGGTGGACGAGGTCATCCCCAACCTGCTCAAGACCGGCGAAGTTCAGAAGGTGCTCCAGAACCTGCTGCGCGAGCGCGTCCCGATTCGTGACCTCGAAACCATTCTGGAGACCCTCGGCGACTACGCCCCCAAGACCAAAGACCTCGAGGTGCTGACCGAGTACGCCCGCAACGCCCTGGCCCGGACCATCTGCGCCCAGTACAAGGACCACGCGGGCGTCTTGCACGCCGTCACGCTGGACCCCGCCACCGAAGACTACCTCGTGGCGAACATCCAGCGGCTCGAACACAGCACCACGCTCGCCGTGCCGCCCGACCGGCAGACCGAGCTGGCCCTCAAGACCCGCAAGCAGGTCGAAGCGGCGTCCGGGCAGGCGGCCGGGGCCCCCGTCGTCGTCCTCTGCTCGCCACAGGTCCGCCTGTGGACCCGGCGGATCATCGAACCCCTGTTGCCGCAGACGCCGGTGCTGGCCCTAAACGAGATCGTCCGCGGCGTCGATGTCCAGGCCCACGGAGTCGTGAGCATTGAGTTCCAGCGTGCGAACATTCCGAGCCCCGTCCACGCGTGAAGCGCTCGAGATCGTGAAGCGGGAGCTCGGTCCCGACGCGGTCATCCTCGGCACGCGCTGGGTCTCCGGCACGGGCCTGGGTCGACTGGCCCGCCGACCGCGCGTGGAGATTTCCGCGGCCCCGCCCGGGTTCGCGAGCCCGGCCCCGCGACTGCGTGCCACGGCGGGTGCCCCGGGCCGCGCGGCGACGGCCGAACGGCGCGCCGGCAGCGAACCGGTTACCACGGACGTCTTGCCGCCCGGCGTCGGCGTCGCCGGCGCGGAAGAGCCGGCCGGCTCGTCGTCCGTACGCGTGCCGCAAACGCTGTATCCCCTCTACGTACGGCTCGTCGAGAATGAGGTGGCTGCGGACCTGGCCGCCCGGCTCGTGCGTGAGGCGGCGGCCCGCGTCTCGCCGAGCGCGGGTGATGATACGGCGGCCCTGCGCCAGGCCCTGCGTGACTACATCGCCGGCATGTTGCCGGAGTCTGGAGGGGTGCAACTGGCGGAGGGGACCACGCGTCGCGTCGCCCTGATCGGTCCCCCCGGCGCGGGCAAGACGACCGCGCTGGCGAAGCTCGCGGCGCATTTCAAGCTGCGACAGGAGAGACGCCTCGCGCTGCTGTCGCTCGATCTTCACCGCCTTGGCTCGCACGAGCAATTACGCCGCTACGCCGACATCCTCGAAGTCCCACTGCACACGGCGCAAACGCTCACCGAAGCGAAGCAATGCCTCGCGGCGGCCGGCGACCTCGACTTGTTGTTGATCGACACCGTCGGCGTCGGCCTGCGCGACCAGGCCCGGTTTGCCCGCTTGGCCAGCCTCCTGCGTGCGGTGCGACCCGACGAGATCCACCTGGTCATGCCCGCGTCGCTGACGCCGGAGGTCCAGGCCCGTGTGGCCCAGAGCTTCGCCCCGCTGGGGCCCGCCCGCGTGCTGCTCACCCGTTTGGACGATGCCGTTGGCTTCGGCGTCATCCTGAACGTCGTTCAGCGTCTGAACCTGCCCCCGTCCTACCTTTCCACGGGCCAAAATGTACCCAATGACCTGGAGGAGGCTTGCGGTCCGCGACTGGCCGCGTTAATCTGCCCCGCGGATGGCTAGGCCGAGGGGCATGGTCGTCCGATGCCGCACGTCTCGGAGCGCCAGCCCCGACGGAAGGTGGAGACGAAGCACCCCAAGGGGATTGTCGTCACCATCCTCAGCGGCAAGGGCGGCGTCGGCAAGACCAACCTCGCACTCAACGTCGGCCTCCTCCTGCAACGCCGTGGCGTGCGCACGATCCTCCTCGACGCCGACTTCGATCTCGCCAACGCGGACATCCTGCTGAATGTCACGCCGCGCGGCGACTTCGCCGACTTGCTATCCGGCCGCCGCACGGTGGACGAGGTCTGCGTGACGGCGCCCGGGGGACTGCGATTGGTGTGCGGCGTGTCAGGGACCGCGCGACACAACGGCGACAGTCATGCTGCGGACGCCTACACCCGGGCCGTGCGCGAGTTGAAGCGGGCCTGCGACGTGTTGCTGGTAGATTGCGGTGCCGGATTCAACGCCACGCTGGCCCACCTCGCGCTGGCCGGCGACCTCGTGCTGCTGACGACGACGCCGGAACCGACGGCGGTGGCCGACGGTTACGCGACGCTGAAACTGCTGAGCAACGTCGGTTTCGCGGGTCGCGCGGCGGTTGTCGTGAACATGGCGCGCTCAAGCTCCGAAGCTGCTCAGGTGGCGCGGCGCCTGGCGCGCGTGGCGCGTGACTTTCTCGGACTATCGGTCGAGTTGCTCGGCTTCGTTCCGCTGGATCGACACGTGCCCGAAGCGGTACGCCGTCGCACCCCGGTATGCCAGCGCTATCCGCACTGCGCCGCAACTACCGCAATGAAAAGGATTTGCGACGAATTCGTCCCGGAACGCCCGGCGATCGCCCCCGGCGGCAGCCTGTGGTCCCGCGTGGCCGGGTTGTTCCTCTGAGCGCGCCCACAAGGATGTGTGGCGCGGGGCCGATAGGAGACACGGAAGTCAACATGGTCCGGTCCCTCGGAGCACAAATCGGCCTGCTGGCCTTCGCCGTGGCGATTGTCGCCGGTCTCTACTCCGGCAACTCCGCCGTCCTGACCCTCACCCGGGCGCTGCTGGCGATGGTGGCGGGGGCGGCGGTGGGGCAGTTCGGCGGCTGGGCGGCCAAGGCCATCCTGCGGGACCATCTCCAGCGTAAGAAGCTCCAGATCGACCGCGCCCACCTGGCCGCCGTCGCTGCCCTGACCGGCGAGGCGGGCCCCGAACCCCCTGGCGAGCCCGCGAAACCAACCGAGGTGGAATAGAAGATGGCCCGTGGCAAGCTCTCCGCCGGTCGCCTGCGCCGCGTCAGCCGCGACCACCCCACCCGTTCATTTCCCGACAAGGACAGCCTCGACGCCGCCTGGCGTGAGTTTCGGGCCACCGGCGACAAGGACCTCCGCAACAGCCTGTTGGAACACTACCTCTACCTCGTGCGCTACACCGCCGAACGCATCGGCGCCAAGCTGCCCGACGAAGTGGACGTGGACGACCTGATGAGCGCCGGCATCTTCGGGCTGTTGGACGCGATTGATGCCTTCGACCTGGGTCGCGGCGTGAAGTTCGAGACGTACTGCGCGCCGCGCATCCGCGGGGCCATACTCGACGAGCTCCGCAACATGGACTGGGTGCCGCGGCTCGTGCGGCACCGCGCCCACAAGCTGGCCGACGCCACCCGCGCCCTGGAGATGGAGCTCGGCCGCGTGCCGCACGACGACGAGATCGCCCGGCGGCTCAATATGTCCAAGACGCAGTTTCAGAAGCTGCTGCGCGACGCCAGTGCCGTGTCGCTCATCTCGCTGTCCCGCAAGTACAGCGACCCGGATTCGCTGCGCGACGTGTTCGAGATCGACGTGCTCCCCGACGACCGCGGCAGCGACCCCGTCATCGAGGCCCAGAAGCAGGACATCAAGGACCTCGTGACGCGCGGCCTGAACCGTGCCGAACGGCTGATCGTCGTGCTGTACTACTACGAGCAGATGACCATGAAGCAGATCGGCCAGACGCTCGACCTGTCGGAGTCGCGCGTCAGCCAGATGCACTCGGCGATACTGGCCCGCCTGCGTGAGCAGCTTCAGGCCCGCCGCCGCGAACTCGTCGCCGAAACGCCGTAGCTCGCCTGTCCGAACCCCGCACGCCAGTGCGGGGCGCGACGGCCCACCACTTGCGTGGTGGGTTCTGTTGAGACGTTGCTCCGAACCCCGCACGCCAGTGCGGGGCGCGACGGCCCACCACTTGCGTGGTGGGTTCTGTTGAGACGTTGCTCCGAACCCCGCACGCCAGTGCGGGGCCATGCGGCCAGGCCCGCGCGTGACGGGCTGTGTCAGCGACTGCTTGTTCGCCAGGACCGCGACCGTGTCCACCATCCCGCCCAACTGGCTCGGCTCGATCATCCAGACGCAGGGCTCGCAGTCCAAGGCCGCCGTGGACAAGCAGCGTGAGGTGGACGCCCAGGCCGAACGGGCGGGCACGCAGCCGTTCGCGGAGAGCCTCCAGAATGTGATCGAGGAATCCGACCGCGACAGCCAGGTCTATTCCGATGCCGAGGGCACCGGCAGCCAGGGCCGGCCGTTTGAGGAGCCGCCTAAACCGGACGAGTCGACGGATACAGAAGGGGGGGGCACCGACAACCCCGCCGGCGGCCTCGACCTCCAGGCATAGCCCCCCGCCGGACCGTCAACGCCCCGGTGTCTGGCGGCATTCCCCTCATTCCCTCAATCCCTCAATCCCTTGCTCCCTCATTCCCTGTTCCCTGGCCCGCGGTTTCCAATTCCCCCCAACACCGCGCCGTGTGGCCCGGCCGCGTGTTGGCGGCCACGCTAAACAGGATCATGGGGCGCCAACCGGGAGGGCGAGCCTCCCGGCGAGCTGCGGCTCGGCAGGACGGTAGGGTCGCCGCAGGAGACAGCCTCGCCCTCCCGTGTCGCACGACCGTGAATACCCATTCAGTTCCGTTCAACGACCCCCGTGTCCCCAGGACCGTTCACGCTCACCCCAGCCATCCCGCGCGGGCCAGCGCCGCCCACAGCCGGGCCCCGAACGTGACGACCGCCACCCCGGTCAACGCGAGCACCAGGGCGGCGAACTGCCGGCGGCCGAAGTGCTCCTTCAGGAAGATGGCGGCCAGCACGCTGGCGAAGACGACGGTGGTCTGGTTCAGGACCGCCGCCACGCTCGCGTAGGTGTACTTGAAGCCCGCGATCCACAGCAGGAGGCACACGTAGGTGCCGAGCACCGACCCGGGCAGGGCATACCGCCAGATGCGGGACGGCTGAAAGACCCCCCAGTGCCGCCGCCAGTCGCGGCCGAGCCGTGCGAATAGCATGAGGAAGATCATCCCCCCGGCCAGGCGGATCGTCGTGCTCCACACGACGGGCATCTTCTCCACGGTCGGTTTGGCGATGACGATGCCGAAGGCCATCAAGGCCATTGAGGTCGCCGCCAGGAGGACGCCCGCCGCGATCTGTCCGCGCGTGCGATGGACCGGCAGTCGCGGGCGCGAGGCGACGAGGATCGCGGACAGGATGAGCCCCGCCCCGACATAGTGATACGCCGTCAGCGTTTCCGACAGCAGGAGCCAGGAGAACAGGATCACGAAGGGGGTATACAGGCAGTCCACGATGGACAGCAGCCCGACGCCGATCAGGTTCAGCGCGTGAAAGAAGAGCGTGTCGGCCAGCGCGATGCCGACCGCGCCGCTGAGCAACAACAAGCCCAGTTCGTCGGGCGGGTGACTGAGCAGGGAGTCGAGATTGTCAAGCTTGAAGAGGATGAGCGCGGCCAGCGTGACCCCCAGCAGAACGAGGCCGATGGCGTTCTTGTAGAGGTTGAGCGCCAGCGGCGCGATCCGCTCGCCGCTGAGCTTGAACAGCACCAGCGCGAAGGCCCACAGCAGCGCCGAGAGCAGCGAGGCGCCCTGGCCGATGGCGTGGTGGGTCTGGTCCATACGGGCGGGATCATACCGGCCCCTTGTCCCCACCGCCTCAGAGTGCCGAACAGGTCAGCCCCCCGATCCGAGCCGCGACCGTGAGGGAGCGGGGCCCGCCGAACGGCAGACCGCTTCCTTACGGGCGCGGCTCAGTTCTGCTCGGCGCTCGTGACGGGCGGTTGAGTGCGCGACGGGCGGGCAGTATCGTACCCAGCGCGGCGAGGGCCGACGCGCACCGGCCATTGGCCGGTGCCACACGGGCCGTGGCGGCCGCGCTGAACGTAGCGGCTCGCCACAGCGAGTCGCCTTTGGCGGCCGGGCTCCGTACCGGCTGTAGTCTGTGTAGCGGCTCGCCACAGCGAGTCGCCTTTGGCGACCGGGCTCCGTACCGGCCGCAGTCGGGGAGTGCGGTCCCCGCGACCCTCCCCCAACCTCTCCCTGAAAGGGAGGGGAGTTGCGGAGTAGCGCCCTGGTCCTTCTGCCCGGCAAGCGAGATTCGGAGGCCCCATCCAATGAACCGACGCACGTTCCTGGCAAGTGGTGTGACGACCCTGGCGGCTGCGGCCGGTTTGACCGCGCGGGCGCGCGCGCAATCCGCACCCCCTCCGACCGGCGCCGCACCACGGCCGTTCAAGCTGCAGTACGCCCCGCACTTCGGCATGTTCAAGAACCACGCCGGCGATGACCCCGTCGAGCAGATCAAGTTCATGGCGGACGAAGGCTTCACCGCGCTCGAGGACAACGGCATGATGGGCCGGCCGGTTGAGGAGCAGGAGAGGGTCGCCCGCGAGATGGCCCGCCGCCACATGACGATGGGCGTCTTCGTCGCCTACGTCGAATGGCGCGAGCCCACCATGGTCCGCGCCGATCCCGCCTTCCGCGACCAACTGGTCAAGCAGATGCGCGCGGCGGTCGAGGTGGCCAAGCGGGTCAACGCCCGCTGGTGTACGGTGGTGCCGGGGCCGTGCGACCCGCGGATGGACTGGGGCTATCAGACGGCCAACGTGGTCGAGCACCTGCGGGCCGCGGCCGAGGTCTGCGAGCCGGCGGGGCTGGTCATGGTGCTGGAGCCGCTGAACCCGCGCGACCACCCCAACCTGTTCCTGACGAAGATCGCCCAGGCGTACGAGGTGTGCCGGGCCGTCAACAGCCCGTCGTGCAAGATCCTCGACGACCTCTATCACCAGCAGGTCACCGAAGGCAACCTGATCCCCAACATCGACGCCGCCTGGGGTGAGATCGCCTACTTCCAGCTCGGCGACAACCCCGGCCGCAAGGAGCCGACCACGGGCGAGATCAACTACCGCAACATCTTCCGCCACCTGCACGCGAAGGGCTTCGACGGCCTCCTCGGCATGGAGCACGGCAACGCCCGGCCCGGCAAAGAAGGCGAGCGGGCCTTGATTGATGCATATCGAACCTGTGACGACTTCTGAAGACGGTCCGTTGCTTGTCCGAACCGCGACCGTCAGGGAGCGGCACGAAATGAGCCGCGACCGTGAAGGAGTGGTATGAACCGAGCCGCGACCGTCAGGGAGCGGTTCCCGCGAGAGTGCGGGAACAGGTGCTACGGTCCGACACATGATCCGGAGAACCCACCATGACCACGACGGAATCCGCGAGTTCCACTCCTGACCCGAACGCCGCCCCGTCCCGCCGTGAGTTCCTCAAGACGTCCGCCGTCGTGTCGGCCACGGCCCTCGTCGGCGGCTGCGCCAGCCTCTCCGGCCGACCGGCCCCCGCCATCCTGCACGCCGAACGCCGCCCGGAGCGGCTGCGCGTCGGCGTGATCGGCTGCGGCGGTCGCGGGACCGGGGCCGCGGTGGATTGCGTTAAGGCCGCGCCGAACATTGAGATCGTCGCGCTCGGAGATTTGTTTGCGGACCACCTCAACACGTGCAAGGAAACGCTCCAGAAGGACCTGGCCGAACTGGGATCGGCATACCAGGTCACCGACGAGCACTGCTTCGTCGGTTTCGACGCTTACCAGCACGTGCTCGCCTGCGATGTTGATCTCGTCATTCTCGCCACGCCGCCGCATTTCCGCCCGCTGCACTTCAAGGCCGCGGTGGAAGCCGGCAAGCACGTCTTCATGGAGAAACCGGTCGCGGTGGACCCGGTCGGCGCGCGCTCGGTCATCGCGTCGGCGGAGCTGGCGTTCAGCAAGCGTCTGTCGGTCGTCGCCGGCACGCAGCGGCGCCACGACCCGCGTTACATCCAGACGATGAAGCGTATCCACGACGGCGCGATCGGCGAGATCGTCGCCGCCCAGTGCTATTGGAACCAGGGCGATTTGTGGTTTCACGAGCGGGAGCCGCAGTGGTCGGACATGGAGAACCAGTGCCGCAACTGGCTCTACTACACGTGGCTCTCCGGCGACCACATCGTCGAGCAGCACGTCCACAACCTGGACGTGATCAACTGGGCCCTCGGCTCGCCGCCGGTCAAAGCGGTCGGCATGGGCGGCCGGCAGTCGCGGACCGACCCGCAGTTCGGCAACGTCTTCGACCACTTCACGGTCGAGTACGAGTATCCGAAGGGTGTCCGCGTGTTGAGCATGTGCCGGCAGGTCGAAGGTACCTCGACCCGCATCGCCGAACGCCTCGTCGGCACGTGGGGTTGGGCCAGCCCCAACGGCGAGACACACGGCCGGCTGCTGCCCTGGCGTTACAAGCGGAAGGGCGAGCCCGTCAATCCGTATGTCCAGGAACACGCGGACCTGATTGCCAGCATCCGCCGCGGCCGGCCGCTCAACGAGGGGCGGCAGGTCGCCGAAAGCACGCTGACGGCGATCATGGGGCGCCTGTCGGCTTACACCGGCCGCGAGTTGTCGTGGGACTGGGTGATGAAAGCGTCGGAGCTGGACCTGACCCCGCCGGCCTACCAATTCGGCGACCTGCCCGTAGACCCGCCGGCGGTGCCGGGGACAACGAAGCTGGTGTAGTCCCCCTCCCCTCCCTCTCAGAGCGCCTGACAGAACCCCGCACGCAAGTGCGGGGCCCGGCATCCCGCCACTCGCGTGGCGGGTTCTGTTAGCGGCTGTTAGGGAGGGGTTGGAGGGAGGGTCAGAGTCCTCGGCGGGGTGTCGCCCTGGGTTTCGTGCCGACATCTCGGCGCGGCGGCGTGTGCTACGGCGTGTACTCGTTGGCAATCCACTCGCGATCCGGCTCGAAGACGCGGACCAGCTCGTCCATCGCCGGGTACCGGCCGGCGAAATGGCCGTACAGCGGCGACAGCTCCCGTCGCGCGACTTCCCGCGGCTCGCCCGCCACCACCATCCGCCAGATCGCCGCCGCCGCGCCCGTCCGGTCGGCCCCCGACTGGCAGTGAATCAGGATGGGGTACTCGGCGGTCTGATACGTGTCATACAGCCGGAGCAACGCCTCCCGCGACGGCAGACTGCCGGCGGACAGGCGCACGTCCACGAGCTGGACGCCGGCCGCCTCGGCCGCCGCCCGCTCGTTGCGGTACCACAGTGCGTCCTCATTCTCGCCACGGAGATTGATGACCGTCTTGATGCCGTAAGTGTCGAACACGAGCTTCAGCGACTCGGGATCGAGCTGGGCCGAGCGATAAGCCCGGCCGTCGGCGATGACGCGGAAGTTGTCGAAGATGGTCAGGGGCGCGTAGTTGTCCAGCTCTCCCAGCCCACAGCCGCATAGATAGACGAGACTCGTCAGTGCCGCCAGGTAGTGGGAATGCCGACCGACCCTTTGACGAGCGAGTTTCATGAGCGGCTCCCGGACGCCTCTGATTCGCTATGGTAGCCGACTTGACCCCGCGGAACACGGTCCCGCCACGCGCCCCTTGGCGGGGGCCGCCTCACCCCGCCATGATCGCCGCCCCAATCTTTTCCACGAGCGACGTGGCGGTGTAGGGCTTGTGGACGAACCCGGCCAGCGGGGCGTTGGCGAACCGCAGCGCGGCTTCCTGCTCGCTGTAGCCCGTCGAGACGATGACCCGCGCCTTGGGGTTGATGCTCCGCAGGCCCTCGAACACCGCCTCGCCGCTCATCCCCGGCATGTTCATGTCCAACAGCACGACGTCGATCCGGTCGGCGTGCTGCCGAAAGAGCTCCAGTCCCTGGCGACCGCTTTCGGCGGTGAGCACGGCGATGCCCCGGCTGCTCAGCACGGCCTGCACAACGTCGCGGATCTCCTCTTCATCGTCGATCACGAGCACCGTCGAGCCGCGCGGCAACCCGCGGCTCGCCCGGGGGGCCTCGGGGGCCCGGGCCGCTGCCGCCGCCGCCGGCAGCCACACGCGGAACACCGAGCCTTCGCCCACGCGGCTGCGGACGGCGACGGCCCCGCGATGCGCCCGCACGATGCCCAGCAGGGCGGACAAGCCCAGGCCGCGGCCGGCGAACTTGGTCGTGAAGAACGGGTCGAAGATGCGGCTCATGGTCTCCGGCGACATGCCGCAGCCGCTGTCCCGGACTTCGAGGCAGACGTACG
Organism: uncultured Planctomycetales bacterium; assembly: GCA_964462635.1. GTDB lineage: Bacteria > Planctomycetota > Phycisphaerae > UBA1845 > Fen-1342 > JBFMAI01. Next base: position 11,150 of record CAYWYJ010000065.1, read on the forward strand.
CCCCGGGCGCGAGCGAGCGGTCGGGCAACTCCGTCGCAATCCGCTCCGCGTCCAGCCACTCGGTCCGGGTGGACACGGTGACTTCGCCCCCGCCTTCGCCGATCGCCTCGGCGGCGTTGATGAGCAGGTTCATGATGACCTGCTGGAGCTGGCCGCTGTCGGCCTTGATCAGCGGCAGGTCGGGCTGCGGGCGGGTCACCAGGCGGACGTTCTTGGGGATCGCGGCCGTGGCAAAATCGGCCATCTCGGTGACCAACCCGTTGAGGTCCATGATCTGCACGTCGCACGAGGCGCGGCCGGCGTAGGCCAACATGCGTTGCGTCAGCTCGGTGGCCCGCCGGCCCGCGTTCACCACGCGCTCCAGCAGCGGGCGCAGGGGCGAATGGCCGTCGAGTTGCTCCAGGGCCAGGGAGGCGTTGCCCATGATGCCGACGAGCAGGTTGTTGAAATCGTGCGCCACCCCGCCGGCCAGCACGCCCAGACTCTCCATCCGTTGCGACTGCCGCAGTTGGGCCTCCAACCGTTCCCGCTCCGACACGTCCCGGACCAGCGTGACGATCCGCTGCACCCGGCCGGCGGCGTCGGGCAGCACGGTGTTGTGCCACTCGCAGCGCACCTTCTCGCCATCCTGCCGGCGATTGACGAGCACGGTCTCCGCGACCGGGCGGCCCGCCCGTAGCGCCGCGGCCAGGTGCTCAAAGGCCGACCGCTCCTCCACCGGGACGATCAGTTCGTCCGCGGCCCGGCCGAGCGCCTGCTCGGCGGAGTAGCCGAAGATGGCCGTCGCCGCGGGGTTCCACTCGATGACCCGGAAGTCGGGCGACCAGACGATGTAGCCCAGCGGCATGCGCGCGACCAGCGACTCGAAGCGAGCGTGGGCGGCCTGTAGACGCTCTTCCGCCTCCTTGCGATAGGTGATGTCGGTTGAGGTTCCGGTACACCCGACGATGCGGCCGGCGTCGTCGCGCAGCGGGATCACGTTGATGCTGAGATGGACCGCCCGGCCGTCCTGGCGCCGGTGCTCCGCCTCGAACCGAAACCGCGGCTTGCCCGCCCGGATCTCGTCGAGCATCTGCCGCACGCGGTCGGCGTCCTCGGGGGGTACGAAATCCGTGAGCGGGCGGCCCAGCATGTCCTCCGGTTCGCACCCGTAGATGTTGCGCGCCGCGTTGTTAACGAAGGTCCAGCGGCCGTCCAGGTCCAGCGACCAGATCAGGTCGCGCGAGGTCTCCACCAGGTTGCGATACTGGGCTTCGCTCTTGCGCAGGGCCAGCTCCGCCCGGCAGCGGTCCGTCACGTCGCGCGCAAACCCGACCAGCACCTTCGCCGGCCCGTCCCGCAGCGCCATCACGCACGTTTCCAGCCGGATCGTGTGCCCATCCTTGTGGCGGTGCGACGTGGCGAAGTGGTGCAGCCCGGTCCGCCAATACGCCGAATCCGCCTCCGGAGTCGCGGCCGGGACTTCGAGGTCAGTCATCCGCATCCCCCGCAGCTCGGCTTCGCTGTAGCCGGTCATGCGGCAGAAGGCCGGGTTGGCCTCGATGAAGCGGTAGTCCTCCCCCAGCATGAAGAACCCGTCCATCGCATGGTGGAGGATCGCGGCGTGCCGTGCCAGTTGCCGGTCCAGCTCGGCTGCCCGCGTGGCGGTCGCGTCGGCCGCCGCGCGCGCCTGACGAGCTTCGCGGCGGGCGGCGTGCAGACGCCGGCCGGCATAGGCGGCCAGCGCCCCCAAGGCTCCGATGATGGCGAGCAGCGCCCACGTCACGGCCGCTCTCCCTGATCGCCGCCCTCCCCACCTCCGGCGCTACGCGCACGCGCTTCGCACGCTTCCGCTTCTCGCGGTTGTCCCGTGACCCGCAGGACCGCCGCTTTCTGCTGCCAGGCGGCTGCCTCCATCCGCACATTCGCGTGCTGGCGCGCGACGTCGATCCGCTTGTCTACGCTCCGCAGCGCCTCGGCGCCGTCGCCCATCTGAAGGTGCAGGTCGGTCACGACCTCATACGCCCGGGCGAGCCCATTCCAGAAGCGGGTCTCCTCCAGGGCGTTCAATGCCATTGTAAGCTCGTGCTTGGCGTCCGCAAAACGCCCTTCCTGTGCGGCGCACCGGCCCAAGTGCACGTGGGTCGTCCCCACGCTGGTCCGGTCGCCGGTCTCGGCGGCCAGAGCGAGGGCCCGCTGATAGTAGTCGCGGGCTTCCTGAAACCGGCCTGCCTCCGCCAACACGTTGCCCATCCCGTTGTACGGCCCGACCAGCGAGGTGAGGCCGCCGTAGGCGCGGTGCGTCTCGATCGCCCGCAGAAACGCCTGTTCGGCTTCTTCCAGCCGACCCCGCCGGTACAGCACAAACCCCAGGTTATTGCGGACCTGCGCCGTCTCGGTCGCCAAGTCGCGTTGCTCCGCGAGCTGCACGGCACGCCGATAGTGCTGCTCGGCCGCCTCGTAATCCCCGCGGAAGTAGTACATCACGCCCAGGTTGGCCAGTGCCTCGATCTGCCCGCGCTCGTCCGCCCGCTCGCGGGCCAGGGCCTCGTGGCGTCGGTGACACACCTCCGCTTCGTCGTACCGTCCCAACCGCGCGAGGCAGATGCCCATGAGCACTACCGACTCCGCCGATTCCGAATCCAGCCGGTTGGCCTCCTTCGCCAGCGCGATGGCCTCCTCATAATCTCCACGCAGGTAGGCTTGCCGCCCCAGCACAAACTTCTCCCGTGCCGCGAGCGTGCCGGTGCGCGGCCGCTCCGGCGACGCCGGCCGGCCCAGGCCGAGCCGGTCCGTCAGCCGTTCGAGCAACCTTTGCTCAAGAGCGGGCAGCTCGCCCAGCGGCCCCTCGATCTCGACGGTTGCCGACCCACGTGGACCGGGGCCGCGCAGAGACTCGAGGACCACCCGGACGCGGCCCGCGTCACGCCGGAAGCGACCCGTGATCAGGGTGGCGGCGCCGACGCGCCGCCCGGCCTCCAGCAGACGTTCCCGGGGCCCGAGACCCTCGACCGCCTCCAGCCGGTTGACCAGCCCCGCCAGGACGTCCAGATCGGCTACGTAAGCGTCGGGCAGCGCGGCCAGCCCCTTGCAGAGCGAATCGGCTACGGCGTAGCCGAGCCAGTCGTCGTCGATGACCCTTGTCTCGTTTCGTAGCGGCAGCACGCCGATGCCGCGCGGCGACAACTCGTCGCGTTGAATGGGCGGTCGCGCGGCAACTGGGGCATCGACGAACGGTCGAAGCTGGTCCAGCAAGGCGGCGGCGGTGGGTATGCGGTCCTCGGGCTCAATGGCCAGCAGCCGCAGCACGACCCGTACTAAGGTGTCCGGAACGTCTCCTGGCGCGTCCGTTGGCCAAGTCGCCGGGCGACACTGCAAATCGACCAACCGCTGAAACACCGATGCCGTCGCGTGGGGTGGGCGCCCCGTGATGAGATGGAACAGGGTGGCGCCGAGGGAGTAGAGGTCAGCCGTCGGGTGTGGGCGAGTGTTTGGCCGGAAGGCCTCCGGCGGTGCGTAGGGCAGCGTTCCCGCCGGGGGCGCTGCGGCGCCGCCTGCGGACTCCTGGCACCCGCTGGCCAAAGCGGCGACGCCGAGGTCGGCGACGCGGACACAGTTATCGGAACCCAGGAGCAGGTTGGCCGGCTTGATGTCACGGTGAACCAATCCGACGCCGTGGATTGCCATCAGGCCCTGGGCGGCGTCCACTCCGACACGAACTGCCTGTCTCCAGCCGACGTGAAGCCGCAGACCCAGAACGTGGCCCAAGTCCACGCCGTCCACGTACTCCATCACGAAGTACCAGACGGCCCCCGCAACGTCGCAATCCAGCACGCGGACTACGTTCGGGTCTTGGACCTCGAAGCCAGCCCGCGCTTCTTCCCGCAGACGGTTAACCGTCACGACTCCGCCGTCGCCGGACTTCTGCGGCAGCAGCTTCACGACGCAGGGGTGGCGCAGGACTTCGTGACGAGCCAGGTAGCTGACGCCGTGGGCCCCCTCCCCTAGGCAGCGCAGGAGCTGGTAACGCCCGCGCAAGACACCGCCCGGAGCCACGCCGGGGACGCGCGGGGCCGCGTCCGCTGGATCGAGCGGCGCTGCCGTCGGGGTGGGAACCAGGAAGTCGCACGCCCGGCAGCGGCCAATCCGGTCGGTGACCGCCTGGAGTACGCCGGTTCGCCCGCAATGCCGGCACGGGGTGGTGTCGACGCTGGTCGTCATGGCGTGTTGGTCGAGTCAGTCGCGCGACGTCGGTGGGGGTAGGCGTCTATGCCCGGCGCGGCCAATTTGGACATCGGACTTGACACGCACGTTTTATCGGTACATTGTATAGATACGAGCGAGTGGTACCTGTCCGATTCGGACACATTTGGTGACCGGTCAAGAGCTTAGGCGATGCGCCGGGTGACGTTGTGCGCCCGGGGCATCGGCTACCCGGCAGCCTACGGCATGTCTTGTTTCATTTCAATCCGTCACGGGCCAACGCGCTTTCGGCCCATCGACAAAAGGAGTGCCTAAATGCTCGCAATCCTAGTCCTCGTAAGCGATTACGTTCAAGGTGCCGTGCAGATTCTGTGCTCATTCATCGACCAAGTCACCATCTGATGCAGGCCGTGCCATGATCGAAGTCATAACTGATCTTGACGACTTGGTGGCTGGGCAGCGGTAGCAGCGGATCGACCGGGTCCGGCAGATCTGCTGCCTGATTCGTGGGGGCGCGGGTCGCGTCGGACGGTTGGTGCGCTGGCGCGGAGCTGCACGGCTTGCTTATTGCTTCGGGGGGGCCGTTAATGTGCCGTGAGCCATAATTCAGGGATGTGCTTCCCCAACCTCCGCTGTGCGCTTCGCCGGAGGTTCCGCCAAAATGCGGGCCACTAGATCGAGCAGCCGTGAGGGGGTGAAGGGCTTAGCCAGGACGTGCGTAGCGCCCAGCCCGGCGGCGTTGGACAGAAACAGGGGGTTGTCATGCCCACTGATGGCGATAACCGGCGTCCCGGGGTGGTTGCGCCGCAAGAACATGATGGTCTCCAACCCGTCCTTGCCCGGCATGACGATGTCGGTGATGACCAGGTCGAACGGCGCCGCCCCCAGCGCGCGACGTGCCTCTTCGCCGTCCGCAGCCTCGCAGACGTCATAGCCGGCTCTCTCCAGCGTCAGCCGGATGACCTGGCGGACCTGATCGTCGTCTTCCGCGATGAGGATGTTCCGCGGCATGTGCGATTCCCTGGGTACGGTAGTATCGGCAAGGATTGTGTGGGGCCACACCACTGCGCACGTGGAGGAATGCCGGGATTCCGAGAATACCGCCGACCACTACCCGCGAGGCTGACCAGTCCGTTGGTCGTGAGCGGTATCGGTTAACCCGGCTGCGTCATAGCGAAGCCGGGGGATCAAACAGCGTGGGCTGGCGCGGGTCTTGGACGACCGAATGGAACTCGCCATCGCTCACCTCGGTGACGATCTTCACACCGTCCGAGATTCCCTGAACTGAGCGGACGAGCCGGCCGGACGGGGCCAGGCGCGTGATGCTGTACCCCCGCTTGAGCACCTGCCTGGGGTCGCAGGTCGCCGCCGCCAGCACACGCCCCGCGAGCACACACCGGCGACGCTCGATGAGGCCGCGCAGGCTGCCGGTGAGGCGGGCGACGGCTTGTTCCACATGATCGCGGTGGCCGGGCAGCCTCGGGACAGGGCCCAGGCGATCCGCCCGGCCCTGAAGTTGGGTGACGCGCCGCTCGGCGGCCCAAAGGCGTTCGGCTGCCGCTCGCCACAGACGGGCCAAACGTTGATCGACCGAGCGCGCCGCCTGCGCGAAACGCGCCCCCGTTCCGAACCGCCACAGCTCCAACTCGGCGGCGTTAAGGTGTTCGGCGGCACGACGGAATCGTTCCACGAGCAGGAGCCGCAGACGGTTCTGTAGGTCGTCGAGGAGCTGGCTGCGTTGGCGAATCGCCGCCAAGGGACGCGCCAATCCCTCGAACGCCAGCAGTGTTTGAAGCCGCGCCCGCGCCAGCGCAATGCCCTGCGTCGTCGCCCGCGCCACGCGGTCGCGCTGCCGCTGAAGGCCCGCCAGGAGTTCCGGCAGCAGGGGGGTGATCAGCTCCGCTGCGGCCGTCGGCGTGGGGGCCCGCACGTCCGCCACCAGGTCGCTGATACTCACGTCCACTTCGTGCCCGACGGCGCTGACGACGGGGATACGGCTGGCCGCGATGGCCCGGGCCACCACCTCCTCGTTGAAGGCCCACAGGTCTTCCAGCGACCCCCCGCCGCGACCGACGATCATCACGTCGATCCCGCCGAGCGCGTCGGCGTGCGCGTTGAGGGCGGTGATGGCGGCGGCAATCTCGGCCGCGGCCCCTTCGCCCTGGACGCGCACGGGGTACACCAGGACGTCGGCAACCGGAAAACGTCGGGCGAGCGTGTGGAGAATGTCACGAATCGCGGTCCCCGTCGGACTGGTCACGACCGCGACGCGCCGGGGAACGCGCGGCAGCGGCTTCTTGCGCCGCGCGTCGAACAACCCTTCCCGCTCCAGTCGTTCGCGCAATTGTCGGAACGCGACTTCGAGCGCGCCGACGCCGCGCGGCTCCAGCTTGCGCACAATGAGCTGATAGGTACCCCGCGGCGTGTACACTTCCAGGGTGCCGGTGGCGATGACCTCCATGCCCGGGTCGGGCCGGAACTTCAGCCGCACCGCCGTACTACGCCACATGACGCAGCGCAGCTCACTGGCGGCGTCCTTCAGCGTGAAGTACAGGTGGCCGCTGCCCGGCCGCGAGAGGTCGCCGATCTCGCCCAGCACGTGCAGCGTCGGCGGCAGGCCGCGAGCGAGCACGCCCCGGACCAGCTCGTTGACCTGTCGGACGCTGAGCAGCGTGGGCACCGGGGGCCCGGCGTCCGCCGGTTCCGGGCGACGAAGGCGTGAGGGGTCAAATGGCAGGGGCCCGGTCAATGTTCCAACTCCGCTCTCCGGGGGGCCAGGCGCGCAGTATGCGGCGGAGGGCGCGGAATACAAGCGGCCGGCGCCCGCGTGGCGGGCGGCGTTGGCGGGTCTTGGAAGGGAGGGGGCCGTCACACCCGGATGGTCGTGCGCGATTCGGCGGCGCGGGGGGGGCGAGCCTCCCGGCGAGCCGCGGTTCGGCAGGCCGGCAGGGTCGCCGCGGGAGACAGCCTCGCCCTTCCGCGCCGCATGTTCGCGCACGGTCATTCAGCGGCCCGTCAGCAGCGCGACGAACGGGTTAATGTCGTCGAACCCGACCTGGTTGTTGCCGTTGATGTCCGCGTTGGCGAGGTTGCAGCCGGGGTAGGCGGCGGCGTAGCCGGCCGCGTTGGTCAGCGCCAGAACAAACGGGTTGATGTCGCCGAAATCGACGGTGCTGTCGCAGTTCAGGTCGCCCGCCTGATCCATGAAGTACTTGCGCACCACGAAGTCGTCGTTCGTCGCCGCGGCCCAGAAAGACCCCGCCACGACCACGCCGAACCGATTGGCGGCGATTCCCGTCCCGCGGTCGTTGGTTGATAGGTTGATCTTCCGGACCCACAGCTCATCGCCGGCTGGGCTGTAGGCGACGGTGGCGAGGTCGGTCTGCCCACCGGCCAGGATCTCGAAGCCGGTGACATACACGCGATCCTGCTCGTCGAGCGCCACGGCCAGCGCGAAATCGGACGAGCCGAGTGCGCCGTCGTGCTGCCGCGCCCACAACCGGTGGCCTTGCGGGTCGTACTTAACGGTAACGTAATCCGCGGTGGCGCCGACTTGGCCGGTCACGATCGGATTCCCTTGCCGGTCGATCGCCAGCGCCGTCACCGTGCCGCTGTCGCACGGGGCGTCCGGGTACGAGCGCGTCCACTGCCGCACGCCGGCGGGGGAGTACTTCCACACGCGGATTTCCGGCAGACCGCAGCCGGTCTCCGGATTCGCGGCCACGATCACGCTGCCGCCCGCGTCGACTTCGACCAACGCGGGCCCGATGCTGCTGCCGATCGCTCCCGACTCGTGGTCGGACCACAGAAACGTGCCGCCCGCCGTGAGCGCCAGCACCCCGTACCCGCCCATGGCGTCGTTGAGCGTGCCGACCGCGAAGACGTGGCCGGCGGCGTCGGCGGCGACGCCCGCGGCCTCGTCGAGTTCGCCCGCCGCGCCCCAGGTATACTCCCAGAGGAAGCCTCCATTAGGCGTGAACTTCGCCACCCAGAAATCGCACGCCGACGTCCAGGCGATGCAGATGTTGTTGGCCCCGTCAATCGCCAGCCGCGGGCAGCGCGTCGTCCCGCCGCACGCGGTCGGGCCGACCGGGTGCCGTACGTCGGCGAGCAGGTCGCCCGCGGGACTGTACTTCCGCACGACGGCCGCCGGCGGGGTGCCCGGGGCACGCCCCGTGACGACCACGTTGCCGTCAAGGTCCAGCGCCAGGCCGGGGGATGAGTCGTGGGTGCCGGCGGCGGCGGTGAAACGCTCCCAGACGAGCTCGCCACTGGCGGAGTATTGCACGACCGCGAGCGTGTAGCTGCCGGTGCCGGGGTCGTAGGCCGATCCGGCGACGTAGACGCGGCCTGCCGAATCAACGATCACCGCCGGATCGGTGTCGCTGTGGTTGCCGGGGCCGTTGTAGGTCTTGGTCCAGACGGTCCGGACCTCCGCGGTCGCGGTGGTGGTGATGGCCGCCGCGATCACGGCCGCGGCACAGTTGAGATACCCTGCGTACATGCGCTCTCCTCGTTCCAGGGTGGCGGGGTCGATTTCAGCCCGAACGTGGGGATTATAGTGCGGCGTGGCGCTGGACGGAGCACAGCCGCTCGGGCCCGCCGATCCGAGCCGCGACCGTGGAGGGGGGAGTGCGGGCGTCCCGCCCGCCCCTCACCGGCCATTGGCCGGTGCCACACCAGCTTGCGGACACGCCTGGGGTGTGGCGGCCGGGTTCTGTACATTCGTAGCGGCTCGCCACAGCGAGTCGCCTTTGGCGACCGGGCTCCGTACCGGCCGTGGGGAGTGCGGGCGTCCCGCCCGCCGATCCGAGCCGCAACCGTGAGCGGGGGAGTGCGGGCGTCCCGCCCGCCGATCCGAGCCGCGACCGTGAGGGAGCGGGAAACAACGCCGGCGGCCGTGCCGCGCCGC
>CAYWYJ010000066.1:0-20228 GCA_964462635.1 uncultured Planctomycetales bacterium
GCCGGTACGGAGCCCGGTCGCCAAAGGCGACTCGCTGTGGCGAGCCGCTACGTCTCGTCACGCTCCTCCGGCTTGTGGAAGATGTCGCCGAAGTGGCCGCCGAAGGCCTCGTCACCCAGGCCGCCGCGCCGCTGCTTGCGCTCGCGGCGGCGGCTGTCCTCTTCGGGGTGCTCGCCGGGCTCGGTGGCCCACTCGGCCCGCTTCTTGGACAGGCCGATCTTCCGCTCGATGGTGTCGACGCGGAGGATCTTGACGTCCACTTCCTGGCCGATCTGGACCTCGTCCTGCGGGTTCTCGACCTTGTGGTCGGCGAGCTCGGAGACGTGCAGCAGGCCCTCCAGGTCGGGCTCCAGCTCGACGAACACGCCGAAGTTGGTGATCTTGGTGACCTTGCCGCGGACGACCATGCCGGGCTGGTAGCGCTCGGGGACGGCCCGCAGCCAGGGGTCTTCGGTCATCTGCTTCAGGCCCAGGCCGATCCGCATCTTCTCCTGATCGACGGTCAGGACGACGCAGCGCACGCGGTCGCCCTTCTTGATCGCCTCCGACGGGTGGCTGACCTTCTTGGTCCAGCTCATGTCGGACACGTGCAGCAGACCGTCGATCCCCTCCTCGATTTCGACGAACGCACCGTAGTTCGTGAGGTTGCGGACGACGCCCTCGACGACGGTGCCCGGCGGGTACTTCTGCGCCACCGTGGTCCACGGATTGACCTCGGTCTGCTTCATGCCGAGCGAGATTTCCTGCTTGTCCTTGTCCACGTCGAGCACGACGACATCGACCAGGTCGCCGGGGTTGACCACTTCGGACGGGTGGTTGATGCGCCGCGTCCAGCTCATCTCGCTGATGTGGACCAGGCCCTCGACGCCGGGTTCGAGCTTCACGAAGGCGCCGTAGTTCATGATGTTGACGACTTCGCCGCGCACCCGCGTCCCGACCGGGTAGCGGTCGGCGACCCGCTCCCACGGGTTCTCTTCCTTCTGCTTGAGCCCCAGGGCGATCTTCTCGCGGTCGCGGTCGACCGCCAGCACCTTGATCTCGACCTCCTGGTCGACCTTGAGCATCTGGCTGGGGTGCTCGATGCGGTCCCACGACATGTCGGTGATGTGCAACAGGCCGTCGATCCCGCCCAGGTCCACGAACGCCCCGAAGTCGGCGATGTTCTTGACGACGCCCTTGCGAATCTGCCCGACCTCGATCTCCTCCAGCAGCTTGGCCTTGGCCCGCGCCCGCTCTTCCTCGACCAGCTTCCGCCGCGAGATGACGATGTTTCGCCGCTCCGTGTCGATCTTGAGGACCTTCGACTCGATTTCCTGGCCGATGTACTCGCCGACGTCGGCGGGCCGGCGGATGTCGACCTGGGACGCGGGCAGGAACACCGGCACGCCGATGTCCACCAGCAGCCCGCCCTTGATCTTCCGCAGGACCCGGCCCTTGACGACGTCGCCCTCTTTGGTCGTCTCGACGATCCGCTTCCAGTTGAGGATGCGGTCGGCCCGGCGTTTGGACACGACGATCATGCCGGTCTCGTCGATGTCCTCGACGAGCACTTCGACATCGTCGCCGACTCTTACCTGCGCAGCGTCGTCCCACTCGTCCAGCCCGACGATGCCTTCGCTCTTGAGACCGACGTCGAGGACGGCTTCGTTGCCGCTGATGGCGACGATCTTCGCCTTCAGGATGGTGTCGAACTTCAGCCCCGCGCCGGACTTCTGCCCAACGGCCTGGTCGAGCAAGTCCTTGCTGGCTTCCTGGCCGAAGGCGGCCCGGAATTCCGCCTGAATGTCCTCGTCCGTAACCTCAATGTCCTTGAAAACCGTGGGGTCGATCATCGAAAGGGCCCTTGCCCGCCGGTCCGCGGCACGCCTGACCATCAGGCGGCCGGGGCGGGCGATCGTTCGTCGGGGTGTGCAAGACGAAACAAGACCATCCGTCTCGCGCCGGTCCGCCCGGCGCCGCTTGAGACAAGAGGTTCAGTATAGTCGCTTCTCGCCCCTAACCGCAACACGTCAGGCGAGAATCAGCCGCAGGCCCGTCAGGGCCAGCATGGCCTGAAAGCCATAGCGCAGCCAGCGCACCGGCAGCCGGTGTGTCAGGTCCGCCCCGCACCACCCCCCCACCAAGGCCCCCGGGGCCAGCCACAGCGCCAGCCACCAGCCCTTCGACGGGCTGATCGGGGTGGGCAGCCGCGTTACCGCATAACTGAGCAGCGCCGCCGTCACCAGCGCGATGCCCACGACCATGACGGTCGAGTTGGCGATCGCGTTGCGGATGCGGATGCCCAGGAGCTGGCGCTGGGCCGGCACGGCCCAGATGCCTCCGCCCACCCCCAGCAACCCCGCGACGAAACCGGCCGGAAACCCCACGACCAAGCCCCAGACCGCGCGTCGCGTCGGCATGGGGCTCGACGTGCGGAAGTACGTCTCCCCGCGGGCGGCGCGCCAGTTCTGATAGATCTCGACCGCGACCGTCAGTTCGAGGAACACGCCAAAAACACGCCGTAGCAGCGCGGTGTGCTCCCCGACCATCAGCGACGCCAGCATCACTCCGGCGACCACGCCGACGACCGTCAGCGGCAGGGTGCCCGGCAGCGCGCGGTACACGACCGCGCCGGCACGGGCGTGCCGCACCGCCGCCGGCAGCGACAGGACAATGGACGTGCTGATCGCGGCTAGCTTGTAGACGTGAAACGAGTCCTGGCCATAGGCGTCTCCGAGGAAGATGACCATGGCGGGGATCATGACGATCCCGCCCCCAATGCCGAACAGGCCCCCCAGCACGCCCGCCAGCGCACCGACCCCTAAGAGTTCCAGCTCTTGAAACAGACTGAACGCGACGAGGTTCAACGGTGCCTCTCACGCGGACCGGACGCCGCGGCGGACGCCACCAGCGGTCTTGCACCGCGAGGTGGTTCCGGCGGCGGGCGGCCGGGCTGTCCGGCCGCGCCGGGGGCACTATACTCTCTGCCGTCCGTATTGAGGTCCGGTACTTGACCCGATTCTCGCGTCAACGTGTCGCGGCGGCCGTCGCCTTCCTCGTCTTGCTCGCCGCGGGGACGGGCGTGGCCTGGTGGCAGGCGACCCGTTTGCCGAAGCGGTTCGCGCCGGTGGTTGAAGGTCGCCTATATCGCAGCGGCGAAGTGAGCCCCGCCCAGCTCGCCCGACTGCACGCGGACTACGGTATCCGCCGGGTCATCTGCCTCCTGAATCCCGACGCTCCGGCGACCCAGGTCGAGCGCGACGCCGCCCGCCAGCTCGGCCTGGAGTGGCACAACGTCCCGCTGCCGGGCAACGGCGCCAGCACGCCCGCCGACCGGGAGCGGCTGCTCGCCCTGCTGACCGAGCCGAACGCGCCGCCGACGTTGGTCCATTGCGCCGCCGGCGTCAATCGCACCGGCCTGGCCGTCGGCCTGTACCGGCTCCGCGCGCAGGGGTGGTCGCTGCCCGACGTCACGGAGGAGCTGCACGCCTTCGGCTTCGAGGATGAACCACAACACGAGAACCTCCGGCAGGCGCTCTCGGAGGCGGCGCAGGCGGCGCCGTCGGGCGGGCGGTGAGCCCAATCACACTGCTGCTGGTCGCGCTGGGCCTGGCGATGGACGCCTTCGCGGCGGCGATTGCGGCCAGCATCGTCCTGCGGACCGTCTCGGGCCGACAGGTCTTTCGGCTGGCGTTTCACCTCGGCTTGTTTCAGGCCCTCATGCCCATCATCGGCTGGACAGTCGGGAAGTGCGTGGGGACGATGATCGCCGCGTGGGACCATTGGCTGGCCTTCGCGCTGCTGACGGCCGTCGGCGGAAAGGCGGTTTACGAAGCGCTGTCCCGCACCGACCCGCGCGCCCCGCGCGACGATCCGACGCGCGGCTTGACGCTGGTTGCGCTGTCCATCGCCACAAGTCTCGACGCGTTGGCGGTCGGCGCCAGTCTCGCCTTCCTGCGCGCGGACATCTGGGTCCCCAGCGCCGTCATCGGCCTGGTGGCCTGCGCCTTGACCGCGCTCGGAATGCTCGCGGGCAGCCGCTTGGGCGCGCGCTTCGGGCAACGTGTCGAGATCGCCGGCGGCCTGGTCCTCATCGGCATCGGCGTCAAGATCGTGGTCGAGCACACGTTGGCCACGGTCCCGTGACAGCTTCCCGCTCGGGGGGTTTCGCCCGGTAGCTCTGCGGAGGGTGGCGCTACCGAGAGCCGCCCACAGAACCCACCACGCAAGTGGTGGGCTGTCTGGCCCCGCACTGGCATGTGGGGTTCGGATTCGGGCCCCGACAGAACCCACCACGCAAGTGGATTTTGCATCAACGAGGGTGCTGGGCCGTTCGGCCCCGCGGCGGCGCGCGGAGCACCGCAGAGCGTGCCGGGCACCGCCGGGCAGTCGCCGTTGGCGGGCGTGGTTATCGGACTTCTTACAAATCCCGACACTTTCCGCCTTGTTTATGGCCCTGGTGCCGCACTACTTGGGCATGGAGGGCGAATACCCTCCGTGTCGAGGGTCGGTTGCACGCCTTTGGGATGTAAGGAGGAAACGCGATGCACCGTTGGGGTCTGTCAGCCTTCCTGATTTTGTCGTCCACCATCACCCTTGGGCAGGTCGTTCCCATCGAACCCCACTTGTGCGGCCGGGCCAAGGCCGCCATCGCCGCGGCGATGTTGAGAGAATCCGGCGGCGGTCCGGCTGAGCCGGAGATGGCCGGCGCGGAGGACACCGATGCTCTGCACTACCACCTGGACATCGAGCTCGATCCCACGCAGCGCTGGATCGGGGGCTCCAACACGATGACGGTGCGGAGCCTCGTGAACAACCTGACTTCGTTCGAGTTCCGGTTGTACAACGCGTACACGATCGCCGCGGTGACGGTGGGCGGTGAACCGGCGACGTGGCAGCGCCTTGATTACGCGACGGTCGCCGTCACGCTGGACCGGCCGTACGGGGTCGGCGAGGAGTTCGTCCTGCGCGTGGACTATCACACGCCGCCCGGCGCGCCCGTCAGCGGGGGGTTGAACTTCGATGAGCACGGCGGAGTGCCGGTGATCTGGTCGCACAGTCAACCGTGGTTCGCGTTCACCTGGTGGCCGGGCAAGGACTACCTGCCGGACAAGACGACGGCGGACTTGTGGTTCACGGTGCCCGACACGATGAAGGTGGCTTCGAACGGCGTGTTGCTGGGAGTGGACGAAGTGGCGTTGGGCAAGCTGCGGTATCGCTGGAAGACGATGTACCCGACGGCCGACTATCTGTATTGCCTCGGGGCGACGAACTACGACCTGGTGGAGACGACCTGGGAGTACGGCGGCCGGCAGATGCCGATTCAGCTCTTTGTCTACCCGGAGCACAACACCCCCGCCAACATGAACACCTGGCTGGCGAACACGCTGTTCCTGTCTGTACACAGCGATCTGTACGGCATGTACCCCTTCGTGGACGAGAAGTACGGGATGTGCGAGACGGGCTTCGGCGGCGGCATGGAACACCAGACCATGACCAGCCAGGGTGGGTTCTGGGAGTACATCACCATCCATGAGGCGGCCCACCAATGGTGGGGCGATAGCGTGGCGTGCGCCACCTGGCACGACATCTGGCTCAGCGAAGGGTTTGCCACGTATGCGGAAGCGCTCTGCTACGAGCACATCCCCGGCGGTCAGGGCGAGACTTGGCTGCACCTCTGGATGAACGTGCGCCGGCCGCAGAATGTCGATGGAACGGTGTACTGCTACGACATCTCGGACCCGAATCGGATCTTTGACGGCAACCTCAGCTACGCCAAGGCCGCCTGGGTCCTGCACATGCTTCGTCATGTCGTCGGGACGGAAACCTATTTCAACATACTGGCGGCCTACCGCGCCGAGTTCGAGGGGCGTGCCGCGACCACCGCGGACTTCCAGCGCGTTTGCGAGACCGTCTCGGGCCGCGATCTGGACTGGTTCTTCGCGGAGTGGATCTACCAGCGCGGCATGCCCCGATACCGCATCGCCTGGAAGGAACACCTTGTGGATGGCAAGCCGTATGTCGAGTTGTACGTTCGCCAGACCCATACAGTATTCTGGCCCACGTACACAATGCCCATTGACATCGAAGTGACCACTCCGGGCGGGACGAATACCCACCGGATCTGGAGCGATGCCCGCGTGGAACACCACCTCTTCCCCATCGACCAACCGGGCGTCTCCACGCTCGTGCTGGATCCAAAGCCCTGGATCCTGCGCGACGAAACCACCACCCAGTCGTTCCCCGAGGGTCCGCCCAAGATCGTGACGCTGGCGCCGGCCCCGGACGAGACCGCGCCGGCCGCCAACGTGTCCGTCGTCGAGGTCGTCTTTCACAAGGACGTGGTGGCCGACGTCGGCCACTTCACCCTGGTCGGCCAGCGCGGCGGTCCGGTGCCGTTGACCTTGGCTTATGACCCCAACCGCCACGCCGCGACGCTCACGCCGTCGCAACCGCTGAAGTCGGACACGTACACGCTGACGGTCGCCGACGCCATCGTTGATACGACCGCAGGCGCGAAGCTGGACGGCGAGCTGACCAAGCCTTGGGGCTTCGGTCCGCTGCCGAGCGGCGACGGGATGGCCGGCGGGGCCGCCCAGTCCCGGTTCGTGCTGACCCACGCCGGCGACATGAACTGCGACGGCGTCGTTGGCTTCGACGACATCAACCCGTTCGTACTCGCGATCTCCAACTGGGGAGAATGGAAGCGCACCTATCCGGGCTGCCCGGAGCAGAACGCGGACATCAACGGGGACGGGCAGTACGGCGGCCTGAACGGCTTCGGCGACATCAACCCGTTTGTGGTCCTGCTCGGCGGGCCGTAGCCCGCGGGACCGGCGAAAGTCCGCCCCGGGGCACCGAGAACACCGAGGTCGCCGAGTGGCGGAGCGCTGCCCGATGACGTTCCTGCGTCAACCGGATGTCTCGCGTCATCGGCTTCCTCCGACTCCTCTGCGGCCTCGGTCCTTTTCGGTGCCCCGGGGGCGACCGGTCGCGGGCGGACGACCCGCGCGAGCGGGGTTCGAGCGGGCCGCGGGGGCCCGTAGAATGCCCCCATGCTCTCGCGCGTGCGGATCGTCCTGGTCTCGCCGAGCGGCCCGACGAACGTCGGGGCCACGGCCCGCGCGCTGACCAACCTCGGGCTGTCCGAGCTCGTCATCGTGGCGCCGCGGTGCGACGTGCATGACCCCGCCGCCCAGGACTACGCGGCCGGCGGCCGGGCCGTCCTCGACGGCGCCCGCGTCGTGCCGGACATACCGGCGGCACTGGTCGGCTGCGTCCGCTCCTACGCCACCTCGTCGAAGCTCGGGCTGTATCGGCGGCAGGCCGCGATCACGCCCCGGCGGGCCGCCGCCGAGGCCCTGGCGGCAGCGGCAGCCGGCCCAGTGGCCTTCGTGTTCGGCCGCGAGGACTACGGACTGAAGACGGCCGAACTGCTGCACTTCGACCGGCTGGTGACCATACCGGCGGACGAGGGGTACCCGGTGTTGAATCTGGCGGCGGCCGTCACGGTCGTGGCCTACGAGCTCCGCTGCGCGTGGCTCGAACAGGAAGGCCGGCCGGCGCTGCCCATGACGATCGACTCCGGGCCGGCGCCGGACGAGAAGCGGCGCGTCATGTTCGAGCGGCTGTTCGACGCCCTCGGCGCCGTGGGGTTCGTGTTCGGGCAGAACCCGGACCACCTCAAGTACGCGCTGCGGCACCTGTTCGGTCGCCTGGACCTGAGCGTCAACGAGGTGGACATCCTGATCGGCCTGGCCCGGCAGATTCGTTGGTACGTGGACCACCACCCGCGGCGAATCGACCCGCCGAGCACGCGGTGACTGAGCGGCGCCGGTGGGTCGCTTCCGGCCGGCGGCGCGGTAGGATGGCCAGGCAGCGAGCCGAAGACGCGGCCTGAAGGTGGACGGTGAGCATCTTGCGCTTCGCGTCAAAGGCGGCCGGCGTGGTCACGGGCGGGCTGCTGACGGCCGTGAGCTGGGGCCAATCACCGACCGCGCTCGACGAGCTGAAGACCTGGCACGACAAGCTGGCGCGTCCGAATGTCGTGGCGTCGGTCGAGGACGGGCGTCAGGCCCGGGCGAAGCTCGCCGAGTGGAACCTCCCGGTGCCGGAGCTCACCCCGGAGCAGCGCGGCCAATGGCTGCGTCTGGTGCTGCACGCGGCGCTGGCCGTCGGCGACGCGGCCAAGGCGGCCGAAGTCCTGCCGGAGCTGGAGCAACGCTTCCCCGACGCCCGCGACACGCTGCGGGCCGCGTGGCTGGTCGCCGGCGCCACCGGCGACGCCGAAAAAGCCCAGCGGACTCTGGGCAAGTTAAAGCAAGCCGAGTTGGCCGGAGAGGCCGCCATCGCCCGCCGGACGCAGCGGCTGGCGCTGATTGGGCAGGCGGCGCCGGACGTGCAGGTCGCCACGGAGGGTGGGCCGTCGGCGGCCCTGCGGGCGCGTGACGGGGCGGTCCTCATCCTCGACTTGTGGACGCTGCGCGACAAGCCGAGCGCGCGGCAGGTGAAAACGCTGCGCGATTTGCACGAGCAATACTCCCGCCGGCCGAATGTGGAGTTCCTCGGCATCAACAGCGATCCGCCGGCGGATCTGGAAGCCGCGAAGGCGTTCGCGCGCGACAGCGGTTACACGTGGCCGCAGCATTACGAGCAGGCCGCGGGCGAAGCCCCCCTGAGTGACCGGGCGTTCCGCGTGGCGTCGCGGCCCTGGCACGTCCTGATCGACGGCGAGGGGAATGTCCGCGCGGTCGGGGTGGCGGGGGAACCGGAGTTCGAGTACGCCGTCCGGGCCGCGGTCGCCGAGGCCCACGGTGAATACGCCGTGGTCCGCCCCAGGACCGTCGAGGGTCATGTGGCGGAAGCTCCGCCCGCCGTCCGTCCGGCGGGGGCCGCGCACGCGGAGGCCGGTCAGCCGACGGAGGCTTACGTTCCCAAGAGCGACCTGCCGCACAACGAGGAGGCCAAGCGCTTGCTCGACCAGGCCCGCGTGTACCTCAAGACGGGGCGTAAGACGGACGCGAAGAAGTTGCTCCAGGAGATTGTCGATAAGTACCCGGGAACCTACGAGGCCCGCGAGGCCGAAGAGCGGTTGCAGGCGTTGTAGCCGCGGACCACGGGCGGCGGACGATGACGGGCGTCACCCCGAGTTTCGACGAGTTCAGCCGGTTGGCCGAGCGGTACGGCCATGTGCCGCTGGTGGCCACGCTGATCTTCGACGACCTCACGCCCCTGTCCGCCTTCGCCCGGCTCCAGGCCGACTCGCAACGGGCCTTTCTGCTCGAAAGCGTGGTCGGCGGGGAAAGCGTGGCGCGCTACTCCTTTGTCGGCGCCGACCCGGCCCACACCTTCGAAGTCACCCGCGACCGCCTCCGCCTCCACGAGCACCGCACGGCCCACGTCGACGAGCAGCCGACGACCGATCCGCTGGCCGATCTCGACCACCTGCTGCGGCGGCACCATTCGCCCACGTTGCCCGGGCTGCCGCACTTTCTGGGCGGTGCCGTCGGCTACGCCGCCTACGACACGGTCCGCTACTACGAGCCCCTGCCCGCCGCCCCGCCGGACGATCGCGGCCTGCCCGACCTGCTGTTTGATCTCTATGAATCGCTCGTCATCTTCGATCATGTGGGCAAGCTGGTGCGGGTCGTGGCCCACGCGGAGGTGCCGCCGGCCGCCGGCGCCGGCGAGTTGCGGCACACCTACCGGACGGCGGTCGAGCGGATCGAGTGGCTGATCGAGCGGTTGGGCTGGGCGTTTGCGCTGGAGCCGGCGCGGGTGGCGTTGCCGGAGCCGCCGACCCAGAACCACACCAGCAATCTCACTGCCACGGATTTCGACGGCATCGTGGCCCGCTGTCAGGCGGCGATTGCCGCCGGTCAGGTGACCCAGGTCGTGCCGTCGCAGCGGTTGCTGGTGGAGACGGCGGCCGAGCCGCTGAACATTTATCGTGCCCTGCGTGTGATCGACCCCTCGCCGTTCATGTTCTATCTGAAGGGGCCGCGCCTCACCGTGCTCGGCGCCAGCCCGGAGATGATGTGCCGCGTCGAGGACGGGGTGGTGACGACGCGCCCGCTGGCCGGCACGCGCCGCCGCGGGGCCACGCCCGAGGAGGACGAGCAGCACCGGGCGGAACTGCTGGCCGACCCGCGGGAACGGGCCGGCCACGAGACCCGTGTGGACCTCAGCCGCCGCGACCTCGAGCGCGTGTCCCGGCCGGGGACGGTGCGGGTTCGCCGGCCCATGACGGCGGAGGTCTACAGCCGGGCGATCCACCTCTCCAGCACGTTGAGCGGCGTCTTGCGCGCGGGATTGACGGCGCTGGACGCGCTGCGAGCGGTCCTGCCGGTCGGCGCCGTGTGCGGCGCTCCCAAGCTCCCGGCGATGGAACTCGTGGATGCGTGCGAGCCGACGCGGCGCGGCCCGTTCGGCGGCGCGGTCGGTTACGTGGACTTCGCCGGTCACCTGGACTCGTGCATCGCGGTGCGCACCCTCGTGGTCCAGCCCGCGGGCAACGAGCGGCACAAGGCGTGGGTGCAGGCCGGCACGCCGGTCTTTGCCGACACCGCGCCGCAAGAGGCGTACGAGCGGGCCCTCACACGCGCGAGCAGCCTGCTCAGCGCCATCCACGTGGCCGAAGAGCGGTTCGTCATATGACGACCGGTCGGCGGTCGGGGAGGCGGGCCCCTACTTCAGCTCGACGTTCCAGTAGGCGAAGTTCAGGAATTGCTTCCAACTGGCGTACTTGGAGTCGGAGAGCTTGATCGTCAGCACCGGGGAGCGCCGCGGCCGGGCGGGCGGCGCGATGAGCTTCATGTGCGCTTGTTCGGGCGTCCGGCCGCCCTTCTTCACATTGCAGCGGACACACGCGCAGACGATGTTCTCCCACGAGTTCGTCCCGCCCTGCGACCGCGGCACGACGTGGTCCAGGCTGAGCTCGCTCGTGGGGCAACGCTTGCCGCAGTACTGGCAGCGGTTCTGGTCGCGCGCGAACAGGTTCCGCCGGTTCAGCTTCACCGCCGTCCGCGGCAGGTGCTCGTAGCCGAGCAGGCGGATGATCTTCGGCACCGCGATCTGGAACCGCACGGTGCGGATCCAGTCGTGGCGCTCCGGCTCGAACCGCTGCTTCGCCGCGCTGACCTCCACCCAGTCATCGAAGTCGTACGCGAGGTACTGGCCGTCGTCCACCGCGACGACTTCCGCCAGATCGCGATACAGCAGGGTCATCGCCCGCCGCGCGCTGACCACCCGCACCGCCATGTACAGGCGGTTGAGCAGCAGGACGCTCGCCGACAGCGGGGACTCCACGGCAACCATCGTACCTCCGGACGCACCGCGACTTGCTCATCGGGTCGCTCACGGTGCCCGTCTCCATTCTAAGCGTGTGAGGCCCGGCATCGCAAGGTGCGCCGCCGCCGCGCTCCCGTTTGGCGCCGCGTCGCCGGCGACGGAGAATGCCGACCGGCCCCACGAGGTGACGCCATGAACATCGACGAGTTCTTCGCCGCGGCTGCGGCCCAGCAGGTCGAGCTCGTGGACTTGCGCTACACGCTGTTTCCCGGCGTCCGCCGGCACCGCACTGTGGTCCTGAGTGAGCTGAAGCAGGACTGCGGCCCGGGTCGCGTCGCGGGCGCGGGCGCGTTGCTGCGGGACGGCCGGCGGCTTCTTGTTCCGGACCCCGACGCCGCCTTCCTCGATCCCTTCTGTCAACACCCGACGCTCGTGGCGACCTGTGACGTCAACGACGCGCTCACCGGCCAGTCCGATCCCGACGACCTCCGGGCGGTCGCCCGTCGGGCGCAGTCGCACCTGCAATCGACCGGCGTGGCCGATCGCGCGGACTTCGCGCCGCGGGTCGAGTTCTTTGTGTTTGACCAGGCGGTCTATGACCAGTCCATCAACGCCGCCCGCTACTTCGTGGACTCACGCGAGGGGGCCTGGCGGCGCGGCCGGGACGACCCCGACAACCTCGGCCTGCAACCGCGGCCGGGCGCCGCCGGCGGCCTCCTGCCCCCCGCCGACAGTCTGCACAACTTGCGCAGCGAGATGCTGGCGGCGCTGTCCGCGTGCGGCGTGCCGGTCGGGGGCCACCAGCGTGCGACGGCCACCGGCGGCCAGGCCGCGCTCGCGCTACGGCCGGCCCCGCTGCCGGCGGCGGCCGACGCCCTGACGACGACGAAGTACATCGTCCGCAGTGTGGCCGCTCGCCACGGCAAGGTGGTCACCTTCATGCCGAAGCCGCTGTTCGGCGACGAGGGGAGCGGGATGCCCACGCGCCTCGCCTTGTGGCGCGACGGCCGGCCGCTGTTTCCCGAGCGTTCGCCCGCCGTGCTGTCCGACGTCGGACGTTGGGCGCTGGGGGGGCTGCTGACCCACATGCGGAGTCTCCTCGCTTTCGTCTGCCCCACGACCAATAGCTACAAGCGGCTGGTTCCGGACGCTGGCGCCCCGACGCGCTGCGCCTGGTCTCACGATGACGTCACCGCGGCCGTCCGCGCCCCGTTGATGGACCCGGACTGCGCGGCCGATTGGCTCGATGTCCGCACGCCGGACCCGAGCTGCGATGCTTACCTGGCTTACAGCGCGATGTTGATGGCGGTCCTGGACGGCATCGCGCACCATCGGGAGCCGGGGGCCGCGATCGACGTGCCGGCCGAAGCCTCAACGCCAGCCTCGGAGCCGATCCTGCCCCGCTCGCTCGACGAGGCCCTGAGAGCGCTCGAGACGGACCACGCTTACCTGCTTGAGGGCGGCGTGTTCACGACCGACCTCGTTCAGCGGTGGGTCACCCACAAGTGGGAAAACGAGATTCGCCCCGTGCAACGCCGGCCGCACCCCCACGAGTTCTGCCTCTACTTCGACGCGTAGGCGGACGCCGGAGCGTTGTGATCGTCGTCTCACGACGGAGCGGGGCAATCCAGGGTCGCCCCGAGGGCCGCGTTCAGTTGCTCCAGCCGGCGGACCGTCTCGTGGTCGCCGGCATCGCGGGCCTGGCAGTACGCCTCCTGCGCGGCCAGCCGCAGCTCCGCGTCCGGCACCGCGCAGAACGCGGCCCACGCCTGCTCGTCCGACACCAGCAGCGGGGCCAACGCGATCAGCACCTTGAGCGCCTCCCGCCGTGGCGGCCGGCCCGGCGTCTCCAGCTCCCGCCGCAGCCGACCCAGCACGTTGTATTCGAGCAGTTGCCGCAGGCGCATCTGCCCGTGCTGCGGCAGCAACCGGTCGAGTTCGGGCACGGCGCGGGCCGCGCGGTCCGCGTCGCGCAGGGCCACAGCCCGGGAGAGCAGGGCATCGAACCCGGCCTCGCCAATGCCGCGCCCCGGCCCCGCGGCCTCCAGGCCGGCCACAAGCTCGAACGTCTCATCCCACTGCGTTGGTGAACCGACCAGGTCGATGGCATCGCGCAGCAGCGCGACGACGGCGGTCGGGTCCCCGTACAGCCGCAGGACGCCCGTCAGCGCCGGCCCGACCTCGGCCAGACGCCGCTCCCGCACGGCCGTGCGCCCGCGCTGGAGGGCCGCCTGTTGAGCTTGCTCCAGCCGCCGGCGGCCGGGACGACCCTCGTAGAGTTCATCCATGTCGCCCGCGATCAAGCGGGCGTCCTCCCAGCTTCCTGCCGTGAGAGCACGCTCCAGGAGTGCTTCCCATTGCGGGCGGGCCTGGGTCGTGGCTTCGCCCCGCAGCTCCGCCGCGGCCCGCAGGTCGCGCCGGGCCGCCGCCAGATCGCCGGCCGCGGCGGCCGTCTCCGCTCGGGCGGGCAGACCGTTGGCGAAGCTGCGAATGCGCGCCGTGCCGGACAGCACGTTGGGGTCAAGCTGGTCCAAGCGCCGGGCATACTGCCACGCCTGCGCCCAAGCCTGCTGTTGCAGGGCCGCGTCGAGTTGCAGCCACCACAGCCGCCGACACGTCTCCCGCGTGGCCAAGCGGGCCAGCGGCCGGTCCTCCGCCAGCGATTGCTCCACGGCCCGCAGCGAGCTCGCCCAATCCTCCGGCAGGCTCGCCTCCAGACTTTGCGCCTCCAACCCGCCGATGATCGTGTCCACACGCCGCCGCAGGTCCGCGTCGGCGTCGTCGGTCGCCGGGCCGAAGCGGGCCATCTGCTCGACGGCGGTGATTGCCTCCCGCCATTGCCGCTGCTCGATCGCGCGCGCGTAGGTGCGGCCGACCAGTTCCAACAGCAGACCTTCCGGCGTGGACTGAGCGAGCGACGCCAGCACCACCGCCCACCGGCGTGCGTCCCGAAACTGCGGATCATCCCGCAGACGTTGCTGCAACTCGGCGGTCAGTTGCTCGAACACGGCCTGAACGCCGGCCTGCCGCCCGCCAAGCTGCGCGTAAGAATCAAGGTACTCCACCGCCCCGGACGGGTCGCCCTGCTGCACCGCGGCGGCGGCCAACTGCGGCAACCGCCGGTATTGCCACTGCCGCACGCCCACGTACGGCCCCACCAGGAGAAGCACGACGCCGACGCCCACCGCGATCATCGTGCGGCGTTGCCGCGCGCGGGCCGCCCGCTCCCGCCGCGCCGCCTCCTCTTCCTCCCGCCGCTGCTGCGCGAGGATCCCCTGGTAGCGTTCTTCGACCTGGGCCCGCAGCCGATCGATGATCTGCCGGGCCCGCGCCGTGGTGCAGCGCTCGTGCAGCCGGTCCAGTTGCGACAGGGTGACCACGGGGGACTGCCCGTCCGGCCCGCGTTGCAACTCCTGCAACGCCGGCACAAGCTGGGCCATCTCCATCCCCTCCATGATCTGCTGCAACTCCTGCTCGGAGGCCCAGGAACGGCCGGCGGCGTGCGCCTCACTGAAGCGAATGTGGGCGAGGTTGTAGTCCTGACGGCGGTACGCCTCCACCGCGGCCTGCATCAGCCCTTGCAGCCACTGCCGGCGGGCCTGCGGGATCAGCCATTTCAGCGCGGTGGCCTCGGCGTTGTGCGGGTCGATCCGCAGGACCTGGGCGCACTTCTCCTCGGCCGTGTCAAAGTGGTACGTCTTGATGTCGTTGCGCGCCGTCGTCAGCAGCGTCACGATCTGTCGGGCCTGGAGCTCCTCCTCGCACTTGCGAATCTGCGCCGTGGCCTCACGATCTCCCGGCGAGATGGTCAGCAGCTCCCGCCACGCGTCGACCGCCTTGCGCAACGCCCCCGTCGCCGCCAGGCTGTTGGCCTGCGTGCGCAACTGGGTCATCCGTTCCAGGCGGTGCCGCAAGTCCGCCGCGGCCCGGCGGGCATCGGCGTGCTCCGGCTCCAGTTCCAGCACCGCCTCGTACTGCCGCAGGGCCTGGTCATCCAACCCGCGGTAGTGCAGGTCGCGGGCGCTCTCCAGCAACTCGGTCACCTGCCGGGCCCGCTGTAATGCGAACCCGCACGCCCCGCAGAACTCCACGTCGCTGGCGATCTGGCGGCCGCATTGCGGGCAGGCCACCAGACGTGCCGGCGCGACCTCCGTCTGCGCGGCCACCACGATGTTCCCCAGCGCGGCCGCCAGGTCCTCCGCGCTCGCGTACCGGCGCGCCGGATCATGGTCGAGCGCCTTGTGCAACACGGGGCGGATCGGCGGCGGCAGTTCGGCTTCGGGCGACTCGCCCGGGGCGTGCCCGGTTAGGGCAAAGTGCAGGGTGGCGGCCAGCGCGTACAGGTCGGCCTGAGCATCCGGGAGCTGCGCGCCGCGGGCCACCTCGGGCGGTGCGTATTTCGCCGGGTCCCCGACCTCGGGTCTGCCGGGCAGATCGCGGATCAGCCAGCCGAGCCCGAAATCGACCAGCTTGGCGACCCCGTCCTCCCCGACCAACACGTTGCCCGGCCGGATGTCGCCGTGAACCACGCCTTGACGGTGGGCCAGCCCCAGGGCGCTGCACAATTGCCGACCCAGTTCGAGGGCCTCGGCGAGCGGCCGCGACCCCGCCTCGGCCACCCATCCGGCCAACGTGGGGCCGGCCACGTACTCCATCGTGATGAAGTGGCCGGCTTCATCGCGGTCGATGTCGTAGACCTGCACGATGTTGTAGTGGTTCAGCGTGGCTAGGGCCCGGACCTGCTCGATCAGCTTGATGAGCTGGGGCGTGTCGTTCAGCAGCTCCCCCCGAATCCGCCGCAACGCCACCACCCGCCCCAACCGGCGGTCCCGCGCGCGAAACACGGTCCCCAGGCGCCCCTCCCCGACCTTCTCCATGACGTCGTAGCGCTGGCGGGTGGACTTCTCAAACAGGCGGTCGATGTCCTCGGCCACCGCGAGCGTCGCCGCCTCGTCAAACGATAGCGCGACCTGCTTTTCGTCCAGCTCACCCGGACCGGGGCCGCGCGCAGGCAGGCTGACCGGCTCTCCCGCGGCCGGCGACGGTGATCCTGAGGCGGAAGGCTCCATCACCACGAGACTTGCGCACCCACCACGAGCCTCGGGGCACGCCCGCCGAGGTCCGCTTGCCATGCACTCCCACCTTTATTCTCGGGCACCCCGCGCGTCCTTGCAAGGAACTTCGACTTCTTCCGACAACCCCGGCCCGACGGGACAAGTGATGCGTACCGGCTCGCCAAAGAGCTCGTTGCGAGAGAGTCACCCACTCGCCGCTACCGCGCGCCGTCCCCGCGGGGGCGCTACGCGATGTGCTCGTCAAGATGCGGCGTCACAGCGGGCGACCGGGCTCGAACCGGCAACGTTCAGCTTGGAAGGCTGATGCTCTACCAATTGAGCTACGCCCGCACGCAAACATAAGGCTTCGTGGGCAATCGACTTACAAGCTACAAACCAACCGCCGCGACTTAGGCGGCGGCCTGCGCCATGCCTCCCCCACGTCGAGCAGGCCACGCGCGATTCTAACATCCAACCGGGCATTTGGAAGCCCCCTGCACTTCCGCGGCTCTGCGGTCGTGCGGCCCAAGACATGCGGGATGAGCGGCTCACGACGTGCCCTGGGCGAACAAACGTTCTCCGCTGCCGCCGGGGGCGTTGAGCGATTCGCGGGCCGCCGACAGTCAGCGCAGGCGGGTGGGCCCCGGGGCGGCGCGCATGTCCAGGATCGCGGCGGGCCGGTGGGACGGGTATAAGACCGGCCATGAACGCTGTCCCGGCAGGTGCCGGTTCACGCCGCTGGCTGGCCGTAGTGGTACTCTTGGCCTGCGCGGCCTTGTGGAGCCTCAACGGCCCGCTGATCAAGCTCCTGGACCGGGTGGAAACGCCCGCCGTCACCATCGCCTGCTACCGCTCACTGATCGGCGGGCTGGTATTTCTGCCGTTCGCCCTGCGGCGGCTCCACACGCTCCAGCGCGTCGCCCCCGCCTGGCCGATCGCGTCGGTCCTGACCTTCACCATCATGACGGCGTCGTTCGTCATTGCCACGACGAAGACGTCGGCGGCGAACGCCATCATTCTCCAGTACACGTCGCCGATCTGGGTGTTTCTGCTGTCGCCGCTGCTGCTGAACGAGCGGCCGGGGCGCATCGAAGGGCTGGTGTTGCTGGTGGCGATGGCGGGAGTGGGCGTGATCTTCGCCGGCAACCCCCGGACCGACCTGCCCGGGCTGCTCGTGGCCCTGGTCAGCGGGTGGGGGTATGGCACGCTGACCGTCCTGCTGCGCGGATTGCGGCCGGTTCACCCCACCGTCGTGGCGGCGATCAACGCCCTCGGGTCCGGGCTGCTGTTGCTGCCGGCGGTCGCGATATGGGGCACGTTCGCGCTGACGAGTCCGCAATGGGGGCTAATCCTGCTGCTGGCCCTCGTGCAGTTCACGACGCCGTACGTGCTCTTTTCGTGGGCCCTCCAGCACATCGAGGCGCACCGGGCGGCACTCATCCTCCTGCTGGAGCCGATCCTCAACCCGATCTGGACTTACCTCCTGGTCGGCGAGACTCCCCCCGCGGCCACGCTCTTCGGCGGCCCGCTGATCCTGGCGGGCGTGACGGGGTGGCTCGCGCTGACGTGGCGTCGTGACCGGGTCGTGCCCACGGCCGCAGCGCCGTAGCGCGCCGTCGCGCTTGAGTTCTCGCAACGGACGCGATCCGAGCCGCGACCGTGAGGGAGCAGGGGGCGGGAGCAACCTTCGTCTTCCCGCTCCCCGACGGTCGCGGCACGCTCCGGGGCCGTCGCCACCTCTGCGGCGGACTACTACATGATCGTGCGCGAACCAGCGGCGCCGATCAGAACGCGCAGCGCAAGCAAGCCCGACGGCCGGCTGCGCTCGCTGGCGCTTCGCGTTCGGATGTCTGTCGCCCCCTTGCGCTCGCTCACTTAGGGTTGTCAGTGAGTCGCCGTTATCGGACTAGCATCCGCGGCGTACCGACCGTGGATTTCGCTTGACAGCGCGGGGGGGGGGGGGCATACTTCCTTGTGCGTGTCACCGCTGCGCCGCCGGGAGACTCGCCCACGGGGCGCGGCGACATCGGGAGGGCGAGTCGGGAGATTTCCATGAGGCACGAAGAGAGAAATGGGAAGAGCGCGCGCTGTGGGTGGATGCGCGTGGGGGGGGTGTTGGGTGTGGCCGCGGCGGTTGTCGCCGCCGGCGTATTCGCCTGGGCGGCGTACGCCGACGGCGGCTCGTGCGGCAGCGAGCTACCAGTCTTGGTGATCTTGGACGAGACGGCCGCTCCACCGGGGCCCGATCCAGACCCGACGGACAGCGTCATCGTCACCGACAACCCCCAGGAGTTTCAAGATGTCGTCGCTCTGCACGCCAGCCTGAATGACCTGGGCGGTGTGGCCGTGATCAGCACATCGCCGTCGGTCTATCCCGTGCCAGCGGACATTCAGGTGTGGGCGACGATCTACAGCCAGGAAACACTGGACCAGTGGAACCAGACCGCTTACACGCCGGCGTTCCTCCAAGGCGTGGTGGTTCCGGAGGTTCCCGGGATTGAGGACGCGGCTTTCGATCTCGACGTCATTGCGCCGGACGCCGATGCGATTCTCCAACACCTGAAGCTGCGCATTCGATGCAGCGACGGCGCTGCGGCGGTCGTGTTCATGGTGCCAACGGGGATCGCCAGTGCGAACTACTGCATAGAGGACGGCTGCAACGCGGGGCCGTGGTGGCAACTGGGCAAGATATGCTGTCAGACCCAGCGTCTGTTTTGTCACCTCATCAAACAGAAGCTCCCTCGGGTGTTTCTGTTCCTGGGTTGCCGTGACTGTGAGCAGTGTTACCAAGACTGCTGGTACTGCAGCGTAAGCAACCCCTGCCATTCGTGTGATCCGTGTGGCCTGTCGATAATCCTCTGCCATTTGTTCGGGCGGTGCTAGAGACAACGGAGGTAATTGACATGTATCCGAATGCGCTCTCAACAAGAAGTGGTACGCCGGGCGGCCGGTGCGCGTCCTCGACGCTTTGCGCCCTGGCGCCGGCGCTCGCCATGGCGACCCTGCTGTGCGTCGCCGGATGCCCCCTCAGTTTCGAACAGACATTGCCGGCCGACCTGAACCCCGCTTTGCGCTACGTGTTTGAACACAAGGAAGCGTTTACCCAACCCGAGCCACTGCCAACCGACGTTGGTTCAACGGTGGCGGCACTTGCGGGCGTGGTCGGGTGTTGGGGGGCGTACGCCCCCGACGCGGCTCGAGGCGAGGAGGCGGTGAGGATCGACGTCTACCAAGCCTATGAATTCAGGAGCGACGGCACAGCCGAGGTCTGGAACATGACGGTCGCGGGTGGCCTGTATCCCGCGGTGTTCGTGAACGAACAACGCTACGAAATCGTCGGAGAGAACCGCATCCGCGTCGTGGGGGAGCGGACACGCGCCTACAACCCGTTTGACCGTCGCTATGAGGTCTTCACCGACGATCCCCCAACGGTGGCCGAGTACTTGGCAACTCTGGTTGGCAACGAACTCCGTCTCCGCATGATAGAGGGCGACGACGACTCCACCGAGCGAGCGGACATGGTCTTCCAGCGAATGGACTGCGAGCCCTGATTGACGCGGCCGCGGACGCCGACCGCCGCCAGGTGCGATTGACGGTCCCAGAGAGGGCCTCCCGACCGGGAGGCCCTCTTCTCGTGCCGGCGGAAGATGGGGGTCGTCGCAAGGTCTTGAACCCGCGCCGGGAGGACTCTTCTGTCGTATAATCCCGCCCCGGGCGTGGGCCTCGGCCGCACGCACACCAACGTTAATGGCTCAAACGGCATTCGTCCTGGTCGTGACCGACGATGAAGCCGCCGCGGCAAACGGCTCCTGTCGAGCTCGAGCCGTGCCCGCCGCGATCACCAGCCGCCCGCCAGCAGGTCCACGAAGGGGTTGATGTCTCCGAAGCCCCATACCCCGCCGTACT
>CAYWYJ010000067.1:0-19579 GCA_964462635.1 uncultured Planctomycetales bacterium
CTATTGTTGACTATCCGGTCTCGATGTCGTCGAGTCGCCCGCCGATAACCCGCAGGAACTCGCGGTTGCTGTCCAGGAGGCCCGGTAACGCGGTCAACTCATCGGCCGTACACCAGCGCACCTCGGCCACCTCCGCCGCATCGGGCTTCAACGGCTCCCCGTTCCACTCGGCCAGCCACCAGTGCAGACAGAGCCTGCCATCCGGCGACGTATATTGCCAGAGGCGGCGAACCGGGCGCACGCTCGCGCCGACCTCCTCGCGGAACTCGCGGACGACCGCATCCTGCTGCTGCTCGCCCGGCTCAATCGCCCCCCCCACGAAACACCAGGCGCCCGGCGCCGGCACGCCGGCGGCCCGGCGGATGACCAGGTACCGCCCGTCCCGCCGCACGACGACCACGACGCCGAGCTTCACGACCTTCTCCGAGCGTGGGCAACCGCTTCCCTGGCCTGTTCCAAGGGGCCGTTCATTGCGCACCGTCTTGGCCCGCGCCGCGCAAACATGCTAACGGTTCTGCTCGCGGGGTCATGGCCCGGGGGCCAGTCTTCTTGAGCCCCCGCCCGGCAGCCGATAGCCTCCAGAAACGGATTACCGTCCGGGCACGCGCCCGGTGGCGGTGGGGTACCACGCCCCCCGGTTGGGGCCTGACGGATGAGCGAAGCGCGACGCCGGCGAGCACGCTTGAGGGAGCGGAGGCCCGACATGGCGAGCGTGCAGCCCGACAATCTGGAGAGCCTGATCGCCCGCGCCCGCCAGCGTGATGAGGCGGCCCTGACCGAGCTGCTCCAGGCCCATGCCCAACGGCTGCTGGACTCCATCCGGGCGGAATTGGGCGACCGGCTCCGGCAGCGACTGGAGTCGCAGGATGTCGTCCAGCAGGTCTACGTGGACGTGCTCAACAGTATCGACCAGTTCGTGGACCGCGGGCACGATAGCTTCTTTGCCTGGCTGCGGCGGATTGCCCTCAATCGCATCTGCGACGTGGACCGACAGGCGTTCCAGACGATCAAACGGGCGGGGGACGTCCGAGCGGGCGACCTGGGCCACGACGATTCGCTGAATCCGCTGTTTGACGCCCTGGCCGGGTCGCTGACCAGCCCCAGCCGGGCCGCGGACCGGGCCAACCGGGAGCGGCTGCTGCGCCGGGCCTTGGACCAGCTCAGCGCCGACCAGCGGGAAGTCATTGATTTGCGCTACTTGCGCCAGTTGAGTGTCGCCGAGACAGCCGCGAAGATGGACCGTACGGAGCGGGCCGTGCGCAGCCTGTGCGTGCGGGCGCTGATCCGTCTACGGGAGCTGCTGGGCGATGCCGTCTGACCCGCCGAGGTCCACCGACCCCACGTCGAATGCCCCGTCGGCCGGCGACAGTTCCAGCTTGGAAGCGGTCTTGGACCGCTACCTCCAGGAGCTGGCCGACGGCCGCCAACCGGACCAGGAGAGCTATCTTCGTCGTTACCCGGAACTGGCCGAGTCATTGCGGGGCGTATTCAAGACGCTGGACTTCGTGGAGGCGACAAGCCGGGCGCTGAACGCGTCGAAACTGGAGCGCGGCCAGCAGCTTGGCGAGTACCGCATCGTCCGCGAGGTGGCCCGCGGGGGCATGGGGGTCGTGTACGAGGCGATCCAGACGTCGCTGAACCGCCGGGTGGCGCTGAAGGTCCTGCCCGCGGGCGTTCTGTTGTCGAGCAGTGCCCCCGAGCGTTTCGGGCGCGAGGCCGCGACGGCCGGCCGGCTGCACCACACGAACATCGTGCCCGTGTACGCGATCGGGCAGGAGCAGGGCATCCACTACTACGTGATGCAGTACATCGAGGGGCGTTCGCTGGCGGAGCATCTGGTTCGCTTGCGGCAGGCGGCCACGCCGCCGGGGCGTGATTACTTCCGCCGCGTTGCCCGCTGGGGTCAGCAGGCGGCCGAGGCCCTGGACTACGCCCACAACGAGGGCATCGTCCATCGCGACGTGAAGCCGTCGAACCTGTTGCTCGATGCCCGCGACAACGTCTGGATCACGGACTTTGGGCTGGCCCGCGTGGACGCCCTGACGACGCTCACCGTTGCCGGTGACGTGCTCGGCACCGCCCGCTACATGTCGCCGGAGCAGGCCCGCGGCGGTCGCTCGCGGGTGGACGCCCGGACGGACATCTACTCGCTGGGGGCGACGCTGTACGAGCTGCTGACGCTGCGGCCGGCGTTTGACGGCGAGTCACGCGAAATCGTCCTGAACCGGATCACGTTCGCCGATCCGCCGCCGCTGCGCCGGCTCAATCCCGCCATCCCGCGCGACCTGGAGACCATCGTCGCCAAGTGCATGGAGAAGGAGCCGGAGCGGCGCTACGCGCGGGCCCGCGACGTGGCGGAGGATTGCCGGCGGTTCCTCGATGGCGAGCCGATTCGCGCGCGGCGGACGTTGCTGGTGGTCAAGGCGGCCCGCGTTGTCCGGCGGCACCGATGGCTGACGCTGGCGGCGGTGCTGGTGGCGGTGTTGAGCATCACGGCGATCGGGTTGCTCGTGAATCTGCGGCACCTGGAGGGGCAGCGGTGTGTGGAGGAGGCCACCCAAGCCATTCTGTTCGACGAGGACCGGGTTACGGCCGCACGTTTGCTGGATCGGGCCGGCGCGCTGGGCGTGGACTCCGTGGAGCTGCACCTGGGCCGCGCCCTCATTCCGTTGACGGCCTTCCAGGGCCGCGAGGCCGTGCCTCATCTGACCCGCGCGCTGCAGAAGGCCCCCGGGCACGTCGAAGCCACCCTCGCCCTGGCGTGGGCGTACTCGATGACTTCGGACTATCCCAACCGGCAGCGGCTGCTGGACCGGGTCCACGAAGCGGACATCCAAACCGGGCTTGGCTGGTATCTGCACGGCCTGGCGTTGAGCGGCATCCAGCGCAGCCGGGCGGCCGCCTCGTTCAATCGGGCGATTGATTTGCGGGCGGAGTTCACGCCCGCCATCAATGCCCGCGCCCAGTTTCGCGCGATGCGGCTGTTGTCCGAGGGGGCGCGGGACGAGCTGGCCGCGATGCTCAACGACTACGACGCGCTGGTGACCTTCCGTCCGAAGTCGTCGCTCTCGTATGCCAGTCGGGCCCACGGCTGGCTTGCGGCCGCGTCCTACGCGGCGACGCAACCGGACTTGCGGGCTTACCGCGAGGCGTGGCTGGAGAACTGCCGGGCGGACCTGGCGGAGGCCCTGCGGCTCCGCCGGCCCGACGAGATGGAGGTGTTTGTTCAACAGGGCAACTATCTCCGGTGCGTCGGCGACTTCGCCGGGGCCGCGGAGGCCTATGCCCAGGCCTTGGCCGTCAAGCAGGAAACGACCGGCCAGGTGGACCCGGCCCTGGTCCACAAGCACGCGATGATGCTATATGCACTCGGGCAAACGGAGGCGGCGCTGCACGCCATTGAACCCCAGCGGGCCGCGGCACCTAACTACTATCCGCTTGCTTTTCAGCAAGCGCTCATGCTGACGGAACTGGGCCGCCGGGACGAAGCCTATCGCGTCTGCCGCGACACGCTCGAGCGCCACCGCACGCATGCCAACGCCGTCTTCATTGCCATTGTCATGGCCGAATGGCTGGGCGAACACGAAGCGGCGGCGGGGGCGATTGCGGCGCTCGCCGCGCGCGACTCCGCCGAGTTGACGTCGGAGGACGGCGAAGGCGGCACGCCCGGCCCGGCGATCGAGTATCTGGCGGGCCGGTTGGACGCGGCGGGCCTGCTGGCCGCCGCGGGTGGCGTCCCCGGACCGCGCTGCGAGTTCGCGTTTCTCATCGCGCTGCGCGAGTTGGGGCGCGGCAACCGCGCGGCCGGACTGGCCTATCTGGAGTCCTGCCGCGACTCGCAGATATTCCGCTTCCTGGAGCAGCATTTCGCCCAGGTCCTGCTGCACCGTGCAGCCCAGGACACAAGCTGGCCGCGTTGGTTATCGGCCGCCGCTGAACCCACATCGCTTCCCACCCGCTGAACCCGCCCGGAAACCCGCTCGTCCATCGTGGCGCCAACTCGCCCGCTGCGCTTGAGAAGCGTGAAGAAGCATGGGGGCGGGATCCGGCGCATGGACATGCGGCGCGGCGCCGCCATGTGGCATGCGGTCGGCCGCCCCAAGGTCCGGGTGTTCTCCGGAGGATAGCAATCATGGGACACGGATTTCGATTTCAACGGACGACGTGGATGGTCGCGGCGCTGGCCGCGGCCCTGGTGGCACCGGCGGCGTGGGCCGTCGAGTTCACGCAGAACACGCTCATCGCGGCCAACGACCCGACGTATGACGGGCAGGACATCATCATCACCGGCTGCACCGTCACGATCAACGGTTATCACCCCTTCAACAGCTTGCTGATTCGCGGCAACGGCGTCGTGACGCACTCCACGAACAACGATGCCCACGTCAACTTCATGGACCTCGACATTTCGGGTTCAGTGACGATTGAGCCCGGCAGCCGAGTTGACGTCAGCGGCAAGGGCTACGCGGCCGGCCGGGGGCCGGGGGCCGGCGGCTGGGTGAACGGTCGCGGCGCCGGCGGGGGGCACGGCGGGAATGGAGGCAACTGCGCGACCGGCGCCGCCGGCGGTCTGGCCTACGGCTCGGTCCTCGAACCGATCACGTTTGGCAGCGGCGGCGGTGACCCGGGCAACGGGGGTCCCGGCGGCGGGGCCGTCCGCTTGGCCGTGGGCGGGACGTTGACTGTCGACGGCACGATGACAGCCAACGGCGGCGCGGCTCAGGCCGCTGCCGGCGGCGGCGGCGCGGGCGGGAGCATTTGCCTGACCGTCGGTACGTTGGCCGGCAGCGGCACGATCACCGCCAACGGCGGCAGCAAAGGCGGCTACAGCGAGCCGGGCGGCGGCGCGGGCGGGCGAATCGCCATCTACTATGGAACCAACACTTTCTCGGGTGCCACAACGGCGTACGGGAATGCGGGTTCGACGCGCGGCGGCGCCGGCACCATCTATAGCAAGGCCGACGCCGATCCGGTCGGCGCGGTTTACATCTCCAACGGCGGCAACTCCGGCGCCTGGACGCCCGTGACCGCGCCGGTCGCATTTGACCTGAACATCGTCGCCAAGGCGATCGCCTACCCGACGGAGCCGCTCGTGCTGCGGAACCTGACGGTCGGGGCCGATGGCTACCTGACGAGCGCGAATGAGGTCCTGCTTGACCTCAGCGTGCAGCAACACGCAAGCATTGTGGCGGGCGGTTACCTGACGCTGGACACGCGCGGGTACGCCCCCGGGGCCGGTCCGGGGGCCGGCGGCTGGGTGAACGGTCGCGGCGCCGGCGGGGGGCACGGCGGGAATGGAGGCAACTGCGCGACCGGCGCCGCCGGCGGTCTGGCCTACGGCTCGGTCCTCGAACCGATCACGTTTGGCAGCGGCGGCGGTGACCCGGGCAACGGAGGTCCCGGTGGCGGCGCCGTCCGGCTGGCCGTGGGAGGGAGCTTGACCGTCGATGGCGCGTTGACCGCGAACGGCGGAGCAGCCCAGACCAGCGCCGGTGGCGGCGGGGCGGGTGGGAGCCTCTACCTGACCGTCGGTACGCTGGCCGGTAGCGGCACCATCACCGCCAACGGCGGCAGCAAAGGCGGCTACAGCGAGCCGGGCGGCGGCGCGGGCGGGCGAATCGCCATCTACTATGGAAGCAAGACCTTCTCCGGGGCAATGACGGCCTACGGCAACACGGGGTCGACACGCGGCGGCGCCGGCACCATCTATAGCAAGGCCGACGCCGATCCGGTCGGTGCGCTTTACGTGTCGAACGGCGGCACCTCGGGCGCCTGGACCCCCATCACCTCGCCGATCGCGTTCGACCTGAGTATAGCCGCCAAGGCGATCGTCTACCCGACGGAGCCGCTCGTCCTGCGGAACCTGACGGTCGGGGCCGATGGCTACCTGACGAGCGCAAATGAGGTCCTGCTTGACCTCAGCGTGCAGCAACACGCAAGCATTGTGGCGGGCGGTTACCTGACGCTGGACACGCGCGGGTACGCCCCCGGGGCCGGCCCGGGGGCCGGCGGCTGGGTGAACGGTCGCGGCGCCGGCGGGGGGCACGGTGGTAACGGCGGCGACTGCGCGACCGGCGCCGCCGGCGGCTTGGCCTACGGCTCGGTCCTTGAACCGATCGACTTGGGCAGCGGCGGCGGCGGATTGAGTCAGGGTGGTCGCGGCGGCGGGGCCGTCCGGGCGACCGTGGGCGGCACGTTGACCGTCGATGGCGTGTTGACCGCGAACGGTGCCGCGGCTTCGACAGCCGACGGCGGCGGCGGGGCGGGCGGGAGCATTTACCTGACCGTCGGTACGTTGGCCGGCAGCGGCACGATCACCGCCAACGGCGGCAGCAAAGGCGGCTACAGCGAGCCGGGCGGCGGCGCGGGCGGGCGAATCGCCATCTACTATGGAACCAACACTTTCTCGGGTGCCACAACGGCGTACGGGAATGCGGGTTGGACGCGCGGCGGCGCCGGCACGATCTATCGGCGCCAGTTGGGGAACCCGTATGGCGAGCTGTGGCTGGACAACAACGGAAATGTTGGGGCGGCCACGCCGATCGGCTCGATCGCCGGGGACTTGACGATTGGCAACGGCGCCTGGGCCTATCCGACCGAAGTGCTGAACATCGGCCGCGATCTACTCATCGCCGCCGGCGGGAAACTCACCCACTTGGCGGGCGGGCCGATGCTCGCCGTCAATGTGGGCGGCAACGCGCTGATCGCGTCCAACGGCGTAATCTCCGTTGACGGAAAGGGCTACGGAGGCCAGGCGGGACCGGGCGCCGGCGGCTGGGTGAACAACCGCGGTGCCGGGGGCGGCTACGGCGGGCGCGGCGGAAACTGCGCCACCGGCGCGGTCGGTGGGGCCGCGTACGGCTCCGTCGCCAGACCCGACGCCCTGGGCAGCGGCGGCGGTGGTACGACGCAGGGCGGGGCCGGCGGCGGCGCGGTCCATTTGATCGTCGACGGCGTGCTGACGGTCGATGGGCAGCTCAGCGCCAACGGAGCCAACGCGCCATCCGCCAACGGGGGCGGCGGCTCCGGCGGCAGCCTGTGGATCGAGGCCGCCACGATCGCCGGCGCCGGCACAATCAGCGCCAACGGCGGCAACAAGGGCGGCTACAGCGAGCCGGGCGGCGGCGGCGGCGGCCGGATCGCGCTCTACACCTGTGATCTGCAAATGCCGGGCGCACAGATCATCGTGAATGGCGGCACGGGCTGGCGGAACGGCGAGGTCGGTACGATCCTCCACGGATCCAACGCCATCCGGATCACCCAGCAGCCCGCGGCGCAACTGGTGTTCTTCGGCAGTCCGGTCACGTTCCACGTCGCCGCGAGCACCACGCAAGGGACGCTGCACTACCAGTGGCGCAAGGATGACGTGGACCTGGAGAACACCGGGCACTACACCGGCGTCCTGACGCACACGCTGAACATCGACGCCGCCAACTACGACGACAACGGTTACTACGACGTGTGGCTCACGGACGACTGCGGCAACTACGTCAGCGACAAGGCCCGTCTCATCGTTCCGCGGCCGGGCGACCTGAACTGCGACGGCGCGGAGGACTTCGGCGACATCAACCCGTTCGTGCTGGCGCTGACCAACCCGGCGGCCTACCAGCAGAAGTTCCCGGACTGCCGGTTGCTCCAGGGTGACTGCAACGGCGACGGGCTGGTCGACTTCGGCGACATCAACCCGTTCGTCCGCATCCTGACCGGTCCGTAGCAACGCATGGCAAGCGGCCGGCCCATCCCAAGCCGGCCGCGTCCTCCCTGCGACCGGCGGCGTGCCCGTGACGCCGCCGGTCGCGACGCGCCGGGACGCGTCGCCCGATGCGGTGCGGATAATAACACGGCGTGGGGTTACCGAGTGCCGTGGCGCGACAACCGTCTTCCGAATCGCCCCGCGCGGGCGTGGCGCGGCCCGGGGCCGCACGCTTTCAAGAGTGAGCCGGTCATGGGATTTGGGCCTGCATTGTCTGCGGCCCCGGCCGACTCAGTAGGGTGCCGGACCGCACCCGTGTGCAAAATCGCGAGGGAAGGGAAGCATGAGACCCGCACTGGCCGTCCTATCAACACTACTCTATCTCGTATCTGTGGCACTTGCCGACCCGATCGTCATCACGAGCAGCACCACCATTGACGCCGGCAACGCCGGTACGTACCAGAATCAGGACGTGATCGTGCGGGGGTGTGTGGTGACGATCAACGTGCCGCTCTCGCTCGACAGCTTGATCGTCGAGCGCAACGCCGCTAACGCTCCCGGCGTCGTCACACACGCCGCAGCGCTGCCGGGCGGCCTGCAATTGGCGGTGGTGGGCGATGTCGTCGTCCAGGGGGCCGAAGGCAGCCTCGTGGCCAGTCGTATCGACGCCAGCGAGCAGGGCTACCCCGCCGGCAGCGGCCCCGGGGCCGGGGCCGGCAGCGCCTTTATTGCCGGCGGCGGCGGGCACGGCGGTTGCGGCGCGCCGTCCAGCGGCGGTCATGCCGGGGGCAGCAGCTATGATGATGTGAAGCTGCCCGTGGCCCACGGCAGCGGCGGCGGCAGCACGAGCTGGGCTCCGGGCGGAGCGGGTGGCGGTTGCATCACGCTCCAGGTTGGCGGGACCCTCGTGCTCAATGGCGTGGTCACGGCCAATGGGGGCAACGGACAGCGCGCGTACGACACACAGGCCAGCGGCGCCGGGGCCGGCGGCACGGTGTGCCTCACCGTCGGCCATCTGACGGGCGCGGGCAGCCTCACCGCGAACGGGGGCTACGGCCTGGGCTGCAACAACGGAACTTCCGGCGGAGGGGCCGGCGGGCGCGTTGCGATCCACGCGACCGCCACGACGTTCACGGGCACCCTCACCGCCATCGGTGACCGAGGCGGCCAGTACGCCGGCGCGGGCACCGTCTTCACGAAGGTCGGCGGTCAGCTCGACGGTCTGCTCACGGTGGCCAACGGCGGCCACGCGGGTGAGGCCACCCCTTCGCTCGCGCCCGACGGGTTCGACGAGGTGGCCGTGGGAACGGGCGCCCGTCTCGCGCTGAGCGGCGGTACGGCGCTCACCGCCGACCTGCTGCGTGTGACGCAGGGCGGGCGCGTGGAGATCGACACGACGGTCGACTTCGGAGCGGTACTCGTTCAGGCCGGGGGAGTCATCGCGCCGGTCGCGGGGAACCCCTCATTTCAACTGCGGGCCGTCGGCCACATCGAAATCGAGGCCGGGGGGGCCATCGACGCGACCGCGCTCGGCCACCCGACTTCCACGGGGCCAGGTGCCGGCATGGAGGCACCCTACTACGCCAGCGGCGCTGGATACGGGGGCCGCGGCGGGAACAGCGGAACCGGTGTCCCCGGTGGGAGTGCGTACGGCTCCCGTTTCACACCGCTGGACATGGGGAGCGGCGGCGGGGCCCACACGACGTACTATCAGCCCGGCGGCGCGGGCGGCGGCGTCCTCCGCATCACGGCCGGTGGCACGTTGATTGTCAACGGCGCCGTGCGGGCCGACGGGAGCGACGGCCAGGAAGCGTACGGCTTCTCCGGAAGCGGCGGCGGCGCCGGTGGCAGCGTCC
Organism: uncultured Planctomycetales bacterium; assembly: GCA_964462635.1. Taxonomy (GTDB): domain Bacteria; phylum Planctomycetota; class Phycisphaerae; order UBA1845; family Fen-1342; genus JBFMAI01. Next base: position 9,550 of record CAYWYJ010000067.1, read on the forward strand.
TCCTCGAGGTCGGACGCCTGTCCGGCTCCGGCACGATCAGCGCCGACGGGGGCGCGGGGCCCCTGCAAGCCGGTGGGGGTGCCGGCGGCCGCATCGCGGTCTATACGTGCGATTGGCAGATGAACCCCGCGCTGATCACGGCCGCCGGCGGCAGCGGCTACCAAGCCGGCGAGCAGGGCACCGTCCTGCACGTCTCGCCGTTCATCACGATTGCGCAGCAGCCCGCGGCGCAACTGGTGTTCTTCGGCAGTCCGGTCACGTTCCACGTCGCCGCGAGCACCACGCAAGGGACGCTGCACTACCAGTGGCGCAAGGATGACGTGGACCTGGAGAACACCGGGCACTACACCGGCGTCCTGACGCACACGCTGAACATCGACGCCGCCAACTACGACGACAACGGTTACTACGACGTGTGGCTCACGGACGACTGCGGCAACTACGTCAGCGACAAGGCCCGTCTCATCGTTCCGCGGCCGGGCGACCTGAACTGCGACGGCGCGGAGGACTTCGGCGACATCAACCCGTTCGTGCTGGCGCTGACCAACCCGGCGGCCTACCAGCAGAAGTTCCCGGACTGCCGGTTGCTCCAGGGTGACTGCAACGGCGACGGGCTGGTCGACTTCGGCGACATCAACCCGTTCGTCCGCATCCTGACCGGTCCGTAGCGGCCGGGCTCCGCACCGGCCGTACGCCCCACCGGCCGGCGGCCACCCGCTGAACGGGCCCCAAGTGCCAGCGTGGGGCCCGCGCAGCGCGACGGCCGGATGGCATCCGCCGGACCCGTCGCTGGCGCTCCGGGCCCGTAAGAACGCCGGACTCGGAGGTCCGGCGCTACAGGAGGCGGTGGGCGTCCTACCCGGCGTGGAACCACAGGCGGGGACGCCTCGGCCACTTGCAGTTGCCGGCCGTCGTGTTGCGCGCTCGCCGCGCCGACGATACCATCCGCACGATGCGAGCGGCGCGGTTGGTTATCGCGGTCGTCGTCGTGCTGGCGCCGGGCTTGATGCTGACGCCGGTGTGGCAACTCGGCGGGCTCGGCGCGGGCGAGGACGACGTTCTCTACTACTACCCCGCGCGGACGTTCTTTCACGACACCCTCCAGGCCGGGCAGTGGCCGTGGTGGAACCCCTGGACCGGGCTCGGCCGCCCGTACCTCGCCGACCCACAAACCGCCTTCTTCTACCCGTCCTCATGGCTGTTCGCGGCCATGTCGCCGCGGTGGGCTTATCCGGCAAGCTTGTGGATCCACTACAGCCTGGCGCTGTGGGGTATGTACCGGCTGCTGCGGGCGTGGGGGCTGGACCGGCGCGCGGCCCTCTTCGGCGGCCTGGCGTTCGCCTTTAGCGGGTTTCTGCTGGCCCACCGCGCCCACTTCACGATGCAACACGCCGCCGCCTGGACGCCCTGGGTACTCTGGCGGCTCCTGCGCTTCGCGACGCCCGACGACCCGGCGGTCGGCGCCGCGTCGCGTTGCAGCCTGCGTCACCTCACGGCCGCCGCCGCGGTCATCGCGCTCCAGGCCCTGGCCGGACATGTTCAGGTCGCCGCCCTGACCGGCGTCGGCGGGCTGGCGTTCCTGCTGTCGCGTGTGCGGCCCGGCGGCGCGGCCTGGTCGCGCGTCGCGGGTCGTTGGCTGCTGGCGTACGCGACCGCCGCGGGGCTGTTCGCGGTGCAGTGGCTCCCGACCGCCGACTATGTACGCCTTTGCACGCGCGTCGAACGGACGTACGCGGATTTCGTCGAAAACAGTTGGAACCCCGTCTCGGCGATCGGTTGGTTGCTGCCGATGTTCTTCGGCCAGCGCACCCCAAACCTCTTCGACCAGGCCTACTGGGGCCCGTCGCACCAGGTCGAGCAATTCGGCTACATGGGCATCGTGCCGCTGCTGCTGGCGGTGCTCGCGCTACGCCGCGGCTGGCGCCATGACGCACGCCGCCGGCCGTGGGCCGTGCTCGCCCTGTGCGGCCTGCTGCTGGCCCTCGGTCAGTTCGGCCCCGTCTGTCCGTTGCTCTACTGGCTCCCCGGTAGCAGCCTCTTTCGTTGCCCGGCCCGGGCCATTCTCCTGGTGAATGTGGCGGCGGCGGCCCTCGCGGCCGTCACGTTGCACGACCTGGGCGCCGCCCCGACCCCCGGCCGCGCCCGGCTGCGCGCCTCTTTGCTGCGGTGGACCCGCCGGCCGGTCGTCGCCACGCTCCCCCTCGTTGCGGTCCCGGTCGGACTCGTCGCGCTGGCGACGCCGCTGTTGCCGGCCGACCTGCGGGCGACCGCGCTCCACGCGCTGCGTCCCGGCGGCGCCGCCGTGTGGGTGCCGGTGCTGGTCATTCTCGTATCACTGCTGCTGCTGCGGCACGTCGCGCGGCGCTGGCAGCAGCCGCAGGAACTGACGTGGCTCGCGGTCCTGGTGGCGGTCGATCTGGGCGTCATCGGCTGGACCATCGACGTGCCCACCGACGCCCGCACGCCCGCCGACCTGCTGACGCCCCGACGCCCGGCCGGGTGGATGGATAGGGTGGCCGAATCGCCGCACCGCCTTTGGGTGGTCACGTCGCGGCGTGGGTGGACGCCGGGCGAGTACGTTGAGCCGGTCGAGAAAGCAGTGGCCAACACGAATGTGCTGCGCGGCATTGTGGCGCTGCCGGACTACGGGCCGTTTCAGCCGCGCAGCGTGGTCCGCCGGCTTGGCTTTCATCCGTGGGGGGAGTCCTGGTGGGTGACGGAGCTGCTCGCGGACACGAGCTGGATGCGAGCGTGCAACGTCGGCTGGGTGCTGGTGTGCGACGCGGACGTGCCCGCCCCGGCGGACTGTGACCTGGTGCTGACCACCGACGCGGGCTGGCGGCTGTACGCCAATCCGTCCGCCGCCGGCTGGGCGTTCTTCGCCGATCCCGCCCAGCCGGGCGCGGCGCGGTACGAACGGCAGGGCCCGTCGGCGTTCTCGGTCTGGGTGGACACGTGGCCGACGAGCCGACCGACGACGACGGCCGGCGTGGGGGCACCGTCGCCTGAGCCGCTGCTGGTCGTTTCCGAGCTGGCCCTGCCGGGCTGGAGCGTCACGGTTGACGGTCGCCCGGCCGAGATCGAACCCGCGGACGGCTGGCTGTTGGCGGTGCGTATCCCCCCGGGGGCAACGGTGCGCGTGGACGGGGTCTATCGACCGCCGGGATTGCGCGCCGGGGCCGCCGTGTCGCTCGTCTCCGCCGGCGCGCTGGGGTTGGCGTGCGTCGGTGAGGTTGTGGGCGCGGCACTGACGACCTTGTACAGCGTGGGCCGCCTACAATCGGGCAGGCCGAAGGAGGACCGCCATGCCCGAGACCGCCGTCGGACTCACCACCACGAGGGCCCCGTTCATTGAGCAGGCGCGAGCCGGGGGCGAGCTGTTCATCCGTCAACCGTACGAGCTGTACAGCGACGAGAACCAGGACACCTGGCGCCGGCTGTATGCCCGGATGCGGCCGCGCTGGGAGCGGTACGCCAACGCCAAGTTCCTCGCAGGCGTGCGGCAACTAGCGTTGGACCCGGACGCCGTCCCACGGTTGGAAGATATCAACCGCTTCCTGCGGCCGCTGTCGGGTTTCACGGCCAAGGCGGTCAGCGGCTACGTGCCGGCGTACGTGTTCTTCGACTGCCTGCGGCAGCGGGCGTTTCCGACCACGATCACGATCCGCGACGGCGGGTCGCTCGACTACCTGCCCGAGCCCGACATCTTCCACGACGTCGCCGGGCACGTGCCGATGCACACGGACCGCGTGTTCGCGGACGTGCTGGTGCGTTTCGGCGAGGTCGCGCGGGCCGCCGCCGAAACCGCCCAATCCATCGCGGACGAGAAGGAGCGGGTTCGCGTTGTGGAGAGCCGGATCAAGGCCCTGGCCCGCTTCTTCTGGTTCACGGTCGAGTTTGGGCTGATGCGCGACAACGGCGGCCTGCGGGCCTACGGCAGCGGGCTGCTTAGCTCCTTCGGCGAGCTGGCCCACGCCGTGGATTCGCCACGGGTGCAGCGCTACCCGTTCCAACTCGAGTGGGTCATCAACCAGTACTTCGAGATCGACCATTACCAGCCGCTGCTGTTCATCGTCGACTCGTTCACGCACCTGTTCGCCCAAGTGGACGAACTGGAGCGCTGGCTGGGCGCCGGGCACCTCGACCACGTCAGCCCCGGCGAGCCGGAAGTGGACGAAGCGGACTTGCAGTCATTCCTGAGCGCGGGCCGGGGTGGGTGAAGAGGTCGGAAGGGGGTTGTCGCGTACGCCGGTCGTGCTAAGATTAGGTACCGGTTCGGGCCGGTATTGGGCGGCCGCAAAGAAGCGTCGGCCGCGTCCCTCTACTTGGAGAGAGAGTCATGCGCGTTCGGAGTACGTTTGTCTCGTTGTGCGCCGCCGGCGCCCTGGTGTTGGTGGGGTCGCTGGCCATTGCCCAGCAGGCGAAGGAGCCCAAGCCCGGCGCGGAGCAGCAGCCGGAGATGAAACTGCCGCCGGGGTGGACGGAAGCCGACATGCAGGCCTGCACGGCGGCGGCCACGCCGGGGAAGATGCACGAGCACCTGACGCGGGACGTCGGCGTGTGGCACGGCAAGACCACGATGTGGATGGGCCCCGGGGCGGAGCCGATCACGAGCGAATGCACGACCACCATCAAATCCGCCATGGACGGCCGCTTTGTGCAGTGCGAGATCAGCGGCGACATGCCGGGCATGGGGCCGTTCAGTGGCTTCGGCTTGTACGGTTTCGACAACGTCACGCAGCAGTATGTCACCGCGTGGATCGACAATTGCGGCACCGGCATCATGCACGGGACGGGCGAGTTGTCCGCCGACGGCAAGACCATGACTTGGAAACTCGCTTACAACTGCCCGATCGCGAAGAAGCCAGCGGTGATGCGCGAAGTCGAGACGACCACCGGCCCTAACACCAAGACGTTTGAGATGTACGGCCCCGATCCCAAGACGGGCAAAGAGTACAAGATGATGACGATCGAGTACACGCGGAAGTCGTAAACGACGACCGGCCGTTTTGGTCGCGTCTGCGGGAGGACGGGCCTCCCGGCGAAGCAGTCCCGAGCAGCCTTGGCTCGACAGAGCGAAGGGGGCGCGTTGTCCACGCGACCGCATCACGCCATAATCCCAGCGCTGAGTGTCCTCATCCCAGCGCGGTGTGGCGGGAGGCGGCGATGTCGGTCGTGGTCGTCTCGTTCGCGGCGTACACGCTGGCGATCGTGCTGCTTGGACTGTATTCGGCACGGTACGCCCGGCGCAGTGACGAGGACTTCTTTCTGGCAGGCCGTTCCCTGGGGCCGTGGGTCGCGGCCCTGTCGGCTTCCGCCTCCAGCGAATCCGGTTGGGTCACGCTGGGACTGGTCGGGTGGGCGTTCACCAACGGCGTGCAGGCGTACTGGATCATCCCCGGCTGCCTGCTGGGGTATCTGTTCAATTGGTTTGTCATCGCGGGGCAACTGAGCGACCGGTCGCGGGCGCTGGGGGCCCTGACACTGCCCGACTTCCTCGCGTTCAGCTTCCGCGAACGCCGGCCGCTGCTCCGCATCCTTTCCGTCGTCGTGATCCTGGTGGCGATGGTGCTGTACGTCGCCGCCCAGTTCGCCGCTGCCGGCAAGGCGTTCGCCGCCACGTTCACCGCGGAGACCTTTCACATCACGTACCATCAGGGCGTCTGGATCGGGGCGGGGATCGTGCTGATCTACACGGTGAGCGGCGGATTTCGGGCCGTGTGCTGGACCGACTTCCTTCAAGCCCTGCTCATGGTCGGCACGCTGGTGGTATTCCCGATCTACCTGCTGATCGTCCACGGCGGCTACGGGTTTGTCACGACGCTGCTGGCCCCGGTGGTCCCCGACGGCGGCCAAGCCGGCGATTTGCTGCGGTTCTTCCCCGACCTGGCCGCGCCGGCCTTCCTGGGCTTTCTGCTGGGCAGCGGTGCCCTGGGCATTAACTTCGGCTATCCCGGCCAGCCGCATGTGCTCGTCCGCTTCATGGCCTTGCGCGGGCGGCAGGCGGCCCGCGTCGGCGGCATCGTCTCGGTCGTCTGGGGCTTCTGCGTGTACTGGGGCGCGGTGACGATCGGGCTGTTCGCCCGCGCGATGACCGAGGAGCACGACGCCTGGACCGCCAAGCTGTTCGACGGTGAGCTGAGCCTGGTCGTCGCGGCGATCAACCTGCTGCCGGGCGTGCTGTCGGGCATGGTGCTGGCCGCGGTGCTGGCCGCGATTTGCTCGACCGCCGACAGCCAGCTTGTCGTCGCGGCCAGCTCGGCGGCCAACGACCTGTACGCGCGTCTGGTCAAGCGGTCGGAGACGGGGGCCCACCCGTGGTTGAACCGGGCCGTCGTCGCCGCGCTCGGCCTGATCGCCGTCTGGCTTGTGTACGACCAGCAGGTGCAAGTCTACAAATACGTGCTCGACTACGGCTGGGCGATTCTCGGGGCGTCATTCGGCCCGCAGGTGATCCTGTTGTTGCTGTGGAAGCGGGCGTCGTACGCCGGCTGCCTCGCCGGCATGGTCACCGGCTTCGCGGTCGCCCTGCTGTGGCGGCACTTCCTGGGCAATGAACTGGCGGGCGTCCACGTGTACAACCTGCCGCTGGCGTTCGTTGCGGCGCTAATCATCAACGCGCTCGTCAGCGTAATCGTGCCGGGCCGCCCGCGGTTCGCGGGTTGACGCCGGTGACGCCGATCCGAACCCCTCACGCCAGTGAGGGGCGAGTGCCCACGCCGAGGGCGAGCGGCCCCCGACTGGCGTCGGGGGTTCGGATCGACAGTACCTCCCCATACGCGTGAATCCGAACCCCGCGGGGGCGCCGATCCGAACCCCTCACGCGAGTGAGGGGCGGGGCCGGGGCGCGGCGGCACTTGCAAACCGGAAGCGGCGCTCCGACGATGCCGCCATGTCCGCAACTCATGTTGTCATGGCCGGCGGGGGCACGGGCGGTCATCTGTTTCCCGGTCTGGCCGTCGTCGAGGCCCTGACGCGGCGCGAGGCCAGCGCCCGCATCACGTTCTTCACCACGACCCGTGCGTTGGACCGACAACTGCTCCAGGCGACCGGCCACGAGCAGATCGAGCAGCCGGTCCGACCGTTCACGCTGCACCCGCTGCGCTGGCCGGCGTTCCTATGGGCTTGGCGTCGGAGTGTCGCCGCGGCCACCGACTACCTGCGACAACATCGACCCGCCGCTGTTCTCGGGCTGGGCGGGTACGCCGCCGGGCCGGCGGTGGTTGCGGCGCGGCGGCTGGGCATTCGGACGGCGATCCTGAATCCGGACGCGATTCCCGGACGGGCGAATCGCCATCTCGCGCGCTACGCCGACCTAGTTGTGCTTCAGTGGGAGGTGTCGCGCGGACATTTCCCGCCCGGAACCGCGTGCGAAGCGCTCGGCTGCCCGATTCGGGCGGATTTTGCCCAGGCGGACGGGGAGGCCGGGCGGCGGCGTTTTGGGTTGACCCCAGGCCGCCCGGTGCTGCTGGTCACCGGGGCGTCGCAGGGAGCCAGCACGGTCAATCAGGCCCTCGTCCGCGTGTGGCCCGATTTCCACGCCGCCCATCCGGAGTGGCAACTCCTCCACCTGTCAGGGCCCGCCGAGGAAGCATCCGTGCGAGCGGCCTACGCGGCGGCGGGCGTGCCGGCCGGCGTGCTCGCGTTCACGGCGGACATGGCGCTGGCGCTGGCGGCGGCGGACCTGGTCGTGTCGCGGGCCGGGGCCTCGACGCTGGCGGAACTCACGGTTCTGGGCAAACCGTCGATTCTGTTGCCGTACCCGTACCATCGTGACCGGCACCAGCACGCCAACGCCCGCGTGCTGGCCGAGCGCGGGGCCGCGGTGCTCCTCGAGGACCGGCTGTCGCCCGAGCTGAACGGCCCACCGTTGCGGGCGGCCTTGGAATCGCTGGCCGCGGCGTCGGCGCGGGAGGCGCTGGCGCGGGCCGCGCGGGAATTGGCCCGGCCGACAGCAGCGGCGGCGGTGGCGGACTGGCTACTGGTGTGAGCCCCGACCGCCGGGGGTAGCAGCGAAATTTCCGGCGGAACTTGACCGGCGCCGGCTGCGCGCTATCGTGGGTAAGCGGGCATGGATATCCGCTGGGAGGTGTGGAGTGATCAGTCAAACGACCGAATACGCGCTGCGGGCCGTCGTCTGGTTGGCGGCCAACCCTGAGAAGCCGTTGACGGCCCAACAGATCGCCGAGGCGACCCGCGTGCCGCCGGGCTACCTGGCCAAGGTCCTGCAAGGGCTGAGCCGGGCCGGGCTGCTGCACTCGCAACGCGGCCTGGGCGGCGGGTTCACGCTGGCCCGTCCCCCCACCACCCTGACCATGTGGGAGGTGGTGCAGGCGGTGGACCCGCTGCGGCGGATTCGCACGTGCCCGATGAATTTCGAGGCGCACAGCGGGGAGTTGTGCCCGCTGCACCAGCGGATCGACGACACGATTGCCATGATCGAAAAGACGTTCGGCGCCTGCACGATCAGCCACCTGATCGAGAGCTCGAACGGCTCGTCGCCGCTCTGCGCCTACCACCCCGCGGGCAAAGCGGCCCCGACGGCGCCTCCGTCGGGCCCCTGAGCGCTGTCATCCAAACCGCGGTGGGGGAGGGCGAGGCTGTCTCCTGCGGCGACCCTGCCGGCCGGCCGAGCCGCGGCTCGCCGGGAGGCTCGCCCTCCCACCCGTAGCGCTGAATCGCGCCTGACAACTTGGAGCGCCAGGCGCCTGGTACTCGCCGCGCCAATCGACTGCTTCCCCGTTCGCCAAAAGGAGGGGAGTGCCAGATAGTCGCTACTCCGGTGGGCGTGTTCAGGCCGGGCTGGGCAGAGGGCCGGCGCGTTCGTCGGGCGGTTTCTGTACGGGACGGGCCACGGGCGTGTCGGGCCGACGGCCCTGCTCCGCGGCGATCAGGTCCGCGACCGTGGGCTTGTCGAGCGTTTCGCCGGCCATGATCTGCCGCACTTCCTCGCCGCTGAGGGTTTCGTACTTCAGCAGGGCCTGGGCCACCGCCTCCAACTGGTCGCGGCGTTCCTGGATCAAGCGGCGCGTGTCGGCGTAGGCGGCATCGATCGTCCGCTTCACTTCTTCGTCGATCGTCTCGGCGGTCTTGTCGGAGAAATCGCGGCCCGGGCCGAGCAGTTCCAGCGGGCCGCGGTGTTGCAGGCCGTCCTCCCCGTAGTACACGAACCCCAGCCGCTCACTCATCCCCCACTCGGTCACCATCATGCGGGCCATCTGCGTGGCCTGGCGGATGTCGGCGGCGGCGCCGGAGTTCATGTCGTGCCCGACCAGCTCCTCGGCCAGCCGGCCGGCGCAGAGCACCCGCAACGTGGCCTCGACATACGAACGGTTGTACGTCTGCCGGTCCTTTTCCGGCAGCGAAAACGTCGCGCCGCCATACGGCCCGCGCGGGATGATGCTGACCTTGTGGACGGGGTCGGCGTCCTTGAGCAGCGACTGCACGACGGCGTGGCCGGCCTCGTGGTAAGCGGTCAGGAGGCGGTCGCGTTCGTCGACGGTGCGGCTGCGTTTGGCCCGTCCCCAGCGGACCTTGTCGCGGGCCTCCTCGAGGTCCTCCAGCTCGACCGCGTCCTTGCCGGCCAGCGTGGCCAGCAGCGCCGCTTCGTTGATGATCGCCGCCAGGTCGGCCCCGCTGAACATGGGCGTGCCGCGGGCGATGCGCGAGAGCTTGTTCTCGACCGGCGTGCGGATCTTCACCTTCTTGGCGTGGACCTTCAGGATTTCCAGCCGGCCCTTCACGTCGGGCAAGGGGACGTAGACCTGGCGATCGAAGCGGCCCGGGCGGATCAACGCCGGGTCGAGCACGTCGGCGCGGTTCGTCGCCGCGATGACGATGACCTGGTCGTTCGTGTCGAAGCCGTCCATCTCGACGAGGATGGCGTTCAGTGTCTGCTCGCGTTCGTCGTGGCCGCCGCCGTTGTAGCCCATGCCGCGGCGCCGGCCGACGGCGTCAATCTCGTCCAGGAAGATGATGCAGGGGGAGTTCTCCTTGGCCTGGCGGAACAGGTCGCGGACGCGCGACGCGC
>CAYWYJ010000068.1:0-19343 GCA_964462635.1 uncultured Planctomycetales bacterium
CCTCATCGGCGAGCCTTTCTGGCGGCGGTTGCCACCGACGGAAGACGTTGCCAAGGGATGCCTGGCCGGTTCCATCTCGGACTTCCTCCTGCTTCCAGAACTTATCGCGTCTTTCGGCGACCTCGGCTACGACGTTGTGGAAATGGTTCTGGCCGACGAAGAAGGCTGGGATAGGTACGAGGCGGCCAAGTGGCTCACCATGCGGCGATGGCTTGCGGCGAATCCCGACGACGACTGCGCAGACGAGGTTCGAGCCCAACTGACTCTGGAGCCAAGACGCTACGCCGCGTACACGCGTGAATACCTTGGATGGGGCGTGTTCGCGCTGATGGCGCGGTAATGTGAGGCCGTTGGAATACTCGGCTGATTGTCAACGGCCATGCCGCGCAACGGCTGGCGCGGCACAGCCGCTCTCGGTGGCCCCCGGCCGCTTGGGACCCCAGTCCGAGCGGCTCTACTTCGATGCATCATGGCGGCGCCGGGAGACCGGTGATGCATTTCAGGTTCCACCGCGGTCCTTGGGACCGAAGATGTTTGCGATGCAAGACTTAGCCCGTGCGACCCTTGACACACCGCGGCCCCCGCCGTGGGCCCGATCGCCAAGCCATCGCCCTTGAGGCCCGGCCGTCAAGGGTGCCGCGGGTCAAGGCGACGTTCGACACCCGCTGACCGCAGTGCCAGGAAGTGAAGGCCCAGTCGGTCGAGCGGTGACGCGCTGCGGCCCGGGGCGCGGAACCGCTCCCTCGTGGTCGCGGCCCGGTTCGACGGGCCGGCGCGCCGGACTCCCGCCGCGCGGGGGGCGGGGCGGCGGCGCGGGGCATCCTGTCGGGCGGCTAGTGGTTGCGCCGGCGCCAATGGCCGACGAGCAGCGCCGCGAGGGCCAGCACGCAAAGCGCTTTCCAGCCTAGCAGCCACCAGGGCCGCCACCAGGCTCCGGTGCGCATTTCAACGACATCGCTCAGGCCAAAGACGACGAACACGACGGCGGCTTGCAGGCAACTTCGTTTCGCCTGGGTCTTCGGCCGGAGCGCGAACCCCGCCATTACAAGGCCGAGAATCGCCCAGAGCGCTGCTTCGACCGCGTTGCCGACCGTGTGGACCATTCCAGAACCTGTCCCAGGACCTAACCTACACGAGCTAGAAGATCACGCGCTCGGCATTCGCCGGAGAATCCGACCCTCCCCCAACCCCTCCCTGGGAGGGCGGGGGGGTGGGACGCTGCCGCGGCGCGGGGGGCGGGGCGGCGGCGCGGGGGCGCGCCGGCAACTCAGGTCGTCGGATCAGCCTAGGTTTCCTCGCCTTCTTTGCGTTGAAGGTCGGCGCCGACGCCGCGGAGCTTCTCGTCCAATCGGTCGTAGCCGCGCATCAGGTGGTAGACGCGATTCACCTTGGTGACGCCGCGGGCGGACAGACCCGCCAGCACCAGGGCCGCGGAGGCCCGCAGGTCGGACGCCATCACCGGGGCCCCGATGAGCCGCTTCACGCCCTCGACGATGACCGTCGGCCCCTCCTTGCGCAGGTGCGCGCCCATGCGGTTCAGCTCGGCCACGTGCATGAACCGGTCGGGGAAGATCTTCTCGGTGATGATGCTGTTGCCGTCGGCCAGACACAGCAACGCCATGAGCTGCGCCTGAAGATCGGTCGGGAAACCCGGGAATGGCTGCGTGGTGACATCGACCGGCTCCAATCGGCGGGCCGAGGTGACCGTCACGCCGGTCGCCCCCTTCTCCACGTTGACGCCGATCGCCGTCAGCCGGTCCACGAACGCCATCAGGTGGTCGAGCCGGCAGTTCTCCAGCGTGATCTCGCCGTTGGTGATGGCGGCGGCGACCATGAGCGTGCCGGCCTCGATGCGGTCGGGAATGATGCGGTGCTCGGCGCCGTGCAGCTCGGCGACGCCCTCGACGACGATCCGCGGCGTGCCCTGCCCGGTGATCGACGCGCCGCACTTGTTCAGGAACGCGGCCAGATCGACGACTTCCGGCTCGCACGCCGCCATCTCGATGACCGTGACACCCTCGGCGAGCACGGCGGCCATCATGGCGTTGGCGGTGCCGAGCACGGTCGAGCCGAACGGGCCGCCGAGGAACATCTCCGTCCCGCGCAGGCGTTTGGCCTTGGCGCAGATGTCGCCGTTGACGAGCTCGACGTCGGCGCCGAGCTGCCGGATGGCGCGGATGTGCAGGTCCACGGGTCGGTCGCCGATGGCGCAGCCTCCAGGCATGGCGACCTGGGCCTTACGGCGTTTGGCCAGGAGCGGGCCGAGGACGCAGATGGACGCCCGCATTTTGCGGACGATGTCGTACTCGGCCTTGCAGTTCATCTCGTCGCGCGCGACCAGCTTGAGGCTGTTCTCGCCGACCCACGCGGTGTCCACGCCGAGCTTGTTCAGCAGCTCGATCAGCGACGCCACGTCGGCGACGCGCGGGATGTCGTGCAGGGTGACTTCGCCTTCACACAGGATGGACGCGGCCATGATGGGCAGGGCGGCGTTCTTGGCGCCGCTGACGCGGAGCGTGCCCTTCAGCCGCGGGCCGCCGTTGATTTCGAAGTAGGGTAGACCCAAGCGTGCCTCCTTGCAGGTGCGCTGCCAACATGGGACAGCCGCCCGGGGCTGTCTGGCCGCTCCCTTACGGTCGCGGTACGGACTCCGCTTCCGCATGGTCGCGACTCGGTCCAGCGGCCGGTGCGGGGCCCGGCCGCCACGCAAACCACGGCCGGTGCGGGGCCCGGCCGCTACCTCAGCGGGCGGGACGCCCGCACTCCCCAGGCGGGTGTGCCACTGCTCCTGAGCAGTGCTCTGTGTCGGCCGCCCGTGGGCGACTAGACGACACGCCGAGCGTGAACCACGCGCTCGTGCCCGCCGCCATCTCGATAAGTCACGATATCCCCCCACGGCCCGTTCGCCAACAGGGCGCGCACCGCCGGTGCCTGGTCAAACGCGACTTCGAGCAGCAGGTGCCCGCCGGGCCGCACATGGGCCGCGGCCCCTTCCACCAGCGGCCGAATCACCGCCAGCCCGTCGGGACCGGCAAATAGCGCCGTCGCCGGTTCGTACTTCCGCACGGAAGCCTCCACAGGGGCGCCTTCGGTGGCCACGTAGGGCGGATTCGAGACCACGATGTCAAAGGTCATTGGGGCGGGCGGCGACGAAGCGGAACTCGCGTCGGACCAGGGGGCGAACAGGTCGCCACAGCGGAAGTCGATTCGCTCGGCCAGGCCCAATCGCTGGCCGTTGCGCCGGGCCACCCCAAGGGCCGCTTCCGAGATGTCGCTGGCCCACACGCGGCTCTCGGGCAAGTGCCGCGCCAAGCTGACGGCGATGCAGCCCGACCCGGTGCCGAGGTCGAGAATCTCGCGCAGCCGACCGCCGGACTTGCGCACCAAGTCGATGGTCCGCTCGACCAGAATCTCGGTCTCCGGTCGGGGGATCAGGACGTCGGGCGTAACCTCAAACGGCAGCGCGAAGAACTCCTTCGTCCCCGTGAGGTACGCAATGGGATGTCCGGCGCCGGCCTGACGAACCAACTCGCGGAAGCGGTCCCGGACGTCGGACGACGGCACGTCCTCGAAGCGCGTGTACAGTTGAATCCGCTGGCACTGCATCGCGTGCGCCAGCAGCAACTCGGCACACAGGCGGGCCGACTCGATCCCGTGTTGCTCCAGGTGCGACCGCGTCCAGGTCAGCAAACGGGCGACGGTCCAAGGCGTGGCGTCCGTCCCGGCGGCGCTCATGGCCCGAATATAGCCGCCGAGGGCCACGCGGACGAGTCGCCCGGCGCATGTCGGAAAGCGTGCGAACTGGTCGGTTGCTGTGGCGGGCGGGTTTCGCCGGTCGCTCAATGCGATAGGATACGGGGCGTTCCGGGACCCGGGGCGGCGGTGCGCGCCGCCCGCCGGGGTCCGTCGCGGCACCGCGCACTCGGGCCGGGCCGAAACCGAAGGAGAGTTGACGGATGACACGCACAGCCGACCGGTGGATGAGGAGTTGGGTGGTACTGGGGATGCTCGCCGCCGCGGGGTTCGCCTGGGCCGGCGGAATTGCGGACTTTCAGCTCACGCGGGCGATTCCGGCGGACGCGATGCTCGTCGTTCACAGCCGCGACCACGCCGGCATGGCCTTCCTGAACACGCAGTTCGGGCGCGTGTGGGAAGCCGTCCAGAAACAGGGCTTCGACCGCGACCTCAAGCGCTTCATCAAGGGGCTGATCCAGGACCAGGGCGGCGACGCGGCGGCCTTCGACGACCAGTGGCAGAAGGTGGCCGACCCGGCCGCCACGGTGCAATGGTCCACGCTGGCCGACCGCGAGTTCGCGTTCGCGCTGAAGCTCACGTTCCCCAGCGGCGGGGAGTTCCTGCTGCTGTTCATGCCACCGGCCGACCGCGTGGACAAAGACTTCGCGGGCCTGACGGCGACGCTGAAGGCCCTGTTGTCGCTCGTGCCGGAGGGGCAGTTGCAGCTCACGAGCGAGGGCGAAGGCGAGAGCGTGCTGCACCGCGTGTCGATCCCCGGCTCGCCGGTGCCCTTCGCTCTGACGCTGGCCCGCCACAAGGACGTCGTGCTGCTGGGCATCGGGTCGGTGCTGGTGGAGCAGTCGCTGGCCCTGCTGCGCGGCGACAGTGACGCGGGCACGGCCACGCTGGCGTCCACCGAGCGGTTCCGGCAGGCGTTCCAACGGCTGGCCGCCCCCACCGACGAGCTCGCCTTCGTGGACCTGGCCAAGATCATGGCCCAGAGCCGCCAATTCGCCACGATGGTGCAGGCGATGGCCACGCCGCCCACCACCGAGCCGGCGGAAGCCGGTCCGTCCCCCGTGAGCTTCCTGGTCCCGCTGGTCGATTCGTTCGACCTGTGGGAGACGATCGCCAGCGTGGCGACCACCGAGGGGCTGAAAACGACGGGCGAGACGGCGGCGGTCTTGCGCGAGGATGCCAGGAGCCGACCGTTGCACAAGGCGTTCTACGGCAACCCGCCGGTCTCCACCCCGCTCAAGTACGTGCCGAAAGAGGCGACGGGCGTCAGCGTGGGCAGCGGCGTGGACTTCCGGGCCCTGTATCGCACGCTCGTCGAGTTTGTCGAGAAGCACGTGCCGCAGGGCCAGGAGCTCCTGGCCCAGTGGGCCGAGACGCAAAAGAAGATCGAGCTGGACGTCGAGAAGGACCTGCTGTCCTGGCTCGGCGGCGGCTACGTCTCCTTCACCGCCCCGGGCGCGACCGCCTACACGCAGGAGTGGGTGCTGGTCCTCGGTGTCCGCGACGAGCAGAAGGCGAACGATCTGCTGAATCGCGCTTACACCAAGCTCAACGAAGCCCTGGCCCAGCAGAACGGCGGCGTGGAGGATGCGCAGCTCGAGCAGGCCCCCGGCTTCAAGCGGATCATCCTGCCGGCGTTCTTCGCCATGCTGCCCGGGCTCGGGCGGCCGGTCGTCGGCGTCAAGGACGGCCACTTGTTCCTGGGCAACAGCCCGGAACTCGTGGTCAAGGCGCTTCAGACGGGCGCGGGCCAGCACGAAGACTTCACCAGGAACGAGCGCTTCCAGAAGGAAGGACTGCCGCTCGGGGCCGACGTGACGGAGTTCGCCTTCCAGGACCTCTCCAAACTGGGCGAGGAGCTCAGCCAGATGTTCGCGATGGTGGGCGTCGTCCAGATGATGATGCCGCCCGAGGCGACCAAGAACCCCGCCGTTCTGACAGTGCTCAGTGTGGTCAACAAGGTCGGCCGCGTCGTGCGGACGCTGGATTTCTACCGTTCGACGTGCTCCGTGACGACCTTTGACGGCAAGGTGAACCTCACGCGGTCGATCACGAACTACCAGGAACCGCCCAAGCCGGCCGCCGAGCCGACGCCGGCCCCCGAGCCGGAAGCGAAGCCCGCCGCCAAGCCGGCCGAGGAACCCGCCAAGCCGAGCGGCCGTTAGGCGGCATCCGCCCGGAAGACCCGGTCGCCGGCCCCGGTCCCGCGGGGCCGGCGCCGCCGTTCGTGATCCGCGCAGACGGCGCAACAAGTACTCAGCGCGGCCCGCGGCCGCAACCGAATGTAGCGGCCGGGCTCCGTACCGGCCGTTGGCCGCCGAAGAATCTCGTCGCGCCGACAAGAATTCGATCGTTCGTAGTACAAGGTGCCGGATGAGCAATCCCGGTGGCGTGCCTCCCCCGGATCAGTACCGGCCGACGAAAGTGGCCGCTCCGAACGCCGCACGCCAATGCGGGGCCAACGAGCCCGCCACCCGCGTGGCGGGTTCGGTTGGCAGCGCCAAGTGTACGGTTGATCCCCTGCCCGACGCCTGCCGCACTGGCGGCGTCAGTCGCACGCGGGCCCTGATCGACAACCTCCCGTATGCGATCATGATTCTGTGCGGCGCCGCCGTGTCCTTGATCGGGCCGGGCGGGTCCGCATGGCGCTGGTCGACGGCCGTTGTGTACGCGGTGTACGGCGTCGTCGGGGCGTGCTGGATCATGTTCTTCGTCTGCCCGTACTGCCACTTCTATGACACGCGGCTGTGTCCGTGCGGCTACGGGCGAATCGCGGCCAGGTTACGCCCGCGTCAGGAAACGGGGCAGTTCGCCCGCCAATTTCGGCGGCACATCCCCGTCATCGTCCCGTTGTGGTTCCTGCCACTGGTCGTGGCCGGGGTCGGCCTCGTCCGCGACTTCACTTGGTTACTTCTGGGCCTAACCATCGTGTTCGCGGTCAACTCGTTCCTGGTGCTGCCGCTCGTTTCGCGCAAGTACGGCTGCAAGACGTGCCCGCAGAAGGACGGCTGCCCGTGGATGGGGCCGCCCGCCACCGTGCCGACCACTTGAACGCTTCAGCGGCGTTTCGGCGCCGGCGTGGCCCGTCTCGTCGCCCACCATGAAATGTGTTTGTCGGACCGAGCCCGGGGGGCTATGATCTCAAGCGCTGGGGGCGGTCCGCCGCGGCGGGCATGAGATCCGGGCGCGATCGGCCTGGAGACCCTTTGAACCTGATCAGCGTCGGGAGAGCACCGGCCGGCGGCGGCCGGTGGTTCTCGGCTGCGTAGGGAAGCAGACCGCATGTCCCGCCCCGGCAGGCTGCCCCCACCACCAGAACCCCTCGGCCCACGGTTGGCAGCCGGAGCGTTTCCGGTGGTCGTCCGGCCCCGTCGCCGTGTTCAAGGAGCACACCCGTGACGCAGCTTCACGCGGCCCGCAATGGACTCGTCACGCCGGAGATGCGGCGGGTCGCCGCGCGTGAAAATGTGCCGGCCGAGTTCATTCGACAACAAGTGGCGGCGGGGCGGCTGGTGATCCCGGCCAACCGGCGGCACCTGGCCGGCAGCGGCGGACAGGCCCCTGTCGCCGCGACGGCGGAGTGGCCCGCTCCGGAGCACACGCCACCCGTTGGCGCGCCGACGCCGGCGCTGTGGGTGAATCAGACGGTCGAGCAACGGCGCGCCTGGCTGGACAATCCTGAATACTGCCGCGGCGAGCGGGCCCCGAAGCGCCTTGATCCGATGGGCATCGGCCGCGCCATCACGACCAAGATCAACGCCAATCTCGGCGCGTCACCGCTGGCGAGTGACCAGCGCGGCGAGCTCGACAAGATGCGTACGGCGTTGCTGTACGGCGCCGACACGGCCATGGACCTCTCCACCGGCGGCGACCTGGACGCCTGTCGGCAGGCCATGATCGACCACAGCCCGGTCCCCGTCGGCACCGTCCCCATCTACAGCATGATCGTCGGCCGGGCGCTCGAAGACCTCGACCATCGCGCGATCCTGGCGGAGATCGAGCACCAGGCGCGGCAGGGCGTCGATTTCTTCACCATCCACGCCGGCATTCTCCGCGAACACCTGCCGCTGATACGCCGGCGTCGGCAGGGGCTGGTGAGTCGCGGCGGCTCGCTGCTGGCGAAGTGGATGCGCTATCACGAACGCCAGAACCCGATGTACGAGCTGTTCGACGAGATCAGCGCCATCCTGCGGGAATACGACGTGACGTACTCGCTCGGCGACGGCGTGCGGCCGGGCTGCCTGGCGGACGCGTCCGACCCGGCCCAGCTCGCCGAGCTGCACGTGCTGGGCGAGTTGGTGCAGCGGGCCCGCGACGCCGGCGTGCAGGTCATGGTCGAAGGCCCCGGACACATCCCGCTCAACGAAGTCGCGTTCAACATGGAGACGCAGCGCCGCGTTTGCGACGACGCCCCGTTTTACGTCCTGGGGCCGGTCGTCACCGACGTGTTTCCCGGCTACGATCACATCACCAGCGCGATCGGCGCGACCGAGGCCGCGCGGGCCGGCGCCGCGATGCTCTGCTATGTGACACCGACCGAGCACCTTGGGCTGCCCGGCCCGGACGACGTGCGGCTGGGCTGCGTCGCATACAAGATCGCCGCGCACGCCGGCGACGTGGCCCGCGGCATCGCCGGCGCCCGTGGCTGGGACGACGCGATGGCCGCCGCCCGCGCCCGGCTCGACTGGAACCGGCAGTTCGAGCTGGCGTTCGACAACGAGCTCGCCCGGCGGCTGCGTGACGCGTCGCTCGCGGCGGACGCGGATTATTGCTCGATGTGCGGCCGCGAGTGGTGCAGCCAGCGCATCAGCCGGGAGTTGACGGACGGCCCCCCCGCGGAGGACCGCTCCCATGTGGCAGGTTGAGTACGAGCAGTGTCCGCGGGGGCATACCTGGGAATTCAAGTTCGACCACATTCCGCTGGACGACGGCCGCTGGCACCCCGTCAACCGTGACCTGCGGGCCGTGTACCGGGTCGATCACGACGCCATTCAGTATTGTGCACCGGTGACGGAGATCCCCGAGGAAGAATGGCGGGTGCTCCTGAACGACCTCAAGGTCGCCGGCCCGATCCCCACGCACCGCGAGGTGCATCTCCTGCTGGAGTACAGCGACGACGGCTACAACGTGCGGCCCGCCACGCCGCCGGACGCCCCGGGCATCGCCCTCGCGGCCCTCACCGGGCCGGACCTCACGGCGGCGTATCACAAACTGCGCCGGCGTGAGTCCACACCGTAGAGCTCGCGACGTGATCTCGTGCCGGGATAGCTGGGGCGTTGGCCAAACGGGCCTCGGGGACGTACGCTCTGGGCCGGTCCCCGCGGGGGCGGTGCGGCCACCGCCGCTACGTCACGGAAGGCACGCTTGTTCGAAGCCCTCGATTCCATCCGTCCCACGGCGCTGCCGGCGATCCTCTTCCTGTTTTGGCTGCCCGTCTTTGCGCTCGTTCGCGCACGACATGCGCTGGCCTTCTTTGCGGTCTCCGGGCTCGTGACCCTGGTGGTGGTGGCGGGGCCGCTGTGGGCACTCGGTCTGGCGGCGACCATCGCGGTCAGCTACCTGTTGGTTGAGGGCCTCGCCCGCCTGCGAACTCATCGTCGGGCCGCCGGGTTCGTGTGGCTCGTCGGTCTGCACGCCGCGTATTGGGGTTGCTTTCAGATTCCGCCGCCGGCCGCGTTTCGCGTCGGTCTGCGACCGGAAGATCAGGCCGGCGTCTTCATTCTGTTCTCCGGCCTCGGCCTGACCTTCTTTCGGTTGGTGTCGTATACCGTGGACCGGCTGTGGCGCGGGGCCGCGTCGCTGCCGCCGGCGGACTTCTTCGCGTTCATGCTGTTCTTCCCGCAGTCTCGTCACGGCCCCATCGAGCGCCCGCACGCTTTCGCGCCCCTGCTGCGGCAAGCCCGGCAGTGCTGGACGCCGCGCGACGTGCTCCACGGACTCGCCCGGATCGGACTGGGACTGGGCGCGCTCGTCGTCGCGGCGGTCATCGCCAGCGCGGCCCAGTCCGTGCTGTGGCGGGATACGCCGCGCGACGTGACCCGGCTCTTCACGTCGCCGGAGCAACTCGACCTGACGCGCGTCCTCGTGCTGATGCACGTTCCCGCCCTGTTGCTGTACGCGCTGGAGAGCGGTTTCGCGTCGGTCCAGCTCGGCGTGTCGCGTGCGTTCGCGGTGCGCGGCACGGAGAACTTCCGCCAGCCGTTTCTCGCGGCCGACCCGCGCACGGTGTGGCACCGCTGGAACATTACGCTGTCCGCCTGGTTGCGCGACTACGCCTACATTCCGCTGGGCGGCAACCGCCGCCGCAAGTACCTCAACATCGTGCTCGTCTTCGTGTACGCCGGGCTGCTGCACGGGCTTCAACTGCGCTGCCTGGCGTGGGGCGTGTGGACCGGGGTGGGCGTGGCGCTGTTCAGCTTGGTGGCGGACCGGCGGCGTCCGGGGCCGAATGCCGAGGCACCGCGCGGCCCCGCCCGTCACCTGGCCACGTGGCTGGGCCGCCTGGCCACTTTTCACTGGTTCTCGATCGGCGTGACGATCGTGCTGGATCCGGCGTACTGCGGGCTGCGGGTGCTGCACCGGTACGTCCAGTTGATCAGCGGAGGGTGGGTTCCCTGACGCCGGGCCCCACGAACGCATCGGTGCATGACGACGAAGTGCCCAGCGTGCGGAGTCTCAACCCTCCCCCAACCCCTCCCTGACAGGGCGGGGGGGGCAAAAACGCCGATCAGAACCCCGCACGCCAGTGCGGGGCCGAGCGGCCCACCACTTGCGTGGTGGGTTCTGTTAGCACCTCTGGGGGACGGCCTCTACAGCACGAGTTTGTAGCCCACCGCGTGGGCCGTCAGGATGTGCCGGGGCTTCTGCGGGTCCGGTTCGAGCTTGCGTCGCAGGCTGACGATGTGGTTGTCCACCGTGCGGTCCGCCGGCCCCAGCCCCACGCCCCAGATGCGGTCGAGCATGTCCGCCCGCGGGACCGCCTGCCCGACGTGCTCGTGTAACATGCGGAGGATTTCGGATTCGTAGTAACCCAGCGGCACCTCGCCCGCCGGCCCGGTCACGACCTGCCGCGTCAGGTCCACCTCCCGCTCGCCCACCTGGAACCGCGCGGGCGTCGTGGGACCGGGGGTTCCCGCCCGGCGCAAGGCGGCGTTCACGCGGGCCAGCAGCTCGCGCAGGCCGAAGGGCTTGGTCACGTAGTCGTCGGCCCCCAGCTCCAGCCCGCGCACCTTGTCGATCTCCTGGCCGCGGGCGGACAGGATGACGATCGGCATGGTGTAGCCGGCGCCGCGCAGCCGCCGACAGACCTCGAAGCCGTCCATGCGGGGCAGCATGATGTCCAGCAGGACGAGGTGCGTCGGGTGTTGTTTCACGAGGCGCAGACCGGTCTCGCCGTCGGGGGCGTGCAGCACCTCGTGGCCCTCGAACTCCAGGTTGTCGCGGAGCCCCTGGGCCAGGTCGGGTTCGTCTTCGATGATGACAATGCGGGCCATGTCAGGTCTTCACGTTGGCAAAGTGCAGCACGGCGACCGGACCGAAGAGCAGCACCGGCAGCGCCGTCGCCAGCCGCGCCGTGGGTGCGTCCGTGGACATGCTATGGGCGACGAAGGCCAAACCAAAGCACAAACCCGTCAGCACGAGCGCTTTTCCGCCGGCCACCAGGACATTGGCCGGCTCGCGCGTGAGGAAGAACGGGATCGCCAGAAACATCAGGATCCACGCCAGCAGCGGTTGCGTGAAGCGGATGTCGCGGGCCTTGGCGACCGCCGGCAGGTTCGGCAGATTGCGGCTCTTGAGCAGGGCGTTCATCTGGCGAAAGCTCATCAGCTCGGCCCATTGCGAGGACTGCCGCAGGAGGATCTGCCCGGGCGAAAGCGTGAACGGATACTCCGCCAGCGGCTGCCACTGCAACGCGTCGCCGAACTCGCCCGTGGTGAAGGCGGGCGACATGAGCAGGCGGGCGCCGCGCTCCAGCCGCCACGTGCCGCGCTCCGGATCGTAGGTCGCGGCGTCGGCGCGGATCAAGCGGTGGGGCACGCCGTGGTCGTCGGGTTCAATGATGTACACGCCCCGCAGCACGCCGGTCTTGGCCCGGAGTTCCAGGGCGGTGAGGATGGCATTGCGGTCGTCGCGGACGCAGCGGACCTCGACGGGGCGGCGCTCGCCGAGGTCGTCGTGTTGCCGGGCGATCTGGGCCGCGTAGCGGGGCAGCACCCACTCGGCGTTCGCCAGCCACAGCCCGGCCAGCGCCACGGAGCACACGAAGACCGGGGCGGCCAGGCGCTGGAGCGGCACGCCCGCCACGATGAGCGGGGTCAGCTCGTTGTTCCGCATCATCATGGCGAACGTGAACCCCGCCGCCAGCGTGAGCATCAGCCCCCCGAGCTGGTGGAAGTAGAGCGGCAGGTTGTGGCCGTAGAAGTCGGCCATGTTGCCCAGCACCTGGACGAGCGTCAGCGCGCGGTCCTGAGTGAACTCGTCAAGGTTGACGAGGATGTCGCTGAACACGTACAGGCCCACGCCGACCAGCAGCAGCAGCCCGTAGCTGCCGAGGAACGTGGCGGTGACGTAACGATCGACGGTCCGCATGGCTCGGTTCGGTCCTTCAGCGGCGCACGCCCAGGCGCAGAATCACCCCGTCGGCCAGCAGCACCAGCCCCAGTCCGCCCCAGGTGATCAGCGGCCCGGCCCGCGTCAGCAGGGCGTCCTCCGTGAGCTGCCGCCCCAGCGTCAGCAGGATCAGCACGGCGAAGAAGGGGACCAGCGCCAACACGAACGCGGCCAGGGCCCGCGCCCCGCGAAACACGACGCCCAGCGCCGCCCCCATGAACAGCGTGACCAGCGCGCTGAGCGTACAGCCCAGGCGGAAGTTGATGGTGCCGGTCAACTTGCGCTGCACCCGCTGTGCCCCCTTCTGGAGCCCCAACCGCCGGTCGGCCAACCTCTCATCGAGGGCCAGGTCCACCCCCGGGTCGAGTAGGGCGGCGGGGTCGCACCGGGCCACCTCCGCCACGACGCTACTGGGCGGAAGGACCTGGTCCAGACTCAGCGTCGGCTTGCGCCGCGGGGCGCCGACGCGCCCCGCGCGGTGATCGTACTCCAGCACGTCGTGCGTCGGGGTTTGGAAGAGCTTGATCTCAATGAGCATGCCGGCCGTCAGGACGGCGCTGTTGAGTTCGACGCGGTCGGCTTCGTAGCTGGTGCGCGGCTGGCCGTCAGGGGACGAGACCGTGACGCGCGCGGCCTTGAGCTCCAGGTTCTCGGCCGTGGGCCGGGCGACGGTCCCCTCGACGCGGTAGTGCAAGCCGTACTCATCACGCAGCCGCAGCGGTCGCCCGGCGCGCAGTTCGGCCGCCCCCCAAGCCGCGAAACGCTGCTTCTGAAGGTCGGCCAGGAACCCGGCCACCTCCTCCTTGAACCGCGGGACCTCCCACGGCCGGTGCCGCCAGCGCCACAGCAGCCGGAGATCCACCAGCGACATGCGGAAAGGCGTCGGCGTGGGCCACCAGGCCGGGCCAAACTGCTGCTGCTCGATGGTCACCGCGCTCTTGCCGACCTCGAAGTCCCACCCGTCGCGTACATGGAAGGTGACGGCCAGCGGGTCCGTGCGGGTATCGAACACGCACAACACGTAGCGCGCTACCACGAACCGGACCAGGTCGCCGCGGGCGTCCGCGTTGAGGAAGGTCGGGCTGGTCAGCAACAGGTAGTGCAGGCCGTCGGCCACCTCGAAGCCCTTGGCCCGTAGGGCGGCTGGGGCGACGCCCTCGGCCTTCTCCGCGGTCACCGTGTAACGGTCCTCACCGCTCTTGCCGCGGTGAAAGAAACCCTTGTGCTGAAGTTGCTGCGCCACCAAGTCGCGCAGGTTCCGCCGCGCGAAATCCTGCATCTCGTTCACAAACCCGGGGATCACGAAGTTGCCCACCAGCAGGGTGAACGCCGCCACGAACACCGCCAGCAGCCCCACCGACAGGAACAGGCGGTGGATGTTGATGCCCGCCGCCCGGCAGGCCAGCAGCTCGTTGTCGGCGGCCAGCCGCCCGTAGACCATGGTGGCAGCAAACAGGGCGGCCATCGGCATGGTGAGGGTGACGACGATCGGCAACAGCAGCGGGACGACCCCGAATACGTCACCGGCCGAAACCCCCTCGAAGCGCACCACGTTGTAGAGCCCGCCCCCCATCGTGAACAGGACCGTCAGGGCCGCCAGGGCCAGCCCGAACGTCTTGAGCAACTCCCTCAGGACATAACTGTGCAGCGTGACGATCGCGCCGCTCCTGAACGCCACACGCCGGAACACCGGCGAACACCGGCACCCGCCCGGGCGTGGTCACCGGGGCCCGATCTCGCGGCGACCGGCTGCCGGCCGCCGTGCCCGGGCACGCCGGCCGGCACGTCCATGCCTCGCATGGGCCGTCGCCGCGGGCTGCTCCGCCGCGGTCACCCGCCAAACGCTCGAAAGGCCCCTGTGTCATGCCGTCCGCGGGCTGACAACCGGGGCCGCCGGGCCACTCTAGCCCCCGGCCGATTCCTGTCAAGGCGGAGGCCGGGGCACTGGCGTCCCGGGAGACTGACGATATAATTCTCAGTAGAGTGTTATGTTTAGGTTTGTGGGGTGTCGATGGTTGTGCCTCCTGTCAGCCGGCGGCACGCGAATGATGAGCGTTGCCGGCTGGCCGCAGGGGCTTGAATGCGGAGTGCCGAGCATCCAGGACGGTGCCGCGTGAAAGAAACTCGCGGACATGGACGGTCAGACGGCGGGTTGCGAGTGCTTCATACGTTTCATACCCGATCTTCATTCGGACCTGTCGGACTGGCGAGCGCACGAGACGTGTTGCGTCGGCTCTTCTCTCCGGGGCCTGAAACCTGTTGCGCAGGAGACGGTCTAAGGTCCCGCCCAACGTAGGCCTTCCATCGCGCCCGGTCGTGGGGCGCGTTTGTTCACCGCCCCGCCTTTGTGAGTGATCAGAAAGGCGGTCTTAATCATGCCCGCGCATGCCCTGTGTCTTGCGGTCATTTTTGACCCGGTGTCCGCGCTGTTGGGGGCCGTCGTCGGGGGCGGGATCATCTGGATCTTCCTCCTGGTCATGGGCCGTCGGGAGCGGGTCGCCCGCGAGGCCGACGCGAACCGCCTGGTCGAAGACGCCCGCCAGCGGGCCGCCGACCGCCTCAAGGCGGCCGAAGTCGAAGCCAAGAAGCTGGCCCTGGAGGCGATGGAGAAGTTCGAGCAGGAGACGGCGGAGACGCGGAACGAGCTGCGGGCCGCCGAACGCCGCCTGGACAAGCGGGAAGACACGCTCGCCAAGAAGGAGGACGTGCTGGCCACCAAGGAGCGCAAGCTGGAGGCGGACCAGGCGCGTCTTAACGAGCAGACCAAGCAGGTGGCCGAGAAGTCGGCCCAGGTGGATGGATTGCTATCCAAGCAACGGGCGGAACTGCTGCGCATCTCCCGCCTGACCCCCGAGCAGGCCAAGACATTGTGCCTCAAGCAGATCGAGCAGGAGGTCGAGCGCGAGGCCGGACAGCTCGTCGAGCGGATTCTGACCACGGCGGAGGACAACGCCCGCGAGAAGGCCCGTTACATCACGCTCACCGCGATCCAGCGCTACGCCGCCGAGCACACCTGCGAGTCGGTCGTGGACACGGTGGACGTGCCGTCGGATGAGATGAAAGGGCGGGTTATCGGACGCGAAGGCCGCAACATCCGGGCCTTCGAGAAGGCCACCGGCGCCACCGTCATTGTCGATGATACCCCCGGCATCGTCCAAATCTCCATCTTCGACCCGATCCGCCGCGAGATTGCCCGCCAAGCGCTGGATCGCCTCATCCGTGACGGCCGCATCCACCCCACGCGGATCGAGGAGGTCGTCGCCCAAGTGACCAAGGAGGTCGAGCAACGGATTTCGGAAGCGGGGCGTGACGCCGCCGCCGCCGTGGGCATCAACGGCATCAACAAGAAGGTTCTGGACGTGCTCGGCCGGCTGCACTTCCGCACCAGCTACGGGCAGAACGTCCTCAAGCACAGTGTGGAAGTGGCCCACCTGTGCGGACTGATGGCGGACGAGCTCGGCCTCGACGGCGCCCTGGCCCGCCGCTGCGGCCTCCTGCACGACATTGGCAAGGCCCTGGGGCACGAGGCCGAGGGCAGTCACACCAAGGTCGGCCACGAGTTCGCCCGCCGCTTCAACGAGCCGCCCGCCGTACTCAACGCCATCGTCGGCCACCACGGGGACGTGGCCGCGACGCACCCCTACACGCCGTTGGTCAGTGCCGCCGACGCGATCAGCGCGGCGCGGCCGGGGAGTCGGCGGGAGTCCATCGAGCGCTACATCAAGCGGCTCCAGGAGCTGGAGGCGATTGCCACGTCGTTCGCGGGCGTGCGGCAGGCGTACGCCATCGAGGCCGGGCGCGAGGTGCGGGTCATCGTCGACTCCGAGCGGGTCGATGACCATTCGTCCCTGAAGCTGGCCCGCGACATCGCCCACAAGATCGAGCAGGACGTGGCCACCTTCCCCGGCGAGATCAAGGTCACCGTGCTGCGCGAGGTCCGCGCCACCGAGTTCGCCATCAGCGGGCGCCACCGCGGCAACGGCGACCGCTCGGACTATCACTTCCCCGAACCGGCGGAGGACGACGAACCCGCGGCGCCCGCGGACGACGCCCCGGGCGAGTGAACCGCGCCGCGGCGCCCGCGGCTTGACGGGGACGCGCGGTGAACATATAAGCCCAGCACCGATGGCCGACGCAACGAAGATCGAGCTCGTGGTCGTTACGCCCGAACGGCAGGTCCTCACCGAGACCGCCGACGCGGTGGTCGTCCCGGCGCACGACGGCGAGATCGGCGTGCTACGGGACCGGGCCCCGCTGGTGTGCGAACTCGGCATCGGACAGCTTCGTTACACCCAGGCGGGCCGTACGCACCGCCTGTTCATTGACGGGGGCTTCGCGCAGGTCCTGGACAACCACGTCACGGTCCTGACGGCCCGGGCCCTGCCGGCCGAGGCAGTGACGCAAGAGGTCGTGACGGCCGCCGCCCGTGCGGTGGACGAGCATCAGGGGCACGAGCCGGACACGCTCCGCGCCCGCGCCGAATCGCAGCGCCGGCTCAGCGAGCTGCGCCGGATCCTCGCCGCCAAATAGGTTCGAGTTTCGTACGTCGGTTCTGGAAGCGGGGTGGGGTGGATGTCGTGTCCGTGCGGTGCGGGGCGGCGGTCCCCGCGACCGCGAAGGAGTCGCGGAATGAACGTTCGTACGGTGCTGATCGTCCTCTGGGCCCTGACGACCGCTTGGGCCGGCGAACCTCCCAAGGGGGGCGACTCCCGCGGCGAACTGGCCCAGCATTTTGGCTTCGGGCCGTTCCAGATCTACAAGTTCGAGCAAGGCATCGGGCCGCTGCACCTGGCCGACCTCGATGCCGATGGGCGGACGGACATCCTCGTGTGGAACGGCCGCCGCAGCCGCATCGAACTCCTCTACCAACCGGCGGCGGACGCCGACGCCACCCCGGCGGCCGGCGAACTCGACCGGAACGAAATCCCCAACCGCGGCAACCTGCGCCTGGTGACGCTGCCGCTGACGCACAAGCTCGCCGCCCTGGACGTCGCCGACCTCACCGGCGACGGACGCCCGGACATCGTTTTCTTCGGCGAGCCCAAAGAACTCGTCGTCATGCCCGGACTCCCCACGGGCGGCTTCGGGGCCCCCGACGCCATCCGCGCCCCCGAGGGCACCCCGACGCGCGGCGTGCTGTGTACGGGCGATTTCAACGGCGACGGCCGGGCGGACGTGGCCCTGCGCGGGGACGAGCTGCTGCTTGTCTTTCACCAGAAGCCCGAGGGCGGTCTCGCCAAGCCCGTGCGGCTCGTACACGGCATCAAGAGCCCGGGGCTGATGCTGAGCGGCGATTTTGACGGCGACGGCCGGCTCGATCTGATCATCGGGGCCGACGACGAACGCTACGGGGCGTGCGTGTGGCTCCAGTCCGCCGACGGGACGCTCGGCGCGTTGCGGCCGGCACGTGTTCCCCGGCTGCGCAGCATGACCGTCGTGCCGCCGCCCCCCGGTCTGAAGGGCGACGACCTGTACGCGGTCGAATTGGCCACCGGTCGGCTCAAGCACTACCGCTGGCAGATCCCTGATCGGCCGGGCCTCTCGGCCGACTGGTCGCAGCAATGGCACTCGTACCCCGTGAAGAGCACGAGCAAGCGGCGGCCGCTCGCGCTGGGCGATGTGGACGGCGACGGCCGCATCGACTGCGTGTCCGCCGATCCCGACGCCGCACAGCTCGTCCTGTTTCAGGGGGGCCCCGCCGGTCTGGGCGTGGGGCGGGCCTTCCCGGGGCCGGTCAAGACCACCGACGTGGGCTTCGTGGCCAGGGACGCCGGCGGCCAGCCCGCCATTCTCGTGGCGTCGGCGGAAGAGAAGATGATCGGCCATTCGCGGTACCAGGACGGCCGGCTGACTTTTCCAGAGCCGCTCAAGACCCGCGGCGCGCCGCACGTGCTCGCCGTCGGGTCGCTCGCGCCCGACGGTCCCGCCGACCGGCTCGCCTACGTCACCCGTACCGACGAGGGCTTCTCGCTGATCGTCACCGAGCTGGCCCAGCCGACGGGCGACGAGCCGGGCCTGGCAATCGACAAACTCGAGGATGATCCGGCGGGCCTGCGTTTCGTGGACGTGGACCAGGACGGCCGCAACGACCTGCTGCTCTTCGTGCGCTTCGCGTCGCCGCGGGTGCTACTCCAGGCGGCCGATGGGACGTTCGCGCCGCTGAAAGGCCCGGACACGCGGGAGCGGCTGCTGAAGGAGGCGCGGCCCGAAGGCTGCGCGGTGGCCGACGTGACCGGCAGCGGGCGGCCGGAGTTGATCCTCGCCCAGGACAATCTCGCCCGCGCACTGGTCGTCGAGCAGGGCCGCTGGACCGTGGTCGATCAGTACAACGCCGAGCAGCACGACGCGCGCGTGCGGGGCGTGGCAGCGTTGCCGCGGGCCGACGGGCGGCCGATGCTGGTCATGTATGAACAGAAGGCCGGCGATCTGCTCGTCTTCGAGCCGCGCGCCGACCAGACCTACGCCATTTCCCAGTCGATGCCCGTCGGCAGCTTCGACCTCACCGCGATGGAGGCGCTACCGCTCGGCGACACCGGACGCTGGGGCGTGCTGCTGGCGGACGCCAACCGCCTCGCGGTGGCGGTGGGCGGCGACCCCGCCCCCACCCTCGTCGAGCAACATGCCTACGAGAGCGATGTCAAGGAGGCGTGGCTCTCCGACGCCGTCGTCGGCGACATCAACCACGACGGCGTACGCGATGTCGTCGCCGTGGACTGGGGCAAGGCCGCCCTCGAGGTCCTGACCACGCCGCCCGACGGCGGCTTCATCAAGGCGCTGTCCTTCCAGGTCTTTCAGGGCAAGCGCTTCACCGGGGCCCCCGACAGCCGGGCCGAACCGCGCGAGGTCTTGATCGGCGACCTTACGGGCGACCGCATTGACGACATCGTGCTCATCGTCCACGACCGCGTGATCGTCTATCCCGGCCACTAAATGGCTATTCACGGTCGTGCGACACGGGAGGGCGAGGCTGTCTCCTGCGG
>CAYWYJ010000069.1:0-19301 GCA_964462635.1 uncultured Planctomycetales bacterium
GAATCTCATCGGCTCCATTTTCCTCCCGCAGATGGACGAGAACCACGCCGGGCGTTGAACGTCGTGCAGCGCTGCGCGCGTGGCGCGACGGCGGACCCCCTTTGCCAGCCCGGTGCGACGCGGTCCCCGACGCGGTGGCGCGGCGACTGCCTACACGCGGCCGTTCGGTTTGCTGCGCACCGTCAGGACGTAGAAGCTGCCGTAGGTCGCCGAGCGGTCGCGGGCCAGGAGCCGGCGGGCGAGGTCGTCGTGCCGCTCCACATGGGGTTCGAGGCTGGCCGGGGGGTCCAAGCGGTAGCTGCCGGAACGATAGATCAGCGTCGCGCCCAGCGCCGCCGCCCGCAGCACGCTGTGCAGCGTCTGCTCGAACACCGGCGGCGACATCCAATCGAAGATGTCCAGCAGGTTGAACTTGGTGACCGAGGCTTCGGGCAACGTGTCGAGGAACGGCCCCAGCCAACCGTTGACCACGAGCACGCGGTCCACGTTGCGGCGCAGCGTGTCGTAGTTCTCGGCGCGCAGGTACGGCGAGACGCGGTCGCCGCGGAACTTGCCCGTGACGGCCTGGCTGAGGAAGTAATTGTCGTAAATGGGGACGCGGGTGAGCGCGTACTCGACCCGCTCCTTCACGTAGTCGTACATGTTGTGCCGGCCGTTGACGAGCCGGTATTGATCGGGGTGTACGCCGGACAAGTACAGTAGCGGGCGGAACATCACGAAACGCCTGGCCCACGGGCCCCACAGCCGCGGCGCCGCCTCCCGGCGGTACCACGCCTCCTGCGCCTCGAGCGACTGGAGCTCGAAGAACTCCTCGACCCGCCGCGGCGGCAGGTCGAGCAGGGCGAGGAAGCGTCGCAGGATGCGACAAAACAGCCCCAGGCGGCCGAACTGATACAGACCGCGGGCCGCCATCCACAGGTTCTTGTCCCAGAACGCCTGGGCCCGCGCGGAGAGGTGCGGGCGCAGATACGGGCGGTACACCCGGGTCACGACGCCGGGACGCCGGGCCGCGAAGATGTCGAAGAACGTATCGTGGTCGACACCGCGGATCGCGGCGAGCTTCAACTCCAGAATCGCGTTCTGGGCGGGGTTGCCGTCCACGCAGATCACTTGCCGGGGGCTTTGGCATAGGAAGTTCAGCGGGTTGCAGCCCGCCGAGCTGATTGAAACCACGGTGTCGTCGGGCGTGATCCGCAGGGCCTGGCGGTCCATCTCCGGGTCTTCCCACGACATGTTGAAGACGATCCCGTGGAACACCAGGCGTTCGAGCAGGGCCCGGCCTTCGGCGACGGGCATGTTCACGACCTGCGGCATCTTTCAGGGTCCTTTCCGGGCAACCGCCGTGAAGTTGTACCCCCCGAGCCAGTTCTCCATGCGCAAGTGCGGATCGAGTCGGCGCAGCTCCTGCTCGTACGGTCGGCAGGTCTCCACGTGATTGAGCCGCAGCCAGCCGCGCATCAGGGGGGCCAGCGGCCCCCAGTGCTGGAACCGTCCGAAGTCCAGCACGACCAGCGTACCGCCGGGCCCCAGGTGCTCCCACGCGCGCGCCAGGGCCGCCGGCCAATCCGGGATCATGGTCAGGCTGTAGCCGAAGAAGACGGCATCGAACAAGCGGCCCAGCTTGAGCGTCGTGGCGTCCGCCTGCACCAGTTCGACGTGCGACCATCCGTGGGCCGCCACGCGCCGGGCGGCCCGCTTCAACATGTCCGCCGAGAAATCGACGCCCGTGAGGTGTCCCGCCTGCGGGCCCAGGTGGGTCAGGATGTGCCGGAAGTTCAGGCCGGTGCCGCAGCCGATTTCCAGCACGCGGCTGTCCCGCCGCAGGTGGAGCGCGCCGCCGGCCCGCCGGCGGCCGTGCAGGATCATCCAGCGCGTGCCGTCGTAGACGCGGGCGTGAAATCTGTAGAACCGCTGTACGGGGGTGTCCGCCAAGAACGCCACTCCTGGGCGCGCCTGTCGTGCCGGGTTGGCCCCCCGCAACGCGGTCGGTGACGCGGCGTGCCGCGTGTCCCGCCGAACCAGCCACTCGCCGACCGGGGGTGGACCCCGGCTTGGTTCCGGGGGGCACCCGCGCCTGCTCACGATCGGGTAACTATAGCGTGCGGGGCGGCGTGCGTCGAGGCCACGGCGACCGGCTCGCATCGCGGCCAGCGATTTGGTATCGTGAGAGGCAGGAACTGAGCCGATAAGTGGATCGGCTCGTCGGTGCCCGGTGGCCGGCCGCCGACGCAACGCGCCCCGCGGCGGGGCGCCTTGCGTCCGTGGCCTGCACCGCTGGAACGGTCGCATGCCATCCGAGAGTTTTCTGCAAGCCTGCCAAGAGCGGATTCGGTACCACTTCTCGAACCTCGATCTGTTGCGGGCCGCCTTGCGGCACGCCTCCTCGGCCAACCACCGCGTCGAGAGCAACGAGCGCATGGAGTTCCTGGGCGACGCGGTGCTCGGCCTCGTGATTTGCCAGGCGCTGTACGAGCGGCTGCCGGAGGCCCTGGAGGGGGAGATGACGAAGATCAAGTCGGTCGTCGTGTCGCGACGGACGTGCGCCCGGGTGGCGCAGGCGCTGCACCTGACCGACGGGCTCGTGTTGGGACAGGGTATGGAGAACGGGGAGCACCTGCCCCGCTCGCTGGCCGCCGGCACGCTGGAGGCGGTCATCGCGGCGGTGTACCTGGACGGGGGGCTGGACGCGGCCCGCGACTTTGTGGTGCGGCACATGGACGCCGAATTGGGCAAGGCGACCGACTCGCGTCACCAGTTCAACCACAAATCGCAGTTGCAGCAGTGGGCGCAGCGCGAGATGAACGCCACCCCGGTCTACGAGCTGCTGGACGAGCAGGGCCCCGACCACGCCAAGTGCTTTGAGGTGGCGGTGTCGATCAGCGGGCGCCAGTTCCCCAGCGCGTGGGGCCCCAACAAGAAGGAGGCCGAGCAGAAGGCCGCCCGCCTGGCCCTGCTGGCCCTCGGGCAGATCGCGGATGCCCCCCAGGAAGAAGCCGCGTCATCCTGATTCGTCCGGCGCGCGGGGGAGCAGCACCGCAGCGGGATGACGTAGCGTGGCCGCGGGGCGAGTGCTACGATGACGGGGCCGGCGGCTGGAATCGACCAACTCGCGGCCGCACGCGGAGACGGGGCGATGGCCACCGTTCCCCCGACACCCGACGCCGAACCCGACGGCCTCATCACTCACCTCGTCGAGCAGTTCTTCAACCGCCGCGCCGCGGGTGAGGCGCTCACCGCCGAGAGCTTCATCGCCCAGCACCCCGAGGCCGGCGAGGATCTGCGGCCATACCTGGCGGGCGTGCCGCTGATCGAGCAGGCCTGCGCGACCGCCGCCGCGGCGGTCGAAGCGGCCCGCGCCGACCTGCCGCCGATCCCGGGCTACGAGCTGATCGCCGAAATCGGTCGCGGGGGGATGGGCGTGGTCTACAAGGCCCTGCAAAAATCCACGAAGCGCATCGTGGCGCTGAAGATCATGCTGGCCGGCCCGTTCGCTTCGCCCGCGACCCGCCGCCGCTTTGAACGCGAGGTCGAGCTGGCCGCCCGCCTGCAACATCCCGGCATCGTCCGCGTCCTGGAAAGCGGCGACGTCGCCGGACAACGCTACTACGCGATGGATTACGTGGCCGGCGTGCGGCTCGATCGCCATCTGGCCGGGTCGCAACCCGCGGTCCGCCCCACCATCGACCTGTTCCTGCGCCTGCTCGCCGCCGTCCACGATGCCCACGAACACGGCGTCGTCCACCGCGACCTCAAGCCGGCCAACGTGCTCATCGACGAGGCGGGCGAGCCGCACATCCTCGATTTCGGCCTGGCCAAGGGCACGGACGCCGCGGACCAGCCGGGTACGGCGACGGACGTGTCCATGCCGGGCCAGGTTCTGGGCACGCTGTTCTATCTGTCGCCGGAGCAGGCCGCCGGCACGCCGGTCGACCTGGACCACCGCACCGACATTTACACGCTGGGGGTGATGCTGTTTGAGGCGCTGACCGGGGCGCTGCCGTACGACACCACCGGGCGACCGTCCGAGATCATCGAGCACATCCGCGAAGCGCCGCCGCGCCTCCCGTCGTCCCTGTCGCGCGCCGTGGACCGCGACCTGGAGGCCATCCTGCTCAAGGCGTTGGAGAAGGACAAGACGCGGCGGTATGCCTCGGCGGCGGAGATGGCCGATGACCTGCGGCGGTACCTGGCGGGCGAACCGGTCCGGGCGCACCGGCCGAGCCGGCTGTACGTCCTGCGCAAGCGGCTCATCAAGCACCGTCGCCGGGCCATCGCGGCGGCGGTGATCCTGGCGGCGGGGGCCGGCGCGCTGGCGACCGAGGCGTGGTTGCACGAGCGCAGCCGACAGGCGGCGCGGACCGAGGCCCTCAATCTATTGTGGCAGTTGGAGAATGAGGGCGTGGTGGGCAGCCGCGGGCTTGGGGCGGCCCAGTCGCTGTACGCCCGCCACCCGGACCTGCCCGAGACGCGCCTCACCTGGGCGCAGGCCCAGTACCGCAACCTCGACCTGCGCGACGGCGTCCTGGGCTTCCTCGAAACGGTCGCACGGCTCGACCGCGACGGCTGGGCCTACCGCGCCTTGCTGGCGGAGATCTACGAGGCGACGGGCGACGCGGCCCGCGCCGCGGCCGCGCGCACCGCGGCCGAGCGGCAGCGGCCTGACACCGCGGACGCGTGTTACCTCGCCTCACTGGCCACCCTCGACGCGCAGCGCGCGCGGGCCAGCGCCGCGGAGGCCGTGCGACGTAAGCCGGAGCACGTCCTGGCCTGGCAACGACTGGCCTACTTGTGCCTGCTGCTCGACGATCTTGACGGGGCGCTGGCCGCGGCCGACCGCATCATCCAGCTCACGGGCGGCCGCGTCACGTGGCCGCTGTTCAAGGGGCACATCCTGACGCGACAAGGTCGCTTCGCCGGGGCCATTGAGCAGTTCACGCGGTGCCGCGCGTACGCCGAGCGGGCCCACGTGTACCGCCTGACCGGCGCCTATGAAGAGGCCGTGGCGGACTACACGCGGCTGATCGAAAGCCACGGCCCCACCGAGACGCGCGTCTGGCACTATTACCAACGGGCCACGCCGTTGTGGATTCTCGGCCGCCGCGCGGAGGCGCTCGCGGACTACGCCCAGGTGCGCCGGCTGTTGGGGCGGCCGTTCTACTCCGACGCACGGAGCTTCTTCATCCTGCACGAACTGGACCGCGCGGCCGAGGCCCGGGAGTTGGTGCAAAGCGGCCTGCGGGAGCTGCCGCCCGGCTGGCTCCAGACGATCTTCCGTTGCCTGGCCGGGCAGATCACTCCCGACGAACTCGTGGCCGCGCCGCTGGCCCAGACGGCGCGCGAATCACTCTGCGAGGCGTGCTATTATGCCGGCGAGATGTGCCTCGTCCTGGACCGGCCGGTCGCAGCCCGGGCGTGGTTCGAGCGCTGCGTCCAGACCGGCCTCCAGTTCGACCCCGATACCGCGCTGGGCACGCCGATGAACGAATACGAACTGGCCCAGTGGCGGCTGGCCACCCGCTTCGTCGACCTCCCGGCCGCCACGCGCCCCACACCGTGAGTGCGGCCCGGCTTTCAATGATCGGGCCCGACGGGGTCAGCGTCGGGCCCGAGGGGTGGGTCGGTTGGGGTCCCCGCGCGGCGGTCCTGCGCGGGCGGGGCGGGGCCGGGGGTCGCGGCCCCGCGGTGGCTTGGGGGTCCTTACGGGTTGTTGTTCCCGTCGTTGGGGTTCTGCTCAAGCATCTTGCGGAGGTAGCCGTTCTCCCGGCGCGTCGCTTCCAGGTCGAACAACAGGTACTTGATGCCCAGTCGCAGGAAATCAATGCTCTCCTGCAACGTGCTGACGCTCTTCTTGATCTGTTCGTGACGGTCGCGCGTTTCCTCGGCGAGCTTCCGCAACCGGTCGCGTTCTCCCTCGGGGAGATTGTCGATCTCGGCCACCAGCTCGGCCAGGCGTTTCTGGAATTCGGCTTCGTTCATGCTTCTTTCCTCCTCAGGAAAGCACCGGGCCGTGGGTCGCTGGCCGCCGGTCGGACGATCCCGCATCGTCCGCTGTCCTGAATCGCCAAATTATACCCCGGGCGCGCACGGCCCCGGGGAGCCGGTGTCGTCGGTCACGGACCACGGTGGCCCGCCGCGCCGCGTTCAAGCCGTGGCGCCACCACGACGGCCGTTTTATGAGCCCTGGCGTGTTATTCGGCCGCCCCTGACACGCCCGCCGTCCCGTTTTCCCGCCGGGTTCCGAGAACAAGCGCGCCGCACGGCCTTGAGCGGCGCCGGCCCATCGGCTAAATGGGCATTCAGGATCATGGAACGCCCACGGGGAGGGCGAGCCTCCCGGCGAGCCGCGGCTGGGCAGGAGCCTCGCGCTCCCGTGTCGCGCGACCGTGAATACCCATTTGAACAGGCCTTTCGCGGCGAGTTTCCGTGGACACGGGTTACCGGACCGCCGCTGACCCACCAGAGGCGACGATGACGGAGATCGTGCGAACCCGGTTTGCTCCCTCCCCGACTGGCTATCTGCACGTGGGCGGGGCGCGGACGGCCTTGTTCAACTACCTGTTGGCGCGGCGGCTGGGCGGGCGGTTCGTCCTGCGCATTGAGGACACCGACCAGACCCGCAATATCGAGGCCGCCGACGCCAAGCTCATGGAAGACCTCCGCTGGCTAGGGCTGACCTGGGACGAGGGGCCGGAGGTCGGGGGGCCGTACGGACCGTATCACCAGAGCCAGCGCCGGGCGTTGTACGACGAGCACGCCCGCCGACTGCTCGACGCCGGGCTCGCCTATTACGCGTTGGAGACCCGGGAAGAGCTGGAGGCGCTGCGGCGGGCGGCGCTCCAGCGCGGGGAGAAGGGGTTTCGGTACGCCCGGCCGACGCGGTTCCCGTCGGAGAGCGAGGCCCGCGCCGCGCGCGACGCCGGCCGGCCGGTGGTCATCCGCTTCAAGATGCCGGAGCGGGACTTCGTGGTGCCGGACCGGATTCTCGGCGACGTGACGATCCGGGCCGCCGAGCTGAGCGACTTCGTGCTCATCAAGGCGGACGGGTGGCCGACGTACCACTTCGCGGTCGTCGTGGACGACGCCGCGATGAAGATCACGCACGTGCTCCGTGGGCAGGAGCACCTGATGAACACGCCGAACCACATCGCGCTGTTCGAGGCGTTCGGCACCCCGGTCCCGCGGTTCGCGCACCTGCCGATCATCTTCAACATGAACGGCACGAAGATGAGCAAGCGCGAGAAGGACAAGGTGGTGCGCGACGCGGCGAAGGCGGCCGGCTTGGACGACGAGCGGCTAGGCGTGCTGGCCGGCGTGCACGACGCCGAGCTCCTGCGGGCGTGGCGCGGCGAACAGACGCAACTCCCCGGGGACGCGCTGGCCCGTCTGGCGCGGGCGCTGCACGTGACGGTGCCGGAGATCGAGATTCACGATTTCCGCCGCAGCGGCTACCTGCCCGATGTTCTCGTCAACTTCATTGCCCTGCTCGGCTGGAACCCCGGCACGCGGCAGGAGCGCTTCACGCTGGACGAGCTGTGCGCCGCGTTCAGCCTGGAGCGCGTGGGCAGGACCAACGCGAAGTTCGACCGCGAGAAGCTGCTGGCGTTCAACACGGCGGCGTTGGAGGCGGCCGCGCCGCAGCGGAAGCTCGCCGCGTTCCGCGACTGGCTGGCGGTGAACGAGCCGGGGCCGCTGACGGGGCTGGATGACGCGACCCTGGCGCATCTGATCGAGCTCTGTCGCGGGTTCCGCACGTTCGCGGACGTCGAGCTCAAGTGCGGGGCGCTGTTCGTGCCGGACGAAGCGCTCGAATACGACGAGAAAGCCGTCAAGCAACACCTGCTGAAAGGTGAGGGGCAGGGTGTCGCGGTGTTGCGCGAGCTGCGACCGCGCCTGGCCGCCTTGTCCGATTGGACCGCCGCCGCTCTTGATGCGGCGGTGCGTGCTTTCGCCGACGAGCGACAACTCGGTCTGGGCAAGGTGGCCCAGCCGTTGCGGGTCGCGGTCACCGGGACGACCATCAGCCCGCAGATTTCCGACACGTTGGCCTTGCTCGGCCGCGAGCGGACGCTGGCGCGGATCGACCGGGTCCTGACCCGCACCGGTTCCCCGCCCGCCGACGCGGTATAATGCCCGGCACGCTGTGCGATGGCGGTGGAGGTGCTGCGCCGATGGGAACCTCGCGTTATGCGGGCCGAACAAGTGGGTGGGTCGTCGCGGTGTTTCTCGTGCTGCCGCTGGCGGGCGGGTGCAGCGGCGCCCTGGTCGGCGACTGGCACCTCGTCGAGGCCATTCCCAACCGCGAGGTGTTCAGCCTCGACCATGCGACGTTCCGGCGGGACGGCACGTTCTCGGCGACGACGACGATCGAGGGCCTGACCACGGCCGAGCAGGGGCAGTACGATTTCAACGGGTTCAAGTTGAAGCTGCGGCCGCGGGCCGGCGGGCAGCGGGCCTACCTGGCCAGCGTGCGGATGGGCCGGCTCGAATTGGCCGACGGGTCGCGCAAGGTCGTGCTCCAGAAGGGCAAGCGGGGACCGTAGGATGTCGGGCGCAGGCGAAACCGCGAAGGTCCGCTGCCGGGTAATCTACTCCGGCCACGTGCAAGGCGTGTTCTTTCGCGCCACGGCCCAGGACCTGTCGCGGCGATGCGACGTCGTCGGGTTCGTCCGCAACCTCCGCGACGGCACGGTCGAGCTGGAAGCCGAGGGTCCGGCGGCCGAGGTCGAGGCGTTCCTGGCGGACATCGCCACGTATTACTCCGGTCACATCCGCGACGCGCGGCGGACGACGCTGCCGCCGCGAGGGGATGAGCGGAGCTTCGAAATCCAGTACTGACGCCGCCAAATGGGCATGCGCGGCGGTGCGGCACGGGGGGGGGCGATCCCGGCGCGCCGGGACCGCCGAGCCCCGGGTCGCCGGGAGGCTCGCCCTCCTGCTCAGTGTCCCGTGTCGCTGAATACCTGCACAACCGGACCCGCCACGCGAGTGGCGGGCGGCGGGGCCCCGCACTGGCGTGCGGGGTTCGGATCGGCGTCCTCCGGCTGCCAACCGAACCCGCCACGCGAGGGGCGGGCGGCTGGGCCCCGCGCTGGCGTGCGGGGTTCGGACGGGCGCTCGGGGCGTCGTGTGAAATTGTCGCCGACGTTGACGCGGTGCATGGCGGTACTCAAGCTAGGGCAGAGACGGGGACCGTGCGGCGTGCCGCGGGAACGGAAGAAAGGACTTGGTTATGCGTGGTTGTGTTCACCGAGCGCTAACGGCGTTCGCGGTCGTCGTGTTGATTGGTGTCCTGACGCCGCCGGCGGCGCGGGCGGATCGCCGGCCCCATGCCGGCATGATGCGCTACCCCGACGTCAGCGCGACGCACGTCGTCTTTGCGTATGCGGGTGACCTATGGCTGGCGCCGCGAACGGGCGGGATGGCCGTGCCGCTGGCCAGCC
Organism: uncultured Planctomycetales bacterium; assembly: GCA_964462635.1. Taxonomy (GTDB): domain Bacteria; phylum Planctomycetota; class Phycisphaerae; order UBA1845; family Fen-1342; genus JBFMAI01. The sequence goes on from CAYWYJ010000069.1 coordinate 9,441, forward strand.
CGCCCGGCAGCGAGACCTTCCCGCGCTTCAGCCCCGACGGACAGACCGTGGCCTTCGTGGGCAACTACGACGGCAACCGTGACATCTACACGATCCCGGCCCAGGGCGGTGTCCCAACCCGCGTCACGCACCACCCCGCGGACGAGCTCCTGTCCGACTGGACGGCGGATGGACGCCTGATCTTCTCCGCCTCCGGCTATGGCGACATCGACCGCTATCAGCAGCTCTTCGTGGTGGCGGCCGGCGGCGGCCTGCCGGAGCGGCTGCCCGTCCCTTACGGTTTGTTCGGCACGATCAGCCCCGACGGCCGGTGGCTCGCCTACACGCCCTACACGCGCGATTTCGCCACCTGGAAGCGTTACCGCGGCGGCAGCGCCAGCGACATCTGGCTATTCGATCTTCAGACGCACAAGTCCAAGCGCGTCACGGACTGGGAGGGGACCGACACGCAGCCGATGTGGCATGGCGACAAGCTCTACTACCTGTCTGACCAGGGTGCCCCTTATCGTTTGAACCTCTGGGTCTATGACACCAAGAGCGGCAAGCACGAACAACTCACGCAGTTCAAGGACTGGGACGTCAAGTGGCCCGCCATCGGCCCCGGCCCCAGCGGCGGCGGCGAGATCGTCTTCCAGAACGGGGCCGATCTCTATCTCCTGGACCTGAGCACGCGACAACCCCGCAAGCTGGACATCATCGTCCCCGGCGACCTGCCCGCCCTGCGACCCCAGCGACTGGAAGTGCAGGACCGGATCACCGCGGCCGCGATCTCGCCCACCGGCAAGCGCGCCGCCTTCGAGGCGCGCGGCGACATCTGGACCGTCCCCGCCAAGAGGGGTGTGCGGCGCAACCTCACCGCGACCAGCGGCGTGGCCGAACGCGACCCGGTCTGGAGCCCGGACGGTCGGTGGATTGCCTACTTCTCCGACGCCGCCGGCGAATACGACCTCTACATCACGCAATCCGACGGCCAGGGTCCGACGCACCGGCTGGCGGACCTCGGACCGGGCTTTCGCTGGGGCCCCACCTGGTCGCCCGACTCGAAGCACATTCTCTTCGTGGACGACGCGGGCGGGCTGTACCTGTGTACCCTGCCCGAGCCGGGCAAGGAAGGCGAGCAATTGCCCGTCACGCCCAAGCTGATCGTGACCGATCCCTGGTCGCGGCAACCCCAGGCGAACTGGTCGCACGATTCCAAGTGGATCGCCTACACGCTGTACGGCGACAACCAGCAGTCGAGCATCTGGCTGTACAGCGTGCCCGGCGACGCGCACCACCAGGTGACCAGCGGGATGTTCAACGACACCTGGCCGACCTTCGATCGCAAGGGCGAGTACCTCTACTTCGCCACCAACCGCTCGTTCGAGTCGCCGATCTACGAGGACGTCGGCTCCACCTTCGTCTACGCCAACACCGACACGCTCGCCGTCGTTCCGCTGCGGGCCAAGGTCGGTTCGCCCTGGGCCCCGCAGAGCGACGAAGAGTCGTGGGACAAGCAGGCGAAGGACGGCGACAAGGACAAGAGCAAGGAAGAGAAGAAGGGCGACGAGAAGCCCAAACCCGCGGGCGACACGGCGACCCAACCGGCCCCCGACGCCGGCGAGGCGAAAGCCAAGGAGCCCCCCGCGTCGGCCCCCGCCGCGGAAGCGAAGCCCGAGAAGGCGGAGAAGGAGGAGGCCAAGGACAAGAAGGACGAGAAGCCGCTGGAGATCGAACTGGACGGCTTCGAGCAGCGCGCCCTCGCGCTGCCCGTCGACCGCGGCGCCTTCTACAACCTCGCCGTCAGCGACGACGGCAAGCTGATCTACGTCCGCGGCGGGGCGCGGGGGGCGGGCGGCGGCCCGGCGATCAAGCTCTTCGACGTCAAGGATGAGAAGAAGAAGGAGGAGACGGTCCTGGACGGCGTGGGCGGCTTCGACCTGTCCGCCGACGGCAAGAAGCTGCTGGTGCGCACCGGCAACCGCTTCGCCGTCGTGGAGCCCAAGCCCGGCCAGAAGGTGGACGACACCCTGCCGACCGACGGCCTGGCCGTGCTCATCGACCCGCGGGAGGAATGGCGGCAGCTCTTCCTCGAAGCCTGGCGGCTGCAACGCGACTTCTTCTACGTGCCGAACATGCACGGCGTGGACTGGCCCGCCATGCGCGACCACTACATCAAGATGCTCGATGACTGCGTGTCCCGGGCCGACGTCGGTTACGTCATCCGCGAGCTCATTTCCGAGTTGAACATCGGCCACGCGTACTACTTCGGCCGCGACGGCGGCGAGGAGAAGACCGTGGCCACCGGGTTGCTCGAAGCGGAGTTCGAGCTGCACGACGGCGCGTATCGCATTCAGCGCATCCTGCGCGGGGCGGCGTGGGACTTCGACGCCCGCGGCCCGCTCTCACGCCCCGGCCTGTACGTGCGGGAAGGCGACTACCTGCTCGCGATCAACGGCGTACCGCTCGACACGACGAAAGACCCCTGGGCGGCCCTCCAGGGCTACAAGCCCGGGACGGTGGTCACGCTGACCGTCAGCGACAAGCCCGTGCTCGAGAAGAAGGCAGCGGCGGAAACTGCGCCCGCCGGGGCGTCGCAGCCCGCCGCCGAGGAGAAATCTGGCACTACCAAGGAGGCCCAGGGGGCTGCTGAGACCAAGGCGTCCGACGACAGGAAGGACGAGAAGACCGAGGAGAAGGACCCCTACGCCGGCCAGCGGGACGTGCTCGTCGAGCTCATCGACGGCGGCCGGTTCGCCGAAATCCGCTACCGCGACTGGGTGGAACGCAAGCGCGCCCACGCGGAACGCGCGTCCGGCGGCCGCGTCGGCTACATCCACGTCCCCGACACCGGCGTCAACGGCCAGAACGAGCTCTTCCGCCAATTCTACGGCCAACGCCACAAGCCCGCGCTCATCATCGACGACCGGTGGAACGGCGGCGGCCAGATCCCCAACCGCTTCATCGAGCTGCTGAACCGCCCTGTGTCCAATTACTGGCACCGGCGGCACGGCCGCGACAGCGTCGAGCCCGACGATGCGCACCACGGTCCCAAGTGCATGCTCATCAACGGCCAGGCGGGCTCCGGCGGCGATGCGTTCCCGTTCTACTTCCGCCAGGCGGGGCTCGGGCCGCTGATCGGCACGCGCACGTGGGGCGGTTTGGTCGGCATCAGCGGAAATCCGCAACTGATCGACGGCACTACCGTGACCGTCCCGACGTTTGGCTTCTACAAGAAGGATGGAACCTGGGGCGTCGAGGGTCACGGCGTCGACCCGGACATCGAAGTGATCGACGATCCGGCCCAAATGCTCAATGGCGGCGACCCCCAGCTTGACAAGGCGGTCGAGGTCATGCTGGCGGAACTGGAGCGTAACCCCTATGTGCCGCCGCCGACCCCCGCGCCGCCGGACCGCAGCGGCATGGGCGTGCCGCCGAAGGACCGGTGATGCGATAGGCCCGATAACATGATGGCGGCTCGGCTCGCTTCGGCAGCGCGAGAAATCCGCGGCGGGAGCGGGCCGGGTTGCCGGTCGAGGCGGTCGAGACGATAGAATCGAGAGCGATGGTACGAGCCGCCGTGGCCATCTTGAGTCTGCTTGCTCAGGGCTTGCTGCCGTGTCAGGCGGGGCTCTGCGGACCGGCCGCGTCGCGGCCGGGGAAAGCGGCGACGATGCGAGTCGCTCCGTCTGCGCCCACGACGCCGCGGTGCGCCGCGTGCGTGCGGACGGGGTGTCACGGTCGCGCGGCGAAGCGCGCGGCGCCGAAGACCTGGCTCGTGGCGGCGGACGCCGCGGGGCCCGTGCAGCCCAAGCCGTGCGAATGCTGCCCCGCGCGCTCGACCAAAACGCCGTACCTCCCGCCCATCAACTCCGACCCCGAGCGCCTGCCGAAGAATGATCCCGGCTCGGTCGGCGTGTTGTTTGTTACCGCAATCCTGCCCCACACGAATCCGGCGGTGGCGGCACACGGTCGCGGGCCGCCGGGCAGCATCTCCACACACAACGAATCACAAGCGCAACGGGCCGTCTGGCTGAAATGAGGGCCGGCTTGGTGTCTGCGTCGGGGCCGGGGCGCATCGTCGGTGCGCGCAGGGTCCTGACGCAGGCGGCGTGGCTTCCGTGATTCGGTCGTACATCTGCTCGGAAAACAAGGAGAGTGCCATGAAGCGTGCGATGCTTCTGATCATCATGACGGTGGGGTTGCTGCCGGCCGCGTGGGCCGGCGACCGCGATCAACCGGGCTGCGCGAGCCCGTGCCAAGCCCAGCCCGGCACGTGCCCGATTCACGGGCAGCCGCCGGCCCGGATTGGCTGCCCAGCGGGTCCGGCCGGGTGTGCCAGTGCCGGCGCGGCGACGTGCGCCGCCGTGCCGCCGCAGTGTGGCGGCGGACAGCCGGCGAATTGCCGGCCGGCGTGCGGTTGCTGCTGTGCGAGAACGTCCGCCGGGCCGACGTGCGGTCCTGCGCTGGGCGGTGGACAGGCCGCGGGCCGCGGCTGCGGCGTACACGCTAGTGCCGCGTGCGGCCCCCACGCGTGCGGTCCGCGTGCGGGCGCGGCCTGCGGCGGCGCGTCCCGGTGTGGCCATGCATGCATGGGCGGCCCGCAAGGAAACGGCTGCGGCGCAATGATGGGTGCGTGCGGCGGCGGAATGCACCAATGTGGTCGCGTTGCCCCGTGCGGGCCGGCCCATGGCGCGGCCGCCGGCTGTGGTCACGCCGGCGCCTGTGCGCCGCGTGCCCGTTGCGGCCCGGCGGCGGCTTGTGGCCGGCAGCCCGGAGGCCCGGGTGCCTGTGGTCCCGCGATGGCTTGCGGACGCGCATGCCGGCAGGACGGCAACGTTGCTCCGATGTGTTGCGGCGGTTGCTGTGGCGGTATGGCCGGCTGTGGTCCGCGGACGCCGTGCGCCGCGAGCTGCGGGCCGGCGTGCCCCGGTCATGCTCAGTCACCGGGTTGCCAGGGCATGAAACCGGGGTGCGGCGGTCCGTGCGGGGCGCCCGCCGGCGGATGTGCCGGTGGGCCCGCGGCGCAGGTCGCCCCGCCGACCGCGTGCAGCCCCACGTGTGCCGGACATGCACCGGCGGCGGCGCGTGACCCGGTCGACCAGGCCATCTGGTCGGTGCCGCTCAAGGACGACGCCGCCCAGAATTGAACTGCTGCCGCGAGTAGCGCGTGAAGCGCTGACCAGCAACCGCGAAACCCGCCTGCGTCCGTGAGGCGCTTGCCGCACGGATGACAGGCGGGTTCGCGTTTCGGCCGGGAACGAATCCCCGTGCGTTCCGCACGCCGCAGGTCACGGCGCCGGCGTGGCGGCGAAGCGCAGGCCGTCGGGCGGTTCGCCATCCACGGCCCGCACGGCACAAGAGAAGGCCCACTCCCCGCCCGCTTGCACCACCTTCAACAACACCGTGTTCCAGCCGGCGTCCAAAGTAACACGGACCCGGTCCTGAAACGGCGTGTGGCCGCGCGTCTCGCGCAGTTCATGCACCAGCTTGCCGTTCAGCCACGCCTTCACGGCGTCGTCGCTACCGACTTCGAGGCGGACCTCACGCCGTTCCGGCGACCACACCGCCGAGCGGACATACACACACCGCTGCTCGCCGCCACACGCCTTCCTCAGATCGAAGGTCCACGGCTTGTCCAGGCTGGTGGGATCCAACGGTCGCCATTGGACGTCGCCGCCGGCCTGCTCGGGCGGGAAGACGTGATCCAGCAGCCAGAACCAGTCCCGGCCGGCCTGCTCATACGGCCCCGCCGCCACCCACTCGATCAGGCGCCCCTCGTACCGCCGTAGGTTGGCCAGGGCGTTCTCGGCACGGCGGCGGGTCGCGTCCGTCGCGGTGGTCTCGCTGATCCGCAGCAGCGCGGCGCGGGCGAGGTCACGGTGCCGCGGCCCGATCAGGGTCGCCGCCGAAACCACCGCCGCCTCGGCCTCCCCGCGCAGTTCCGAATCGTTCAGGTACGCCTCGAGGACGCCTAAGACGTCGGGGTGCCGCACCGCACCCAGGCCGGCCAGGACCAGCCGCCGTTCCTCGGGCTGCTCGGCCAGTTTCATCGCGGTCTGGTACATCTCGATGGTTTGCGCGGGCGGGCGCTCGCTCGGCAGCCCGACGAGCCGCGCATACCCGCGCAGCGCCAGGATGCGCTGCGCGGCGTCGTCCGCGTGCTGCGCCAGGTCGAGCAGGTCGTCGAGCACGTCCGCCGACGACCACGCGGCCAGGGCCCGCACGGCGGCGTCGGCGATCCGCGGCTCGGTCGAGCGGCGGGCGGCACGGACGCGCTCCAGGGCCGGGGGGCCGCCCACACGCCCGAGTACCCGCAGCAGCGTCGCCGCGACGGCGGGTGGTGTTTCGGTCCAGGCTGACAGCAGCGGAGCACTGCGGCGTGCCTCGTCCGGGAGGCGTCCGCAGACTGCCACGACCGCATCCTCCGCGGCCTGGCGAACCTCCTCTTCGTCGCCCGCCGCCGCCACGAGCAGCGCGACCAGGTCCGCGGCGGCGTCCGGGGCGGCCAACGCTCCGAGGGCCTCGCACGCGGCGGCGCGGACGGCCGGCGACGCATCGCGGGCTTGGGCAAGCAGGGCGGGGACGGCGGCCACGCAATTCCGTTCGCGCAGGGCCACGATAAGCTCGACGCGCACCGCCGCGGGCGCGTCGTCCAGCGCGGCCTGCACCGCCTCGTCCACCCCCTCGCCGCGCAACGTCGCCAGACTACGCCGGGCGGCGTCGTGCTCGGCGGCGTCGCCGTGTTCGGCCGCGCGGGCGGCGGCTTGCGCGAGGGTCCGCGCCACGTTCGCGTCGCCCAAGGCCCCCAGCGCGGTTAGCGCCGCGATCCGCACGTCGCCATGCTCCGCGTCCAGTTGTGGCAGCACGGCCGGCAGAGCACTCGCGTCGCCCCGCTCGCCCAGGGCGTTGAGGAGCAGCACGCAGGCGGCGGCGGAGGCTTCGGGCAGTTTCGCCGCGAGCGTGGCCGTGGTGGCGAAGCCGGGGATGTCGCGGGTGAGTGTCGCGGCCCAGGCCCGCATCGTGGCGCTGGCCTTGTCGTCCAGGATGTACGAGAGAAGTGTTGGCAGCGCCTCGTGGCCCTTGGCCCGCGCCAGCCCGCGCAGCGCCCCGAGCCGGATGTGCTCCGGGCCGGTGTAGCCGATCAGCAGCTCGTACGTCGCCAACGCCGACTGTTCGTGACCCTCCGCCAGGTCCAGTTCGGCACAGCGCAGCAACGCGTCGGCGATCGCGGGCCGCAGAATGTCCGGCGCCCCGCCCAGCCAGAAGTACGAAAGCCAGTGCTGGCTTTCCGGGCCGGCGATGTCACCCAGTGCCATCACGACCGCGGCGGCCACCGGCGTCGGCTCGTAGCGGTCGCGGTAGACCAGCGCGAGCATCGGGGGAATGGCCTTCTCGTCGCGCCGCGCGCCGAAGCTGTTGGCCAGCGCGATCCGCCAATCCGCGTCTTCGGTCTCATCGAACGCAATGCGCAGGGCCTCGCCCGCGAGCGGCGACGGATTGGCTTGCAGGCACCGGCGTGCCAAGTCGCGGACCTGCGGCTCCTCGTCGTGGAGCAGGCAGTCGAGGACGACGACGGACTCTTCGCCGCTGAGCCGCTCCAGTTGGCGCAGGAGCCAAGTCCGCGCCGGCAGCGGGACGCCGGCGCCCACTCGCGCCCCCATCGCCTCGCACAGCCAACGCCGCTCGTCCTCCGCCCCGGGTCGTCCGACCAGGAAGCACAGGTGTTCGAGGTCCTGCTGTGGCCGCTCGCGCTCGGTGATGTCCGCCGCCCCCAGCCCCGGCAACAGCTCATCCAGCCAGGCCTCGTAGGCGGCCCGCGAAGGCGTGGGGGGAGTACTGGGGAGGGGCGTGACGACGTGCTTGGGCGTCGCCGGGCCGCCGGCGCCGCCCCCGGAGCGGCAACCCGTGGCGGCGACCGCCAAGCCCAGTACGACGCTGGTCAGCAACCTGCGGTTCATGTTCATGCTTCCACGGCTATTGGTGCAGTCGCCACGGGGCGCGGCGCGGGCGGTCGAGCCAGCGGGCCGCGGCCTCGTCGTCGATGATCTCCCGCTTCTGCGGGTCCCAGTGGATCGTCCGTCCCAGCCACCATGCGATGTTGCCGAGGTGGCACACGGTGACCGAGCTGGCGCCGACGGCCACGTCGCAGATGGGCCGCCGCCGGCTGCGAATGCACCGCAGCCAATCCTCATGGTGACCGGGACTCTCGTACAGGTGTACGTCATTGGGACCGAGCGGCGCTTTGGCCAAACTGGCCGGCTCGGTGGCAAAGTGCTCGCGATTCACCTCGACCCAGCCCTCGGTCCCGATGAAACGGATGCCGTTCGCGCCCCCGTGGATCATCCGCACGCCGTCGGCGTACCGATACGTCAGCGCGCCCTGGCCGGTCGTTTCGTCGGGCGGGGCGAGGTTGGGCGGGGTGATCTCGACCGGGCCGGAGCCGTCCATCCCCAGTCCCCACTGGGCGATGTCGAAATGGTGGGCGCCCCAGTCGGTCATCATGCCGCCGGAGTAGTCGCGGATCAGCCGCCAGCCCCCGCTATAGCTGCCGCTGCAACGCTCGGCGTTGTACGGCTGCCAGGGGGCGGGGCCGAGCCACAGGTCCCAGTTGAAGCCGTCCGGGATGGGCTGCTCCGGCAGGTACGCCTCGGCCGACGGCCCCCCGATGCCGACGCGGACGGTGTGGACACGGCCGATGCGGCCGCTGCGGACCAGCTCGCACGCCCGGCGGAACCTGCCCTCGGAGCGCTGCTGACTGCCGGTCTGAAAGACGCGGCCGAAGCGGCGGGCGGCGGCGACCAGCGCGTCGGCCTCCCGGATCGTCAGCGACAGCGGCTTCTCGCAGTACACGTCCTTGCCGGCCCGGCACGCGGCGATGGCGATGATCGCGTGCCAGTGGTCGGGGACGGCGATGACGACCGCGTCGATGTCCCGGCGGGCCAGCAGGTGCTCGTAGTTCTCATAGGCGAACACGCCCCGGAACGTCCCGCGCGTCAACTCCTCTTCGTAAGTGTCTTCGACCTTTTCGCGGGCTTTCTCGCGTTTGGCGCGGTCCACGTCGCAGACCGCGATGATCTGTACGTCGCGGCGGTCCTTGAGCGTGTCGAGGTGGCCGCCGCCCATGTTGCCCAAGCCGATGATCCCCAGCGTGATGCGCTCGCTCGGGGCCGTGCGACCCCAGGCGAAAGACGACAGGACGTACGGCGCGGCGGCGACCGCCGCCGTGCGTTTCAGGAATTGCCTTCGTGAGAGGCGAGTGTGCGTGACCATGATTCGAACTCTCCCACGCGGGCCGCGCGCGGCCCGGGCCGATGGTGCAGCTTACCGGCGCTGGGGCCGGATCGGAAGGCGGCCGCGCGGCGGCGGCGCGTCGCTATACTCGTGAGAGATCGGGGCGGCGGCGGCACCGGTCAGCGTGGCAATCGCCGATGGCCGGCGCAGCCCGGAGTGCAGTGTGGACGTCCTGGGCCTGACATTCGCGGAAGTCGCCGAGGCGCTGGGGGCCCGCCCGGCCGCGCTGCCGGCGCTCCGCGCTGCGTACGTTCGCTGTCTCCGCGGGCTCGACGGCGACGGGCCGCTGCGGGCCGACGTGTTGCCGATCGTGCGGCGGCTCGACGAGGGCGACCTCACCAAGTTCGTGCAGCGAACCGCCGACGGGCTGGAGATCGAAAGCGTCGTCGTGCCGATGCCGCACGGCGGGGGGCTGTGGCGGACGTTGTGCGTGTCGTCGCAGGTCGGCTGCGCCTGGGGCTGCCTGTTCTGCGAGACGGGCCAACTCGGACTGCGACGTAACCTCTCGGCCGCCGAGATCGTCGGGCAGGTGGCGGCGGCACAGCGGGAGTTCGGCGGCGGCATCCGCAACGTCGTCTTCATGGGCAT
>CAYWYJ010000070.1:0-13702 GCA_964462635.1 uncultured Planctomycetales bacterium
AAGATGCCGAACTCGTAGCGGATGCCGTAGCCGTAGACCGGCAGACCCAGCGTCGTCGCCGAATCGAGGTAGCAGGCCGCGAGCCGGCCGAGGCCGCCGTTGCCCAGCCCGGCGTCCGGCTGGAGCTCACAAATCTGGTCCAGGTCCAGCCCCAAGACGCTGAAGCGCGCGCGACAGGCTTCGTAGAGCCCCAGGCACACGAGGTTGTTCCGCAACAGCCGGCCGAGCAGGTACTCCAGCGAGAGATAGTAGACCCGCTTGACGTCCTGCTCGTGGTAGGTCCGCTGCGTGGCGATCATGCGGTCCACGATCTGGTCCCGCACCGCCAGGGCCAGGGCCACGAAGTGGTCGTACGGCTGCGCGGTGTCCCAGGCTTCGCCCTGCGTGAAGCGCAGGTGGTGCTGGAACCGCTCCAGGAGCGCATCGGCGGCGTGCTCCGCGGTCCCGCGGCGCGGTCGGCGAGTCGGGGTCTTGGCCATGTTGGGGTGCCTCGTCGGTACGTCGTCGGCGTGGACGGGAATCCGTCACGGCATCCGTGCCGTCGGACTGAACGCCACGGTGACGATACCGGCGCCGGCCGGGATTTGCAAGAACTGGCCGGCCGACCCCTTGTCACGTTGCCCGTGCGGGGACGTGGGCCGCTTCCTCGCGCTCCCTGTTCCCCCTCATTCCCTCAATCCCCCGCTCACACTGTGCCCTGTTCCCTGTCCCCGGTTCCCCTGTTACGCGCGCGGCCGCGGGCGGCGGTTCGGGGGCAACATGCCTTCGGGGCGGCCGAAGATCATGCGGCCGGCGGAGGTTTGCAGGACGCTCGTCACCGTCAGCGTCACCTCCTCGTTGATCTTGTCGCGGGAGTTCTCGGCCACGACCATCGTCCCGTCTTCGAGGTAGCCGACGCCCTGACCCTGCTCCTCGCCGGGCTTGATGATCCGCACGGTCATGGTCTCACCGGGCATGACGACCGGCTTAAGGGCGTTGGCCAGGTCGTTGATGTTGATGACGTCGACGCCGCGGATTTGGGCGATTTTGTTCAGGTTGTAGTCGTTGGTCATGATGCGGCCGTCGACCTTCTTGGCCAGGGCCACGAGCTTTTGGTCGACGTCGCCGGACTCCTCGACGCTGGGCAGTCGCGTGTCCGAGATGCGGATGTCGATCTTCTCATTGGTCTGGAGCTTGTTGAGCATGTCCAGGCCGCGGCGGCCGCGATTGCGCTTGAGCTTGTCGGCGCTGTCGGCGATGGCCTGGAGCTCCTGGAGCACGAAGCGCGGGATGACCAGCGGCGAGTCGATGATCCGCGTGTCGCAGATGTCGGCGATGCGGCCGTCGATAATGACCGAGGTGTCGAGGATGAGCGGGCGGGCCCCGCGGCTCTGGCGCGAGAACTCGACGTAGGGGATCACGAACCGCACGTCGTCCTTGGTTTGCAGGATGAAGCTGATGGTCAGGTAGCAGCAGACCACGCCCAGCATCAGTTTCACCGCGCCCACGACGGTCTTGATCTCCTCGAACCCTGCTTCGTTGGGACGCACCTGCCAGAAGACGTCCACCATGAGGTCCACAATCAACCCGAGCCCGAAGGCGAACACCATGCCCGCGACGAGCCCCAGAAACGCTCCCGACAGCGCCGCCAGCGACTTCCGCGTTAGCAGCAGGTCGGCCCCGACCAGCACGATCCCGAAGATGCTCGCCCCCAACATCATCAGATAGCTGTAACGCGACGCATCGCCCGTGCCGCGGCTGATGGCCAACGACGCCGCGGCCATGAGGATCACAAACAGCCCACGCAAGATCCAAAGCACCATCGGACGACTCCGTCGTGAATTGGCCGCTCGGAACGGCTCGCCGCACGCCGCCCGGCCGGCCCAATCCACGCGACCGGGCACGCACCGGGGCCCTCTCAGGGCGCACGAACCCCCATTCTACGGCGGCGGGGGCACGGCTCAAGCACCGCGCGGAAGGCTCCGGCCCCTCGGGCGGCGGCCGCTCGTTCGCCGCGCTGCCGGGTTGCGGTCGGGACGCCGCGGCACTATACTGGGGGGCTCTGTGTGACTTGGGAGAGACACCATGTCGATCGACCGCTCGCTGCGCACCAAGAGCTCGCTGGAGCGCCATCGCAACGTGCTGACGCGCGCCGAGCGCGTCGCCCGCCTTATCGAACAGGAACAGTGGGCCGACGACCGCAGTCCCCTGGCCCTCCCCAAGATCGCCCACCGCAAAGCCAAGACGGGCAAGCAGAAGACGCCCAAGGCCGAAGCGGTGGCGGGTGCGGCCGCGGCGGAACCGAAGCCGGAATGACGGCCGGCCGGCGGCACGTTTCATGGGCCTCCGCGCGTCCGGGGCACAAAGTCGGCCCCGGGGCGGGTGAGTATTCCTTGCTGAACGGTCGCGCGCGATTCGGCGGCGCACTTGGGGTGGGCGAGCCTCCCGGCGAGCCGCAGCTCGGCAGGAACCTCACCCTCCCGCGCCGCGTGTTCGCGCACGGTGATTCCGAAGGGCCGCCGTGAACCAAGCGGGGCCGGCGACGTAATCGCTACGGCACTTTAGGCACGTGGGGCGGCGGCGCGGCGTTGACAGAATGCCGGTAGTGCTTACATTCACTGATCTTACGTCCGACCCGCCCGGGGAGGCTCCGCGCCGTGGCGGGGTCCGGACGCCAATCTATGGTGAACGATGGCCCACGATCACTTGTCCGTGAAGTCCGAGACTTGGCGGGCCACCGCCAAGCTCGTCGCCACCATGCTGGGCGGCGTCCTGGTGCTGGCCTCCTTCGTCGCCGGCTGGCTGTTCAAGAGTCCCGACGGCGGGCTGAGCGGGGCGTTCTACCGCGACCTGTTGGCCGCGATCGGGGCCCTGTTGTTGGCCCTGCCCCTCTGGTGGCACGCCCTGAAAGCCCTCCTCACCGGCGAGTTCCACATGGACGAGCTGGTGGCCCTGGCGATCCTGGCGGCGATGGTAAAGCACGAGTACCAGACCGCGGGCGTCGTGGCCTTCTTTCTCCTCATCAGCATCCTGATCGAGACCCGGACCGCCCTGGGAGCGCGGGCGGCCATCGAGGGGCTGATCCGGCTGACGCCCACCAAGGCCCGGCGCCTCCGGGACGACGGCACCGAAGAACCCGTTGACGCCCACGCCCTCCGCCCCGGCGACGTCGTCCTCGTCCTCCCCGGCGACAACGTCCCCGCCGACGGGCGCATCATCGACGGCCACTCCACGCTCAACGAAGCGAACATCACCGGCGAGTCCTTGCCTGCCGAGAAGGCCGCCGGCGACGAGGTTTTTGGCGGCACCAGCAACGTCACCGGTGCCCTGCGGATCCAGGTCACCAAGGTCGGCCACGACACCACGCTCGGCCGCGTTCAGGACCTCATCCTCGAAGCCGAGCGGACCAAGATCCCCCTCATGCGGCTGATCGACCAGTACGCGTCGTGGTACACCCCGGTGACGTTGATGATCGCGGGCGTCGTGTGGTTCTTCACGCGCGACCTCAACAAGACGATCGCGCTGCTGGTCATCGCCTGCCCGTGTGCCCTGATCCTGGCCACCCCCACGGCCATCGTGGCCGCCCTGTCGGCCGCGGCCCGCCTGGGCGTCTACATCAAGGACGTCACCAACCTGGAATGGGCGCGGCGGCTGACCGCCGTCGTCCTCGACAAGACCGGCACGCTCACGACCGGCGAACTTGCGGTCACGCGACTAATGCCGGCCCCGGGGGTGGACGCGGCGGAGCTGCTGCGGACGGCGGCGTCGGTCGAACGGCTCAGTCGGCACCCCGTCGCCCGGGCGATCGTCGCCACCGCCGAGAAGGCCCGCGTCCCGCTCACCGACGCCACCGGGTTCGAGGAGGTCTCCGGCAAGGGCGTGCGAGCGCAGCTTGACGGGGAGCCCGTGCAGATCGGCCGGCGGACGTGGATCGCGGAAGCGGGGGCGGACTTGTCGTTCCTGAAGGATGAGAAGTTCCAGGAGCCGGAGGGGCTGAGCACGCTGTACGTGACGCGCGGCCCCCGCGTTCTGGGGTGGATCGGTCTGGAGGACCGCACGCGGCCGGAGGCCCGCCAAGCGCTGGACGAGCTGCGGGACCTGGGCATTCGTGACCTCATCATGGTCACGGGCGACCGGTGGTCGGTGGCCCGCCGGGTGGCGGCGGAAATGGGCTGCTCCGACGTGCAGGCCGAAGTGCTGCCGCAGGACAAGCTGGCCCTGGTGGACGCGCTCCAGAAGAAGGGCCACACGGTGGCGGTGGTGGGCGACGGCGTCAACGACGCCCCGGCCCTGGCCGCCGGCAACCTCGGCATCGCCATGGGCGCCGCCGGCAGCGACGTCGCCATGAACAGCGCCAGCGTGGCCCTGATGAGCAGTGATCTGCGCCGCGTCCCGTTCCTGGTCAGCCTCTCCCGGGCCACCACGCGGGTGATCTGGCAGAACCTGGTGTTCGGCGTGTCGTTCATCCTGGTGGTGGAAATCGCCATCGTGTTCGGCAACGTCCACCCGATGCTGGCGGCGTTCCTGCACATGGCGTCGTCGGCGCTGGTCGTGTTCAACAGCGCCCGGATGGTGCGGTTCGGGGAGCACATTGAGTCCCACGTGCCGACGCCGCGGGCCGCCCGCGAAGCGACCGGGCGCGTGGCATTGCAGCCGGTGTGAATCAGCAGAGGAAGGGTGCAGACCGCCGTGCAAAGTGCACAGTGCAAAGTGAAGCGGAGCACGCCCACGCGGCCACAGCGCCCCGCACTTTGCACTGGTCACTTTGCACTTGCCCCGCGCCTAGCCCACCTCGCGCGTCTCGAACAGCGTGACGCCCAGGCCGAGAATCCCCAGCGAGTACAGGGCGGAGTACGCGGCCACGTGGGCCACCTGCACGGCCGGAATGGTCCGGTCCTGTGTCAGCGCGTCGCCGGCCCAGAAGAACTGGAAGTTCGGCACGGCCGCATACAGCAGGCTGTAGACGCCGGCCTCACCGGCCGCCGCGGGGCGACCGAACAGGTGGTCCGACAGCAACCCCAGCAGGTATACCCCGGCGCACAGGAGCAGCGTGGTGACCTGCCCGAACCGCGTCGCCAGGGCCACCGCGAAGGCCGTCAGAATGAGGACGCCGCAGAAGGTCATCGCCACGGCGTAGGGCAGTTGCAGGTCGCCGAAGTCGGCGGTGGGCGACTGGAGCGTCCACTGCCGCGAGACGCACAGCACGGTCCCCACGGCCAGCGTGCCCAGGGGCACGACCCAGGCGGTCAGCGTCGTCGGGAAGTGCCAGCCGTAAACGTAGTTCCCGAAGGTCGCCGCGACCAGGCTGATCGCCAGCGCGCCCAGCCCGAACACGAGTACCGGCTGGTCGGCCCGATCGGCGGCCGTGGACAGCACCCCGTGCCGCACGGCCAGCAGGAACACGAGGGTGAGGAAGTAGTACCCGATGAGGACGGCGCCGCACACGCCGAGGTACTTGCCCAGCAGGAACAGCGGGCGGCTGACCGGCTTGGAAACCACCGTCAACACGGTGTGCGATTCGATCTCGCGGGTGATGACGCCGGTGGCGCTGAAGGCGCTGACCAACAGCCCGTAGAGCAGGAGCGTGGCCAGGCCGATGTCCTGGACGATCTTGGTGTCGCCCTCGGAGCTGCCGAGCGAGAACGCGGCGATGCTGGGCGACAGCGCCAGCCAAGCCGCCATGACCCACAACAGCACGGAATACACCGGCTGGCGTACCGTCTCGATCAGCGTGTTCTTCGCAATGGCCAGCAACTTGGACGACATGGGTTGATCTCTGCCACTAATGATCGAATGCTTCGCGGTGCGACGAGGTCCTCCGGCGGCCTACGGCCGGTGCGGAGTCCGGCCGCTACCTTTGGTTGCGGCCGCCGGCCGCGCTGTGCTTCCCGGAGGTGCGCCCTCGGGGTGGGACCGGCGTCCGAGTGGGACCGGCGTCCCCGCCGGTCATCCACGTGTATTATCTGCGGGCTACGGCCCGCGGACAAGGAAGCTCCTCCCGGCGTGGCAGGACGACAAACTTCCGGGTGGGACCGGCGTCCCCGCCGGTCAACTCCGAAGTGCGACCGGCGTCCCTGCCGGTCATCAGTGACGCGGAAAAGGTGACGCGCAAGAGGTGACGCGTGACGGAAACGCTGCACACCCGTAGTCGGCGGGCCAGCCTGGGCGGCCTGCTGCTCCAACTGGTGGCATTCGCCACGACCCTGGCGCTGGCCCTGGTCAGCGGGTCGGCCGCCACCGGCCAACTGGCCTGGTACCTGCTCGGCGGCGTCCCGCTCTGGTTCGTCGCCCTGCTGGTGTTCCGTCAGCGCGAGCTGGCCGACCTCGAGGCCCTGGACCTGGAGGAGCTGCGGCGCGAGAAGCAAGCCACCGGCGGCGGGGAGGCGCTTTTCGGCGACGAGGCCGGCGGCGTGGGGTTCCGCGTCGCGGAAGCGCGCCTGCGCTGGATGCAACGCTGGCTGATTCCGGGGTTCGGGCTGGCCAACGCGATCTACCTGGCCGCGATGGGGCTGTGGGCGTGGCAGCGGCTGGCGGCGACGCAGGTCCTGGCCGGGGTCGAGCTGCCGGGGCTCCGCATCGGCGGACCCGGCTGGCCGACACTGACGCACGTGCCGATTGCGATGGTGGCCCTGGCCGTCCTGATGCTCGGGACGTTCCTGTATTCACGCTACACGTCGGGCATGGGCCGCGTGCCGGAGTGGCAGTTGCTGCGGGGTTGCGGCGCCTACCTGCTTGGCAACGCCCTGGCGATCATGGCCCTGCTGATCGCGCTCGGGATACACCAGTACGCGGGGACGCCCACCTGGGAACAGGCGCTGGCGTACATCCTGCCGGTCGTCATGGTCGTCCTGGCGCTGGAGACGCTGGTCAACTTCGTGCTGGACATCTACCGACCCCGCGCCCCGGGGGTCGAAGCCCGCGCGTGTTTCGACAGCCGGCTGCTCGGTCTGCTGGCCGAGCCGGGCGGCATCGCGTCCTCAATCGCCGACGCGATCAACTACCAGTTCGGCTTCCAGGTCTCGCAGACGTGGTTCTACCAACTTCTTCAGCGGGCGTTCGTGCCGTTGGTGGCGGTGGGCGCCGCGGCCCTGTGGCTGCTCACGGGCGTCGTCGTGGTGCAGCCCTACGAGCACGTGATCATCGAGCGGTTCGGCCGACAGCTCAACGCAACCGATCCCCTGGGACCGGGGCTGCACTTCAAGTGGCCCTGGCCGATCGAGGCCGCCCGGGCCTACAACACCGGCCAGTTGCACGAGCTGCACGTCGGGTTCGCCGACGCGCGGGCGGTCCCGAAGTACGACGAAGCGCTGAAGCAGGTCATGCTCTGGACCGACGAGCGGCACATGGGTCTGGAGCACTTCGACTTCATCATCCGCCCGCCGGCGCGGGCCCCCGCCGGCCCCGCGGAGGCCCCCGCGACCGCCCCGTCCCTGGGCGGGGACACGGCGACCGTGAAGGACGCGCCGGTCAACCTCTTCCGCGCGGACGTGGCCGTCCAGTACCGCATTGGGGCCCGACGACTGGAGGCCTACACGCGGACGATGCGCGACCCGCACACGGCCATCGGCAACATCGCCTGGGACGAAGTGGGGCGATACATGGCCCTCACCACGGCCGACGATCTGCTCAGCCGCGACCTGGGCGAGATCGGCGAGATTCTCCGCCAGCGGATTGACCGCCGCGTCCGCGACCTCGGTTTGGACGTCGTGTACGTGGGGCTCACCAACGTCCACCCGCAGAAGACCGTGGCCGAGGCCTATCGCAACGTGGTCAAGGCCGAGCAGGAGAAGGTCGCCGCGATTCGTGAGGCCCTCGTGACCGAGAACGAACGCCTGGCCAAGGTGGCCGGCGACGCGCCCGCGGCCCGGCGGCTGGCCCTGGCCGTGGAGCGGGCCCGCAAAGTCACCGAACAGGTCAACGATGACGAGCAACGCCTGGCCGCGGCCGACCCCGCCGCCGTTCAAGCCCTGACCGCGCGGCTGGCGGAGCACGCGCCGCGGTTTCGCGCGCACGTGGACGCCGTGGCCCGGCTGGAGCAGGCCCGCGATGAGCTCCAGCAGGTTGAATTGGACCTCGAGCTGGGCCTCGGTTACACGCTGGAGCAGCGGGCCCAGGCGGCCGAAGCGGTACGCCGTGCGGAACAGGACGAGCAGGCGGCCGCGGCCGACCTGGCCGCCGACCTGGGCCCTCTGCGAGCCGAAGTCGTTTCGCGGCTGGGGGCCGCGCTCGGCGAGACGCTCCTGCGGGTGGCCGAAGCCCGCGTGGCGCAGCGCTACTGGGAGGACCGGCTGGCCGCGGGCTTCAGCCCGGCGCGACTCGAGGGCGAGGCGGCGGCCATGCTCGCGGCGGCGCTCGCGGAGCGCTGGACCAAGGAGATGGACGCGGCCCGGCAACTGGTCCAGATGCAGAACGAGCGCGAGGCCTACCGCGCGGCGCCCGCGGTCTACCAGGCCCGCCGATTGATCGAAGTCCTCGTCGAGGGACTGAAGGATGCGCGCAAGTTCTTCCTGGCCTTTGAACCGGGCCCGCGCCAAGTGCGCGTTCGGTTTGTGGTGGATGATTCGTTGCGGGTGGAGCCGATCGACATCGCCCCGCCCAAGCAATAGGCCCCGGCCGCGGCCGCCGCGGTCCCGCGTGGCCCGCGGGGCCGGGACGGACCGGCAAGACGACGTGGTCCCCGAGGAACCCCGATGAGCAGAATATCCATTCCCACGCTGCTGGTGGCGGCCTTGGTCGTGCTGATCCTGGTGGTGTTTGCTTTCACCTATCAGGTGGCGTTCCACCAGGTGGCCATCAAGGTGCGTTTCGGGCAGGCGGACGAACGCAGCGTCATCCGCGAACCGGGGCTCAAGTTCCGCTGGCCCTGGCCGGTGGAGTCCGTCGCCGTGTACGACGCACGCCTGCGCACGTTGGACACCCCGGAAGCCGAGATCAAGACCGAGGACGGCAAGAACGTCGTCGTCGGGGCCTACGCCGTCTGGAAGATCGCCGACCCGCTGCAATTCTACCGGCAGGCGCCGCGGCGCTCGGTGGAAGAAGCCGAGAAGCAGATGCGCTCCCGCCTCAGTCAGGCGCAGACCACCGTGATCGGCAAGAGCACCTTGGCCGACTTCCTGAGCCTCGATGCCGAGCGGAACGACCGCCGCTACGACCAGCTCTTGCAGGAAATGCGGGACAACGTGGCCCCCGGGCTGCGGGCGGACTACGGCATCGAGGTTTGCCAAGTCGGCATTCGGCGCATCTCTCTGCCGAAGGAGGCGGCCGAGCAGGTGTTTGAAAGCATGCGGCAGGAACGGAACAAGCTGGCGGCCCGCTACCGTCAGGAAGGCCGGTCACGGGCCGAGGGCATCAAGGCCCGGGCCGAGGCCAACGCGAAGCAGATCCTCGCCTTCGCGGAACGGCGGGCGCGGGAAATCGAGTCCGCCGGCATCCGGGCCAGCACGCGCATTCTGGAGATGATCCCCCAGGAGGACCGGGAGTTCTTCGAATGGCTCCGCTGGCTGGACGCCCTGCGGGCGTCGTTGGCCCAGAAGACCACGATCTTCCTCGATCAGAAGTCCCCGCTGTTCGCGCCGTTTGTGAACCCCCCGGTCCCCGTTGAGACGCGGCCCTGACGCCGTGAGGTGCCACTTATGACCCGTGTGCCGCTGCCCCCGTCGCGTCCGAGCGGACCGTCGGCCGACCCGGCCCAGGAGGCCCTGGTTCGCGCGCTGCGGGCAAGCTTCAACATCCTGCGCGTCCTGATGGCCGTGCTGGTCGTCCTCTACGTCCTGTCAGGCCTGTTCCGGGTCGAGCCGGGGCAACAAGGACTGGTGGCCCGCTTCGGGCAACTGCGGCTGACCGAGCGCGACGGCGGCGAGACCCCGATCTTCGGCCCCGGCTGGCACGCCGCCCTGCCCGACCCGTTCGACACGAAATACACCATCACCGGGCAGGTGCAGAAGTTGGTCGTCACGACCTTCATGTTTGACCACAAAGAGGCCGCCACCTCCAAGGACCTGGCCCAGATCGTCAGCCAGTCGAGCACGCTGACACCCGGGATCGATGGCGCGATGTTCACGGGCGACCGGAACTTGTCGCACGGGCGCTGGGAAGTCGAGTACCGGACCGACGACGCCGCCCTGTTTCTCCAGAACGTCGGCGAGAACCCCGCCGCCTTCGAACCGCTGCTGCAACGGCTGACCGAGACGGCGGTGGTCCGGGAAGTATCGGGACGCACGGTGGAGCAGGTCACGCGGACCGCGCTCGATGCCGTTCGCCAGGGTGTGCAGCGCCGGCTCCAGGCCGCGCTGGATGAACTGAAGACGGGCGTGCAGGTCGTGCAGGTGGTGGCGTACACGATCGAGCCCGGCCCCGTGCGCCCCGCGTTCCTCGACGTGGTGCGGGCCGAGAACGAGCGGCTCAGTCTCCAGGAGAAGGCCGAGGAGGAAGCCACGGAGGTCCTCAACCGCGCCGCGGGCCGCCATCACAGCGAGCTGATAGAGCTCATCACCGCGTACGGGGACGCCCAGTTGCGGGGGGCCGACGAGGCCGAGCTGGACCGGCAGCGGGCCGCGATCGACACCCTGCTGGGGCGGGTGCAGCGGGACGGCGCGGGCCAGGTGGCGGTGAAGCTCGCCGAGGCCGAAGCGCGGGCCGACCAGATCAACGAGAGCCTGCGGAGCGAGTTCAAGCAGTTCCAGGACTACCGGGCGCAGTCGCTCGCCCAGCCCCGTATCACGCCGCTGACGCTGTGGGTCCAGATGCGCCAGCAGATTCTGGGCAACCGATTGAATGAAGTCTTCTTCGTGCCCGACGCGCAGGAGATCGAGATTCACATCAAGAGCGACGAGCAGCGCAAGATCGAGCTGGCCGAGGAGGCCGCGCGCGAGCGCCAGCAGGGACCGAAGTAGGCCCGGGCCCGTCGGCCCCGCGAGGCACCCATGATCGCCACCGCATCCGTCGTCCAAGCCGTCGGCCTGACCAAGGTGTTCCGCGACTTCTGGCGGCGCGCCCGCGTCAAGGCGGTCAACGATCTCGACCTGGACATTCGCTCCGGCGAGGTCTTCGGCCTGCTGGGCCCCAACGGGTCGGGCAAGAGCACCACCATCAAGATGGTCCTCGGGCTGCTCTACCCCACCCGCGGGCGCGTGTCCGTCTTCGGCCGGCCGCCCGACGACGTCCGCACCAAGGCCCGCATCGGCTATCTCCCCGAGGAGTCGTACCTCTACCGCTTCCTCAACGCCCGCGAGACGCTGGACTACTACGGCACGCTCTTCAAGCTTGACCGCGCCGAACGTCGCCGGCGCACCGACGAATTGCTCGAAATGGTCGGGTTGCGGTCGGCGGCCCGGCGCCCGGTGGGCGAGTACTCGAAGGGCATGGCCCGCCGCATCGGCCTGGCCCAGGCGCTGGTCAACGACCCCGACCTGCTGATTCTCGACGAGCCCACCAGCGGACTCGACCCGATCGGCGCCAAGCTGGTCAAGGACATCATCCTGCGCCTAGCCCGCGTCCACCGGAAGACCATCCTCTTGTCCAGCCACCTGCTGGCCGACGTCGAGGAAGTCTGCGACCGGGTGACGATTCTCTACGGCGGCCGCGTGCAGGAGAGCGGGTCGCTGGAGGACATCCTCAGCCAACGGGACAAGGTCCAGATCACCAGCGACCGACTCTCGCCTGAGACGCTGGCGGAATTGACGCGCTTGATTGAACAGCGCGAGGGGAAAACCGCCAGCGTCAGCATCCCACGCGACCGGCTCGAAGCGCTGTTCCTGCGAATCGTGGAGCAGGCACAAGAGCGGCGGCTGGAAACCTCGGGCAGCGCCCCCGTCGGCGAAATCGCCGGCTTCCTGGGCCAGCGCGACGAGGGCCGCGCGCTGCTGGAGCAGTTGGTGCGGGTCGAGCCGGCCCCCGCCGCCGGGGCCGCCCCCGCCCCGGCGAAACCGGCCCCGACGGCCGCCGTGGACCGAACGGTCCTGGAGCAGTTGGCGGGCGCAGGGCCGCCCGCGCAACCGGTCCCCAACGCCGCCGGCCCGGCGGACCGCGCCCCGGCGCCGCCCCCCGCGGAGCACGTGGACCGCGACTTGCTACGGCGGCTGACGGGGGATTCGCAGACGAAGGACCCCGCATGAGGCGTGCCCTGGCCATCGCCCGGCTGACGTTTGCCGAGGGCGTCCGCATGCGGATCGTCCTGGTATTCCTGATTCTGCTGGTGTTTCTGGTGCTGCGCATGCCGTTCGCCCTGCGCGGCGACGACACGCTCACCGGGCGGCTCCAGAACTTCCTGGCCTATTCGCTCGGGGCCGTGAGCCTGCTGCTCAGCCTGGCGACGGTCTTCTTTTCCTGCGCGACCCTCACCAACGAGATCAAGGAACGCTCGCTGCACCTGGTCGTCACCAAACCGGTCACCCGCTTCCAAATCCTGGTCGGCAAGTGGCTCGGCGTGATGCTGCTGAACCTGCTCATCGTGGCGCTCTGCGGCGGCGCGATCTACGGTCTGGCCTACTTCATCCAGTCGCGGCCCGAGCAGTTCGAGCGCGACCGCCTCCAGGTCCGCAACGTGGTCTGGACCGCCCGGCTAGCCGCCCGGCCGACCGTGCCGCAAGCGGAGATCGTGCAGGAAGCCGCCCGGAACGTTCAGGAGCGGATCGACCGCGGGGAACTGGAACCGTCGCAGCAGAAGGAGGCCCTCGCCGCCCGGGCGCAGGAGGTGATGAACCAGTGGCGGAACATCGAGCCGGGCGGCTACCGCGTCTACCGCTTCGAAGGGCTCACCCCGCCGGAAACCCAGGACACGGTCATCCAAATCCGCTACCAGGCCCGCGGGCTGCCGATTCCCCCGGGGGAGATGCTGACCATCATGTGGGTCATCCATGACCCGGAAACCGGCGCCCCCCTGGCCCAGCGGCAGACACGCGACCGCAGCTCGGAGACGCACGAGTTCCTCGTGCGGGCGGAGGCCGCCATCCGGAACGGGGTGCTCGACCTCGGCGTGTACAACGTGTACCCGCCCGAGACGCCGATCTCGATCTTCTTCGAAGGCGACAACAGCTTGCAGGTCCTCTACAAGGTCGGCGGCTTCGAGGGCAACTTTCTGCGGGCCCTGCTCCTCATCGTGTTCCAACTGGCGCTGCTGAGCGCCCTGGGCGTGTTCTTCGGCGTGTTCGTGTCGTTCCCGGTCGCCTGCCTGTGTACGGGGGCCTTCTTCCTGATCGCCCTGACGTTCCCGTACCTGATGGAAGCGATGGGGACCAATATCCAGGCGCTGGGCGAGTTCGATCCGTACGGTCCCCTGGGACCGTACGTGCGCCGCCTCCTGGTCCCCATTCTCCAGGTCGCCGTCCCCGATTTCGCCCACTTCAGCGGCGTGTCGTATGTCGTCGACGGCCTGGCCATCCCGGACGGGCTGATGGTGCGCGGCGCGGCGCGGACGGTCCTGTACGGCGGCGCGCTGCTGTTGCTGCCCGGTTGGCTGATCTTCCGCCGGCGCGAAATCGCGGAAGTGATTGTGTGAATCCGCAAATGGCGAACGAAAGAGGCAGAATCCAAGAAGGGCGCGGGGTGGCCGACGCCACTCCGATGTGGCCTGAAGCCCCCAACCCTAGATGTTCGTGCGCGATTCGGCGTCCTTGGGGAGGGCGAGCCTCCCGGCGAGCCGCGGGCGGGCCGGAGCCGCGCCCCCCCCCGCCGCCGGTTCGCGGGCGGGGCGGTGGGGGTGCCCGTTTTTGGGGTGGGCTGTTTG
>CAYWYJ010000070.1:13712-19159 GCA_964462635.1 uncultured Planctomycetales bacterium
TCGGCGGGGGGGGGGGGGGGCCCCCGCCCCGCCCCCCCGCGGCTCGGCAGGAGCCTCGCCCTCCCGCGCCGCATGTTCGCGCGCGGTCATGTGGAGGTCCCCTTTTTTCGTTTCTCCTTTTTCCTTTTGAATTCGCGCCACGGCGCGCCGCGATCCCCGGAGACTGACGCGCGTGTCCCGCTCGCGCCTCATCCAGCTCGTCGGCCTGCTCGCCTGCGTCGGCCTCGTGGGGGTCGCCGCGAGCCGCATGCCCACGATCAACGCGGGCCGCCGCGCCCTCAACCTCATGGGCGCCGACTCCCCCCTCGAAAACACCCCGCCCGAATACGTCTTCTACATCCAGGCGTTCGGCGCCTTCCGCGGCCTCATCGCTGACATCGCCTTCATCCGCGCCGACCAGCTCAAGCAGGCCGGCCGCTTCTACGACGCCATGCAGCTCCACCAGTGGATCTGCGCCCTCCAGCCGCACTTCCCCGGCGTCTGGGAGTACGCCTCCTGGAACCTGGCCTGGAACATCTCCGTCACCACCTTCACGCCGGAAGAACGCTGGAACTGGGTCTACAACGGCGTGAAGCTGCTGCGCGACCACGGGATCCCGCTGAATCCCAAGGCCGTCAACCTCTACAAGCAGCTCGCCTGGACGTTCAACAACAAGATGGGCGAGAACACCGACGAGCAGCATTACGCCTACAAGTGCAACTGGGCCTGGCGGATGCACCTGGTGCTCGGACCGCCGCCGGACCCGCTGGCCGGCGTCGATCCCGCCACGCTCGCCGCCGACCTGACCACACTGGAAGAGCCCAAGCTGCTGGAAGAGGCCGCCCGCCGGACGTATGCGCAGAGCCAGGAGAAGCTCCGCAAGGCAGCCGAGAACCTCGGCGTGGAGGCCCCGGCGCTGCCCGACGCCGCGGCCATCGCGGCCGGCCGTGCCCCCGCGCTGACCGGCTCAATCGAGTTCAAGATCGCCCAGCGCGCCGCCGCCGACCAGCTCCGCCCGGTCCGCGACGCGGCCCCCACGCTGACCGAGCTGTACCAGCGGCACCCGGAAGCCCGGCGGATGGTCAGCGAGCTCCGCGCGCTGGGAATCGACCTCAGCGACGCGCCGCTCACCGAGGACGCCTACTGGCGGGAGGGCGGCTTGGCGCAGGCGTTCTTTCAACCCTACCGCGCCCTGGTCAATCCCGCCGGCTTCCGCGAACGCTTCGGCCGCGAGTCGCGGGCCGCGGCCGCGCTGCGCGAACGCCTGGACGCGCTCGGCCGCATTCTGGGCCTTCCGGCGAACGATCCGGCGGGCGCGGCGCTGGTGCAGCACCTCCAGCGCAAGGTGCTGCGCGACGTGTACAAGCTGGACCCCGCCTTCCTGCTCGAGCTGGTGGAGACGTTCGGCCCCATCGACTGGCGCTCGGTCGATTCCCAGGGCCTGTATTGGGCGGCGCGCGGGCTGGTGGCCGGCGGCGACACGGTCAGCAAGTTCGGCAACGACAAGACCAACACCGCCCGCATCATGTTCTTCTCCCTGCGCAGCCTGTTCCTCCGCGGGCACCTCGTCTTCGAGCCCAACCCCGACGCCATCCACGCCTCCTACCTGAACCTCAGCCGCGATCTGAACATGATCGAGCCCATGCACCGGGCCTATGTGCAGTACGGCGCCCTGTTCGATCCCACCGGCGACGTGCGGGGGCTGCCCGGCACGTACCGCGGCGGACACATCAACTTCCTCACCGAAGCCATCCGCCTGCTGTACCTCGCCGGCCGCGAGGCCGAGGCCGCCGGCTACTACCGCGAGCTGCGCGAGCTCTACCCGCGGACGCCCGACGGCCGGCCCGAGCCGATGTTCGCCAAGTCCCTGCACGACTTCGTGCTCGACAGCTTCCGCGACAGCCTCTTCGCTCCCGCCAGCCGCGACATCCTCATCATCGTCGATGCCTGGTTGATCCAGGCGTACGACGCGCTGGCCGCCGGCGATTTCCTCGGCTACGCCCGGCACATCCGCGCGGCCCGCGATTACCACGAGAGCTTCATGCGCGATAAGCGCGACGACCCGCTGACGCGGCGCACGTGGCTCAAGGACTTCGCCCAGTTGCAGGTGGACGCATTCGGCGCCTACCTCGCGCGCCCGTCGCGTTCCTCCGCCTTCACCCTGCACAAGACCCGCCTGTGGCACAACGCGCCGCTGCCCCTGCGGCAAGGGGTCTACGACGACTTGCTGCCCCTGCTCAAGTCGGAGTGCGAGTTCTACCAGTTCGACGTGGCCCGCGCCTTCCCCGAACCGCCCGGCATGGACGACTACCGCCGCCAGCGCCCCCCGCGCGGCGAAGAGCTGCCCGAAAGCGACACGCGCACGCTCCCGCGCGTCTCGGGCTGATGCGGGCCCCGGCGCAACCCTGTCCCTCCTGAGAACTCCGTCCGCATTGCGGCCTAAGGACTTGCGCGTTTCGCTTTTCGCCGCCCGAGCGGCTGTGATTCCACCCCACATAACCCGAACGGAGAGGCCGCGATGGGCGTCGTGAACATGATTGTCACTTTGCCGCGTGCCTTCCTTTTCCCGCGTGCGGCGCTCGTCGCCGAGAACCCGGCGTTGCAACAGCAGCTCGCCGTTCTCCAGGTGTCGATGAAGCGCCCCAGGCTGCGGACGCGTGACCGGCTCTTCTGGGTGTGGCTGCCCCGGCTCTGATCGGGCTGGCGTTCGCGCCTGATGATCGTGAACCCCGAGACCGTGATCTGTTGGCACCGCGACGGCTTCCGACTCTATTGGTCTTGGAAGTCATGGAAGAAGCGGGGCCGTCCCAAAGCCGAGGCGGAGATTCGCAAGTTCATTCGGCAGATGGCGCGACAGAACCCACTGTGGGGAGCGCCGCGGATCCAGTCCGAGCTAAATGCGTATTCACGATCGTGCAACATGGGAGGGCGAGGCTGTCTCCTGCGGCGACCCTGCCGGCCTGCCGAGCCGCGGCTCGCCGGGAGGCTCGCCCTCCCGGTTGGCGTCCCACGGTCCTGAATGCCTATTTAGCGCTGCTCGGATGGACGGTCGCGGAGTCGACCGTGGCCAAATACATGGGCCGTGCCCGCGACCGTCCCCTCAAACCTGGCGGACGTTCCTCGACAATCACATCGGTGACATCGCTGCTATCGACTTCTTCGTGGTTGCGACTGTGAACTCCCGCCTGCTGTATTGCGCCCTCGTCCTGCGCCACGACCGGCGGCGGGTGGTTCATTTCAACGTAACGCCTTGCCCGACCGCGCGGTAGACTGCTCAGCAGTTTGTCGAGGCTTTCCCGTTCAACGAGGCGCCGCGGTTCTTGATTCGGGATCGCGACAGCCTCTACGGTCAGGACTTCCGCGAGCGCGTCAAGCACCTGGGGATCGAGGAAGTCGTCATCGCGTAGCGCTCGCCTTGGCGGAGCCCCTACGTCGAGCGCCTGATCGGCTCGCTTCGCCGCGAATGCCTGGATCACGTGATCGTGCTCAACGAAGCCCACCTGCTGCTCATCCTCACCGACTACTTCGCGTATTATCATCAAGCGTGGAGCCACCTGTCACTCGACCGCAAGGCACCGATCCCTCGTCAGGTCGAGCCGCCAGGCCGCGTTCGGATCATCGCGATCCCGCCCCTTGGCGGACTGCATCACCGGTACACGCGGGCCGCCTGAGCCGCGGCGCCCTCTGCCACGGGACCAATGGCACGCGAAAACTACGCGCTAGCCGACTGAGAATCCCTGCTTCGGAGCCCTCGAGACGTCCATCAGGCCGCGTGCGCCGCTCACACCGCGGCACTGGGCCACGGATCGATTGCTGCCCGAAGGGCGGATGGCATTTCCAGTATGGACAGGGGCCGCACAAGACGCTTTGGCCGCGGTCCGGCGCCTCGCGTCGCGCGGCCGGTGCATCGGAGTTGGAGCAGGCCCGCCCGGCGAGTACACTACCGGAAGCGCCCGCCGCGGAAGCCCGGGCGGCGCTCGGCGACCTGCTGCGTCGGCTGCGCGCCGCCGGCGTGTGGAGTTGGTCGTCGGGCGGCCGCTGGCCGTCGTATACAATGAGGCCTGAGGAACCGCGCCCGATGGCCGTGCGACCGGAAATCCTGGCCAAGCGTGACGAGCTGCACAAGCTCTGCCGGCGGTTCCGCGTGAAGCGGCTGGAGGTCTTCGGCTCCGCGGCGACGGACCGCTTCGACCCGGCGCGGAGCGACGTGGACTTCCTCGTGGAGTTTGACGGGACCGACGATCTGTTTCATCGCTTCTTCAATCTCCTGGCGGAGATGGAGCAGCTTTTCGGCCGTTCGGTGGACCTGCTGATGCCCAGCGCCATCGAGAATAAGTACCTGATGTTGTCCATCAACCGCACCCGCACGCCCCTGTATGCAGCTTGAAACGCTCAAGTGGCTGGAAGACATCCGACTCGCGGCGGAGCGCATCCGTCAGTTCGCCGCCGGCCGGACAGTGCAGGACTATGCGGCCGACGAACTGCTTCGCTCGGGGATCGAGCGTCAATTCGGCATCGTGGGCGAAGCGTTGAACCAACTCCGACGCGTGGACCCCCCGGTCGCCGAACGAATTACGAATCACCAGCAGATCATCGCCTTCAGAAACCGGCTGGTCCATCGCTACTGGGATATCCGGCCCGAGGCGGTCTGGCAGTTCGTGGAGGATGACCTGGTTCTTCTCATTCGCGAAGTCCGTGCCTTGCTTGTGGAAGGTGATCCGGAGTTTCTGAATCCGCCTTCCGGGAAGCCGCAGCCTCTTCCCCCCCAGCCCCCACAGGAACCCTCATGAGTACCGCACCCACCACCCCCGCCTCGGACAAGTTCAAAGGCTATCGCGGCCCCGGACGGGCCGTCCTGGAACGCTTCAACGTCGGCATCTGGAGCGACGTCGCCGTCGAGTCCACCCGCGGCACCTTCCGCGGGCTGATTCTGCCCCGCTCCGAGACCGCCGACGACAAGCACCTCGTCCTCAAGCTTGTCAGCGGCTACAACATCGGCCTCGCCGCCGACTCGATCACGAGCATGACCGAGCACGGCCGGCGGGAGGCCCACTACAAAATCCCCGAGAAGGAGTTCCCGTACGACCCGAAGAAGCCGAACGTGATGCTTTTCGGCACCGGCGGAACGATCGCCAGCCGCCTGGATTATCGGACCGGCGCCGTTATCCCCGCCTTCTCCCCCGGCGAGCTCTACGGCTCCGTCCCCGAATTGGCCGACATCTGCAACCTGCGGACCGAGAAGCTCTTCGGCGTGTTCAGCGAGAACATGGGCCCGGAGCAGTACATCAAGCTCGCCCAACGCATCGGCGAGGAAATCCACGCCGGCACCTCCGGCATCGTCATCGGCCACGGCACCGACACGATGCACCACACGGCGGCGATCCTGACGTTCATGGTGCAGAACCCGCCCGTCCCGATCATCATGGTCGGCAGCCAGCGCTCCAGCGACCGGCCGTCGTCCGACGCCG
>CAYWYJ010000071.1:0-19114 GCA_964462635.1 uncultured Planctomycetales bacterium
CCGCCCGCGGCTCGCCGGGAGGCTCGCCCTCCCGGTTGGCGTTCCACGATCCTGAGTGCCCATTCAGCCGGATCGGCCGATACGGAAACCGCACCATGACCGAGAACTTGCCTCCCGACCCCGATCCCGTCGAAACCGCCGAGTGGCTCGCCTCGATGGAGGCCGTCCATCATCAAGGCGGCCGCCGGCGGGCCGAGTTCCTGCTCGATCAGCTCCACCGCTGGGCCCTCAAGCGGCAGGTTCCCATCCCCTACGCCGCCAACACCCCGTACATCAACACCATTCCCCGTTCGCAGCAGCCGCCGTACCCCGGCGACCGGGCGATCGAGCGGCGGATCAAGAGCTTCGCCCGCTGGAACGCGATGGCGATGGTCGTGCGGGCCAACCGGATGGCCGAGGGCATCGGCGGGCACATTTCGACCTACGCTTCGTCGGCGACGCTGTACGAGATCGCGTTCAACCACTTCTTCCGGGCCAAGACGGAGCACGCCTCCGGCGACCAGATCTTCTTTCAGGGCCACGCCGCCCCGGGCATCTACGCGCGGGCGTACCTCGAACGCCGAATCGACGCCCCGCATCTGCGGAACTTCCGCCGGGAGCTGGCCGAAGGCGGCGGCCTGTCGTCGTACCCGCACCCGTGGCTGATGCCGGAGTTCTGGGAGTTTCCCACGGTGTCGATGGGGCTCGGGCCGATCAACTCGATCTATCAGGCGCGGTTTAACCGTTACCTGGAGGACCGCGGGCTGATGCGGACCAGCGGGTCGCGGGTGTGGGCGTTTCTCGGCGACGGGGAGATGGACGAGCCGGAGAGTCTGGGGGCAATCACGCTGGCCGCCCGCGAGCAGCTCGACAACCTCACGTGGGTCGTCAACTGCAACCTCCAGCGGCTCGACGGGCCGGTCCGCGGCAACGGCAACATCATCCAGGAGCTGGAAGCCGCGTTCCGTGGGGCCGGCTGGAACGTCATCAAGGTGATCTGGGGCAGCGATTGGGACCCATTGTTCGCCGCCGACACCGAGGGCCTGCTCATCGAGCACATGGGGCAGATCGTCGATGGGCAGTGGCAGCGGTACACGGTGGAGTCCGGGGCGTACTCGCGTGAGCACTTCTTCGGCCGCGACCCGGGGATGCTCAAGCTCGTGGACGGGCTCACGGACGAGCAGATTCGCTCGCTGCGCTTGGGCGGCCACGACCCGGAGAAGGTCTACGCGGCCTACGCGGCGGCCGTGGCCCACACGGGGCAGCCCACCGTGATCCTCGCGCGGACGATCAAGGGCTACGGGCTGGGCGAGGCGGGCGAGGGCCGCAACATCACGCACCAGCAGAAGAAGCTGAACGAGGACGAGCTGCGGGCGTTCCGCGACCGCTTCGAAATTCCCGTCAGCGACGCCGAGCTCAACGAAGCCCCCTTCTGCCGCTTCGCCGAGGACAGCCCGGAATACCAGTATCTCCAGGAGCGGCGGCGGGCGCTCGGGGGCCATGTGCCGCGGCGACAGGTCCGGGCGCCGAAGCTGGAAGCCCCGCCGCTGGAGTTGTTCGACGAGTTCCTTCAAGGCAGCGGTGGGCGGAAGGTCGCCACCACGATGACGCTGGTCCGCATGTTGAACCGACTGCTGGCGGACCCGCAGCTCGGCAAGCTGATCGTCCCGATCGTCCCGGACGAGGCCCGCACCTTCGGCATGGACTCGTTGTTCCGCAACTACGGCATCTACGCGCACGCGGGGCAGCTCTATGAGCCGGTCGATGCCCACCTGCTGATGCGCTACGAAGAGCGCAAGAACGGGCAGATTCTCGAAGAGGGCATCAGCGAAGCGGGGTCGATCGCGTCGTTCATCGCCGCCGGCAGCGCGTACGCGACGCACGGTCTCAACACGATCCCGTTCTTCTTGTTCTACTCCATGTTCGGTTTTCAGCGGATCGGCGACCAGATCTGGCTCGCGGGCGACATGCGCTGTCGCGGGTTCCTGGTGGGGGCGACGGCGGGGCGGACGACGCTGGCGGGCGAGGGCCTTCAGCACCAGGACGGCCACAGCCACCTGCACGCCAGCACCGTGCCGAACTGCTTGGCGTATGACTGTGCGTTCGCGTATGAGCTGGCGGTCGTGGTGCGGGACGGCATTCGGCGCATGTACGAGGCCGGCGAGAACGTCTTCTACTACCTTACCGTCTACAACGAGACCTACCCGCAGCCGCCCATGCCCGGCGTAGCGGCCGGGGCCTCGCCGGGCGAGGGCCTCCGCGACGCCGGACTCGGAGGTCCGGCGCTACGGGCGACTGCGGGCGTCTCGCCCGGCGTGGGGAGTGCGGGCGTCTCGCCCGCCGTGGGGAGTGCGGGCGTCTCGCCCGCCGTAGCGGCCGGGCTCCGTACCGGCCGCGACGTGCGCGAGGGCATCCTGCGGGGCCTCTACAAGTTCCAACCCGCCGACGACCCCGGCGACCGCCCGCGCATCCACCTGTTCGGCAGCGGACCGCTCATCAACGAGGCCCTGCGCGCCCAGGAGGTCCTCCGCAAACGCTACGACATCGCCGCCGACGTTTGGAGCGTCACGAGCTATAACCAGCTCTACCGCGACGCGCTAGCCGCCACGCGCTGGAACCGCCTGCACCCCGACCAGCCGCCGCGGACGCCCTACGTCGCACAGGCGCTGCGCGGCGAGCCCTGGCCGATCGTCGCCACGCTCGATTACGTCAGCGCGGTCGCCGAGCGCCTGTGCCCCTGGACGCCCGCCGGCATGACCGTCCTCGGTACCGACGGCTTCGGCCGCAGCGAGACGCGGGACGCCTTGCGGCGGCACTTCGAGACGGACGCGGAGCACATCGCGTTGGCCGCCCTGACGGCCTTGGCCCGCGCCGAGCGATTCGATCGCGCACGGCTCGCAACGGTTGTGCAGGAGCTCCGCCTTGATCCCGATGCACCCGATCCGCAGGTAGCGTGAGGCGGACTCGGGGGCAGGTCAGAAGTCCCCAGGGCACCGCGCCCACGGGTTCGAAATCGCGATGCGCGGACGGCCGATCAGTCTGGTCCTGACACTCGCCCTGCTGGGGGTGCTCGCTCTCGTGCTGCTGGCCCCCATCGGCGCTGTCGTGCGCGCCGGCTTCGAGGAGAACGGGCGCTTCACGCTCGCCTGGCTGCGCTGGGTACTGGATGACGAGCAGTATCTCCGTGGGCTGGTCAACAGCATCTGGCTGGCGACGTTCACCACCGTGCTGTGCCTGCTAATCTCCATCCCCCTGGCGCTGCTGGCCCAGAACTGCACGTTCGCCGGCCGCCGCGCGTGGCTCGCCCTGATCCAGGTCCCCATGATCCTGCCGCCGTTCGTCGGGGCGATCGGCGTCAAGGGGCTGCTGTCGCGCAACGGCGGGGTCAATCTGTGGCTGACGCAATGGGGGCTGCTGGAGCCAGGGCAGTACATCGACTGGCTGGCCTACCCCTTCTGGTCGTGCGTCGGCCTGGAAGCGCTGTACCTGTATCCGATCACGTTCCTGAATGTGCAGGCGTCGCTGGCCAACATCGACCCCGCGCTCGACGAAGCCGCCCGCAATCTCGGGGCCGGGACATGGCGGCGCTTCTGGCGGATCACGTTGCCGCTGATGCGGCCGGGCGTCTTTGCCGGGGCCACGCTGGTCTTCATCTGGGCGTTCACGGAACTCGGCACGCCGCTGATGGTCGGCTATCGCGACGTCACCGCCGTCCAGGTGTTCACGCAGCTTGAGACGACCAACCCGATGGGGGACGCGTACGCGCTGGTCGTCGTTATGTTGGTCGTCAGCGTGACGCTCTATCTGGTGGGCCAACTCCTGCTGGGACGACCGGCGGCGGGCATGTTGGCCAAGGCGACCGCGGCCAGTGCGCCCCGCCGGCTGCACGGCCTGACGAGTTGGCTCGCCGCGCTGCCTTTCGCCGTGGTTTTCTTCGTCGCCGTACTGCCGCACGTCGCCGTCGTACTGGGCAGCATCACCGCGACCGGGATCATCGAGCTGGCGCCCGAGCACCTCACGCTGGAGTATCACCGCCGGTTGTGGCACGACGTCGCGGCGATCGGCGAACCGGGCCGCGCACTGGCCGCCCTGAGCGTGGTCAACAGCTTCAAGTACTCACTCCTGGCGACCGCGGCCGACCTGGTTCTGGGCTTTGCCATCGCCTGCCTCGTGGTCCGCCGGCGTTCGGCCCTGACGACGGTGCTCGACGGCCTGGCCATGCTACCGCTGGCCGTGCCGGGGCTGGTGATGGCCTTCGGCTATTTCGTGCTCACGCAGGGCGACACGCCGCTGGCATTCCTAAACCCGTTGCGGAACGACCCGACGCCGCTGCTGGTCATCGCGTATGCCGTGCGCAGGCTGCCGTTCCTTGTGCGGTCGTGCGCGGCGGGGCTGGAGCAGACGTCGGAAGCGTTGGAAGAGGCGGCGGCGAACCTTGGAGCGGGACCACTGCGGACGATGGCCGCCGTGACGGTCCCGCTGCTGGCGGCGAACTTCATCGCCGGCGGCCTGCTGGTGTTCAGCCGCTCGATGCTGGAGGTGTCCGACAGCCTGATTCTCGCGTTCGACCGACACACCTACCCGATGACCAAGGCCATCTACGACTTGGCCGACCAGCCGGAAGCGGGGCTGCAAATGGCGTCGGCCCTCGGGGTTTGGGGCATGGTGATCCTGACGGTCACGATCGCGGGCGCGTCGCTGGCGTTGGGCAAACGTCTGGGGGCGCTATTCCGCGTCTGATTCCGCGTACGCTCCCCGCAGCGGCACCCCGCCCGCCGACGGCGCCCGCGCGTCTCGATCCCCATCAACTCCGGTCATTTGGTGCGCCGCCGTCCCGATCTCGCGGTGTCGCGGGAGTTGAGGCCAGTGGGGAACAGACCCTTATCGGGCGACAGGGGGTGGCTGGCACCACGTTCCGAGGCCGATAAGCGTCTTCCACTCCATCAGTACGCTCAAACCCACATCTGGTCGTCTCGGACCTTGCCCCAACCTGCGCATTTTCGCAGATTTAACTTGGAAAGTTGGCATCGCCGCGGCCGGCGATGTCCGAGGTTTCCGGGGCAGAAGGGAAAGAAGCATGCGTCCCCGAAACAAAGACCGCTGTGCCTCACACCTGCCGTCAGTTCGCGCGCTTCTTGTGGGGTTGTTCTCGGTCCTCGTGGGAGGCTGCGGGTCTGAGTTGGGCACGGTCAGCCCGCTGGATCTCCAGACGTGGGTCGCTGGCAACGGACAGGCTCCCGCCGATAGCGACGACACGGGTACCGGTTCTACCACCAGTGGGGGACAAGGACTCCTGGGCCTGTGGTCGGCAACGCCGGCGGTGGCCGGCGTGACGGAAGTGCGGAACGAGCCCAACGACCCGAACAACAACAACAACAACAACACTGTGCCGCAGACGCCCGCGAAGACCAAGCGGCTGCTGCCGTGGCTTGAGTTCTGTACTGGCAGCCAGGAAGAGGGTGAGGCCCTCGTCCAGCTCTGCATTTCGATGCAGGCCTGGACGGACGGCGTCATTGTCCCCACGCAGCCCGGCGGCGAGTGGATCTTCGCGGAGTTGGCCGACCGGGCACCGAAGCTCGAAGCCATCCCGGGCGCGCGCGTGGTCCGCTTCGAGAGCACGCGTGGATTGGATGATCCCGTTCGCTGGGAAGCCATCGCGCAGTTCGTGCGTACGATACAAACCCTGACGGGAACGCAGCGCTTCGTCCTCGAAGTCGAGTACCCCCTCTACGGCTACTGGGAAGGTCAGTTGATCCTGAATCTGGAGGGATTGGCGGCGGGCCTGCGCCACCTCCCACCCGAGGTGGACTACGTTTGGTATCCGGCTGGACTCGCGAACGGCCACCAGGGTTGGCTCGAGGCAGCCACGCCGCGGGCACTGGCGCTGTGGCGGACGATTCAGTCGGCCTTGCCCCGCGTGATGTTCACCTCCGTCGGCCACGCCTGCACGCCGTATCACGGTATCCGACCTTGGGAACAGATCAACAACGAGCTACTGCGCACCGAAGGCCGCCGCACGATGGAATCCGTCAACATCGGCGATTCGTACCCGGGTATCTGGCCCCTGTCGCGTGCCCACGAAGCAACCGCGCTCATCCGCACCGACGAGGCATTCGTCTGGTGCCCGTCGGAGGACTGGCCTGCCTTGAGTGCCATATTCACCCAGTTGCCCCCCTTTGGTGGCGAAGGCCAATAGGACCGCTGAGGGGGTCTAGGTGCCGCCACCGCCGCGTGGCCGTGGGCGAAAGGAACGAAGATCCCCACCTCCGCGCTACCCACAGCGCGTTTTTGTCCCCGGTCGCTACTTCACCGGCGGCATTTCCGCCGCCCGTTGTTCGAGGCGGTGCAGTTGCTCCCGCAGCACGGCCGCCTGGGGTGAATCGGGGTAGCGCGCGATCAGCTCCCGGGCGATGCGCAGCGCTTCGGAAAAGCGCTGATCGCGGATCAGGTCACGAATCGTCGTCTCCATCTCGTGCCGCGCCTGAATCTCCACGTTCGCCTTCAGCGTCGGCAGTTGCAGCCGCAGGTCGTGGGCCTCCGCGGAATCCGGAAAGCGGGCGATCACCGTGTCCACCGCTTGCAGCGCTTCCCGCCACTCGCGCCGCGTCGTAGCATCCTGCGCCCGCGACATGAGCCGCGCCCGTTCTTCGGCCGACGCCCGCTCCCGCCCCGTGGCCACCCGCCGCACCAGCTCCGACACCTTCTCCGAGTGCGGGTGCCGTTGCCGCAGGTCGCGGACCAGCTCCACGGCGCGGTCCCACGCCCCCAGGGCGGCCAGGTCATCGACCTCCCGCGTGGCCAGGGCCAGATCGTGCGCTTCGAACTTCGCCCGGGCCTGGTCAAGCTGCTCGGCCAGCGTGGCCCATTGCGGTAACGCCGGGAAACGCTGTCGCGCCCGGCGCAGCCGGTTCTCCGCCTCGGTCAAGTTGTGCTCACGCAGCAGGACCGGGACTTCCTGCTCCAGGCGCTTGATTAGCTCGGTCGCCTCTTCCCGTTGCCGCGCGGCGCGTTCCGCGTCGCTGAGCAGCTCAATGTCGCGGAGTTCCCGCGTCAGGTGCACCAGCTCTTCCAGCAGGTGGGTCTGATGCTCGCCCGCCGGATCGACGGTCCCGGCGGGCCCCAGGTCGAGCCCGATCGCCGTCGGACCGCGGACGCCGCTGCCCGCCGCCGACCAGGCGTCGTCCAGTCGGCGCAGCAATTCGGCGACGCCCCATAGAAGGGCCCCGAGCCCCCACCCCAGCAACAACGCGGCCACCGCCCAGAGGAACTCCCGCACGGTGGGCAAGGGCTGGGCCCGTTGGCTCAGGTTCAAGAACTCGACCAAGGCCCACGCGGTGGTCGCCAACGCCGCCAGCCCCCCCACGGCGACCAGCGTCGCCGCGGCCAAGCGGACACGGTTCAGTCCCCGGGGAGTCTCCGCCGCCGTCTTCTCAGCCATCGCCGCCACCTTCCTGTGCTTGCGACATTATTTCCCCCCCCGCGTGGAAAAGCCAGCGTGGCGGTGGGCGGTCGCGGCCGACGGCGACCGCCACGGGAACGACGCCAATCAGACGGCCTGCCGGTCAGCCAGGGGGCCCGGCTCGCGGTCCGACCGCCGGCCGCGCCAACGCTGGACCGTTCGCTGATAGCGCTTGCCCTCCGTCTTGCGGTGGTTGCGGGCGACAAAGGGGGCATCGTTCGGCAGCTTCGGCAGCGTGCCCGACCGCGCGAGCCGGTCCAGCTCTCCCCGAATCTGTGACACCTCGTAGCGCCACCCCACCCGCTCGCTCAGTGACGCGGCGATGACGCGCAGCGCCACCTCGTTCGGCAGCAGGTTCGCCACGCTGACCTTCGTCTCCCGGTAGAGCTGCATCAGCGTCTCGACGTGCAGCGACGGCCAGTACCCGTCCTCCGGGCGAGCGTCGCTCTCGTCCTGCACCGCCGCCAACCGCTGCTCCACATGCCTTACATACTCCGGCGACACGTCGATGCCGACATACCGGCGGCCGAGGCGCTTGGCGGCGGCGGCCGTGGTGCCGCTGCCCACAAATGGATCCAGGACGAGCTCCCCGGGGTTGCTGCTGGCCATGATGATGCGCGTCAGCAGCGCCTCGGGCATCTGACAGCCGTGGAAGCCCGCCCGTTCGGCGAACGTCCCGCAGACCCGCGGAAACTCGTCCCATACGTCGTCCGGCAGCCGTCCGAGCGGGTTGGCCCGCAAGTCCTGATACTCGGTGTGGCGCGCGCTCGGGAAGCGCAGCAACCGGTCGTTGAACGTGAACCGGTCCGGGTCCATCGTGAAGTAGAAGATGTGCGTGTGCGCGCGGCAGAACTTGTTGCGCATGTTCTGGCCGAACGTGTAACGCCAAATGATCCAGTTGCGCAGGTGCAGCCCCAGGTCGCGGCCGATCAAGCGGAGGTCGGCCGCAAAGTCGTCCCCAATCGCGATGTAGAACGAGCCGTTCGGCTTGAGGACGCGACGACACGCGGCCATCCAATCCCGCGACCACGCCACATAGCGGTCGCCCGGGAGATCGTCGCGGTACCGGTCGTACACGTACCCGATGTTGAAGGGCGGATCGGCGAAAACCAAGTCGACACAGCCTTCCGGCCACTGACCGAGGATTCGGATCGCGTCACCGCAATATATTGTGTTTGCCTGCATCGACATACTCCATATGTTGCGTTCATTGTCGGGGGGACAGATAGCACGGTCAAGCGGAATCGACAGGCCGTCGGACCCCCATCCGCTCCAAAGCGGCCCCGATTCGTCGCCAATGGGAGCCCTCCCAGAAGACGTGACCACACGCCCGACAGCGAGAGAAGTCTTTTCCCCATATGAGGCTGCGCGCGGGAACCACGTCCCCCACCTCCGCCCGGTCCACCGGCGCCAGCGCGCCGTTGCAGTTGACGCAGCGGGGGAACCCGGGCGTGACCGCCAACGCCTGAACGACGAACGCAACCTGCTCGTGCAGGTTGAGTCCGACGGGCAACCGGACGCCCCGCAACTCGCCCGTCGCCAGCACGCGCCGCTCGAACAGCTTCCCGTCCGACGAGATGAGGACGCGCTGTTCCGCGACCGCGTGCTCAACGAGCGTGCGATCCTCGATGCCGGGGGTCCAGGTCGCATCGACCCCGAGCAGGCGGAGCCAGCGTGCCACGCCGCCGCACATCGCGTCGCACGCGACCCGCAACGGGTTGGAGGGCGGGGACGCGGTCACACACCGATTCTACCGCGCTAACGCGACCAGCGCTCCTCGACGCCGGGCAGCGGCGGGAACTCGGTGTGCGGCTCCATCTGGTACCAGAACGCCGTCGAAGCCACGTCATCGGCCCGCGGCTGGTATTTCCCATCGGGCCACCATCCGAGCGTCTGAATCGTGACACGCAGGGTCTTGCGGAAGCGAATCGGATCCAGGACGTGCCACCGGTACAGCCCAAACCGGGGCAGCTCGTTGGCCGCGTGTCGCGCCAGCGGGAGCCCGAGGAACGGCGTGGAGTACGGCTCCTCGCGTTTGTCCGGCCCGTAGAACCCCCAGGCGCCGCCGAAGTAATCCTCGGTGCCGGTCCCGCAGATGGACGGGTGGTCCTCGTCGTCGTCGACGTAGAACTTGACCTCGCCCTCGCCCCACCAGCCGCTGCCGAGCGGCGTCCAGGCCAGGTAGGTGCCGACGTAGTGGCCCTGGCCGCACACCTTGTCCAGGAGCATGTGCTCGGGGGATTCCCGCCGCGTGGCCGACCGCCGCCATTGGGCATGGAAACAGGCCGCGTGCTCCGGCAGGGGTTGGAGGGCATAGGTGACCTGGTAGAAGAAACAGGGCAGGGTCTGGGGGTGCTGGTTCTCCAGGGTCAGGCGGGCGGACTTGCGGAACGGCATCGGCCAATAGGAGTTCAGGCCGCCGCTGGGGTTCACCGCGACGGGTAGCGAGTTGACCTTGGTCGCGAGCCCGTGGCCGCAGGCGAAGAAGTCTCCCAGCGGAACCTCGACAGAAGGCGCCGGCTCACCGTCCCAATACATGCGCAGCACGCAGTCACGCAGCGCCTTCGGGTCAACGGTCATCCAGATGTGCTGAATGACCCCGGGGCCGCTGATGTCGGCCAGCACGACGGTCTGCCCGGCGGGCAACTCGATGCAGGGTCGGGCCTTCCAGCCCTTGCCCAGGCGCGACGCGGGGCCGTCTGCGGCGGGTGTGGCACCGCACCCCCCGCCGGGGGCTCCCGTCGGGTTCTCCGGGCTGATGGACCGCGTTTCGCCAACCGCCAGCAGGGGGAGATTGCCGAGCCCCAGGCCGAACGCCGTTGCCGCTTCAGCCATTGTCGCCTCCTTGGTTCGCGGGCGTCGTGCGGCACACTTTGGCGTGGGCGGGCGGTTTTCGCAAGCCGCACGGCGGAGGGGGGCGGCCGCGGGTCACCGTTCGCGGGTCGGCGCGGCCTGTGCTATACTTGCGTGGCTTGCGAAAGGCGAGGGAGCCGGCGGGGCGGACCTCAAGGCGCGTCGGTCGCACCGCCGGTGTCCGGCTCCAAACTGCGGCCCCAGGAGTAGCGGCGGATGATCAAGGCGAGCGAACTGAAGCGGGGGAAAGTGGTCCTGTACGAGGGCAACCTCTACACGGCGACGGATGTGACCCGGGTCTCCAAGGGGAACTGGCGGAGCTACCTCCAGGTCAAGCTCAAGTCGCTGAAGGACGGCCGCGTCATTGACGCCCGCCTCTCCGTGGACGACCGGGTCGAGACGCCGTTTGTCGATACCAAGCCCTTTCAGTACCTGTACCGGGAGGGCGACAACTTCATCCTGATGGACGAGCAGACGTACGATCAGATTCCGGTGCCGAGCGACGTGATGGGCGACGCGGACAAGTACCTCCGCGGCAACGAGGTCGTCACCGTGTCGTTCATTGAGGGGAAGATCGTCGCGGTCGAGCTCCCCAACACCGTTGAGTTGAAGGTTGTGGACACCCCGCCCGTCGTGAAGGGCGCGACGGCCACCAACCAGAGCAAGGAAGCGACGCTGGAGACGGGCCTCCGCGTCCGCGTGCCGCCGTTCATTGAGATCGGCGAGGAGCTGCGGATCGACACGCGCACGGGGGAGTACTTGGAGCGGGCCAAGGGGTAATGCCTCGGCACGGACCCGACCGGTGAGCGGCCGGCGCGTTGACGGTGACAGGTGCCACGTGACAAGTGACAGGGGACCGCGCGTCGTGAGCGTCGAAGTCGGACATGTGCTCGGGCCGCCAAGTCACTTGTCACTTGTCACCTGTCACGCCGCTCGCCGAGGGCGAGAGCGATGAACTGGCTCCAAAACGTCGGCGACGCCGATATCCTCCGCGACGCCACCAGCGCCTCGGCGGTGTTCTGGTACCGTGCGCGGCGCGGGGGGCTGCGCCTTGTGATCGCCGGCGGCCTGACGCTGGTGTTGCTGCTCATCACGGGGCTGCTGGTACTGGGGCCGGAGGGTACCGGCGTGGCGTGGCTGCGCCGGGAGTGGCTGGCCCTCGTGGTCTCGATGGCCGCGGTGGCCTGGGGCGGTTTCAGTGGCTGGCTCGCTTTCCAGTTCATGCCGTCACGGAATGATCGCGTCGTCCTGCGGCTGCGGGACTGGGTCCGCGAGCGCATCGACCCCCTGGAAGAGTCCGTCCGCGAGTTGCCGGCCGAGCGACTGCGGGCCAAGACCGCCGAGTTCAAACAGCGGCTGGCCGACGGGACCGCGCTGGATGAGATCCGACCGGAGGCCTACGCCTGCGTCCGGGAGGCGTCCCGGCGGGCGCGGAACCACCGGCAGTTCGAGTGCCAGCTCATCGGCGGCAAGGTGCTCGAAGACTGCAACGTCGCCGAGATGCGCACCGGCGAAGGCAAGACCATCGTCTGCTACATGGCCAACTACCTGAAGGTCCTCCAGGGCCTGAAGGTCCACATGGTCACGGTCAACGACTACCTGGTGAAGCGCGACGCGGACTTCTGCCGGCCGATCTTCGAGCTGCTCGGGGTCACCGTCGGGTACATCAGTTCGGACATGGAGACCTATGGCCCCGGGGCCGAAGAGCGGCGGGCCGGGTATGCCTGCGATATCACCTACGGCACCAACAGCGAGTTCGGCTTCGACTACCTCCGCGACAACATGAAGCTGAGCGCTCGCGACCAGGTGCAGGGGCCGCAGGACTACGTCGTCGTGGACGAGGTGGACAGCATCCTGATCGACGAGGCCCGCACGCCGCTGATCATCTCCGGCCCGGCGCACGACGACGTGAGCGTCTACCGCATGGCCGACGACGTGGCCCGGGCGCTGATCGCCAAGCAGACGCAGGCCAACCGCGAGACGGCGGCCCGGCTGGCGGACATCGAGGTGAACCCGGGGGGTTTCGGCCTCGATCCCAACGAAGCGAAGTACCGCGACGGGATCAAGAAGTTCCGCGCCGACCCGTTCTGGCTGACGTCGGACGAAGCCGAGGCGATCGGCCACAAGCAGTACTTCGTGGTCGAGGCCGACCGCAAGAGCGCCCACATGACCGAGCACGGGGCCAAGGCCGCCCAGCAGCACCTGGGCATCGGCACGTTCTACGACAGCCGCAACATGAACTGGCCCCACTACATCGACAACGCCCTGCGGGCACACGTCGTGTACCGCAAGGACAAGGAATACGTCGTCCAGAACGACCAGATCATCATCGTGGACGAATTCACCGGCCGCCTGATGCACGGGCGGCAGTGGTCGGACGGCCTGCACCAGGCCGTCGAGGCCAAGGAACGCGTCACGGTCAAGCAGGAGACGCAGACCCTCGCCACGATCACCCTTCAGAACCTGTTCAAGCTGTATCGGCAACTGGCCGGCATGACCGGCACCGCGATGACCGAAGCCGACGAGTTCATGAAAATCTACAAGCTCGAGGTCATCGCCATCCCGACCAACATGCCGGTCCGCCGCATCGACTACAACGACAAGATTTACAAGAACACCGAC
This sequence comes from uncultured Planctomycetales bacterium, assembly GCA_964462635.1. Classification (GTDB taxonomy): domain Bacteria; phylum Planctomycetota; class Phycisphaerae; order UBA1845; family Fen-1342; genus JBFMAI01. The sequence goes on from CAYWYJ010000071.1 coordinate 12,914, forward strand.
ACGAAGTTCGACGCGATCGTGGAGGAGATCCGCTCGTACAGCCAGGAAGGCTACCCGGCCGACGCCTGGTCCGTGTTGGACATGCTCAAACAGGCGCAGCGCACGCTGCGCGAGCTTCAGGAGGCCGGCCAGGGCGACGCCGAAACCCCGGCCCAGCTCCAGACCATCGCCGACGCGCTCAGCGCCTTCGACAACGGCCGCGGCGACGAGAACGTGCTCGTGGAGGGCTACAAGCGCCTCATGGGCGGCGAAGTCACCGGGCGGCCCGTGCTGGTCGGCACCGTCAGCGTCGAGAACTCGGAGAAACTCAGCCAGCTCCTGACCCACAAGTACGGCATCGAGCACGAAGTCCTCAACGCCAAGAACCACGCCCGCGAGGCCGAAATCGTCGCCAAGGCCGGCCAGCAAAGGGAGGTCACGCGCGGCGGGGTCGGGTCGGCGTCCCGCCGGCCGAAGCTCGTCGGCAACGTCACCATCAGCACCAACATGGCCGGCCGCGGGACCGACATCCGCCTGGGCCCCGGCGTGGCGGCCATCGGCGGCCTGCACGTCGTCGGCACCGAGCGCCACGAGAGCCGCCGCATCGACAACCAGCTCCGCGGCCGCTGCGGCCGGCAGGGCGACCCCGGCAGCTCGCGCTTCTTCCTGTCGTTCCAGGACGACCTGCTGCGCCTGTTCATGGGCGAGTGGGTGCTGAAGATGCTCCAGATGCTCGGGTTCGAAGAGGGGATGGCGATCGAGGACCAGCGCGTCAACAAGGGTATCGAGCGGGCGCAGAAGAAGGTCGAGGAACGCAACTTCCACATCCGCAAGAACCTCCTCGAATACGACGAGGTGATGGACTACCAGCGGAAGACGTTCTACGCCATGCGGCAGCGGGCCGTCGAAGGCCGCGGCCTGAGCGAGCTCATCTGGGAGATGATCGACCAGACCGTGACCGACGCCGTCGAGCGCTACTACGACCCGCGCTTCCCCGCCCAGTGCGTCGCCGAGTGGTGCGTGGCGAACCTCGGCGTCGCCGTCGAGGCCGACAAGCTCGACACCAGCGAGTTCGACCCGCTCTGCCGCCAGGTCCGCGACCTGGGGGCGAACGAGATCGTGCAGAACGCCCGGCGGATGTTCGGCGAGTACGTGGACCCGGAGGTTGATCCGGAGGAGTGGGACGTCCGCGGGCTGGCGAGCTGGATCGCCCAGTTCGGGCTGAATCTCACGCAGAACCAGCTCCGCAAGACCGACCCGGATGAGTTGATCGAGCAGATCGTCGAGGCGGCGCAGCGGAAGATCGAATCGCACGACCTGGCCCCGCTCCAGCAGTACGTGGACCCGCTGCTCGGCAAGGCCCGGCTGGTGCGTTGGGCCCGCGAGAAATTCGACGTCGAGGTGCCGCTGGATGATATCACGGCGGCCAACCGCGACGACGCCGCCCGGGTGCTCGCCGAGAAGATGCGGGCCGCGTATCGGCAGCGCGAGATCGAGTACCCCGTCGGGGCCGTGATCGACTACGCCCTGCAACGCGGCGGGGCGAACGTCAACGAGATCTGCAACCGCATCGCCGCGTGGGTCAACAACAAGTACCGCCTGGGGTGGACGTATGAGCGCCTGCTCGGCAAGACACCGGAGCAGGTGTTCCGCGAGCTGCGCGACATCAACGCGGACTTCCTGAACAACGGCCGGCTGGACGAGGAGATCGACCGGGCGCTGGCGGAGCACGCCGGCGACGCCTTGTTGCAGTGGGCCCGGCAGCGCTTCGGGGCCGTGGCCGACAGCCACCCGCTTGATCTGGAGGGCGACGTGCGCGGCCAGTTGCAGCGCTGCGGCTACGAGATGCTGCGTTACGAGCTGACGCAGGTCGAGCGCTGGGTCCTGCTCACCACCTTCGACGCCGTGTGGAAGGACCACATGTACCAGATGGACCTGCTGCGGCATTCGATCGGGCTGCGGGGCTACGCCGAGCAGGACCCCAAGATCGCCTACAAGCGCGAAGGTACGCGGATGTTCAACGAAATGCTCGAGACCATCCGCGAGCGCGTCACCGATCTCATCTTCAAGGTCCGCGTCGCCGGCGGCTTCGGCGAGGCCGCCCCGACGTCGGCCGGGCCGGCGTACTCCGGGGGCACGGCCACCAAGGCCGACGCGACCAACGTCGGCTTCAGCTCCGCCGCCAGTGACGACCAGCAGGCGGCGATGCGGAAGCAGGGCGAGGGAGCCAAGCCGGAGCCCATCCGCCGCCACCAGCCCAAAGTCGGCCGCAATGATCCGTGCCCGTGCGGCTCGGGCAAGAAGTACAAGCAGTGCTGCGGCAAGGGGCGATAGCCCGTTCAAGGACACACAATGAATGCTGGCCGCCTGACCGTCGCGCTTCTCGTGGCATGGTCCGCATCCGCGATCGGCGGCTGTCGGGTGACAGGACGGTCGGCCGCACAGGACGCGCAGCCGGCCCACGCGGCAACCCAGCCCGCCGCCCCCGTCGTCTTGACCGACAACGACGAACTTCGAATGATGTTTGAGGCCGATCAGGGGGAGCGCTTGACCGACAATGGCAAGATCGACTGGACCGTGGTGGCGAAAAACGACCAGCGGCGACAGGCCCGCGTGCTCGAACTCGAAGACGACGGGCTGATCCGCACCGGCAATGATTACTTCCACGCCGCGATGATCTTCCAGCACGGCATGAAGCCGGAGGACTACGAACGGGCGCATCGTTACGCGAAACAGGGCGTTGAACTGGGCAGCCCGCACCCGGCGGCGAAGTGGCTGATCGCGGCCACGTGGGATCGCTGGCAGATGGCGCAGAAGCGGCCGCAATGGTACGGAACGCAGTACATTCGCGAGACGCCCGACGGCCCCCTGCGGCTCTACACGATCGACGAATCCGCCGTTACGGACGACGAGCGCCGCGCCCTCGACGTGCCGACGCTGGCGGAGGCGTACCGCCGGCTGGCGGAGACGAACGGGGAGCGCGCCGAAGCACCGTCGCCGTGAGCTTCGTGCAGATTTGCACAGGTGCTGCCGGCCGCAGCACCAACGACGGATGATTGGCGTCGTGATACGCGCGGTTCCGCGCAATCACGGTTTCCACCGGCGAGGACCGGCACGCCGCGGTGCGAAAGCAGGGTGAGGGGGCCAAGCCGGAGCCCATCCGCCGCGACCAACCGAAGGTCGGCCGCAACGACCCCTGCCCCTGCGGCTCGGGCAAGAGACTCAAGCAGTGCTGCGGCAAGGGGCGATAGCCCGTTCAAGGACACACAATGAATGCTGGCCGCCTGACCGTCGCGCTTCTCGTGGCATGGTCCACATCCACGATCGGCACCGGCCGTCGTGGCCGCGCTGAATGTAGCGGCCGGGCTCTGTACCGGCCGTGGACGGTGTGGGCGCTGTCGCGGCACAGGCCGAGACGCCCGAGCCACCGGCCGCAGACATGCCACCGGCCGCACCGGCCATTGGCCGGTGCCACACCGGCCGCCGCGCGCGTGGCCCACCGGTGGCGGCGCCGTGATCCGAACCCACCACGTCAGTGGTGGGTGCGCGCAGCGCGCCGGCCGTGGACCGCCGCGACGCCGGACTCGGAGGTCCGGCGCTACTGCCGCCTCGCGTGAGCTCCGCCCTACGCACGAGGGCGTGCGTGCGGCGGATTTCACGGGACGCCGGCGATCCGAGCGGCCTGTCGCCCCGTCCGGGGCGAGGAGTACTCACTCGCCCCACCATTCCGGGGGTTGGCACCCTCGGCAGCGGCCCGCGGCCCTTGCGGGGCCCGGCACGCGGGCGTCACAGTGTCCCGCGGGTTCCACGGGCGGTGACCACTCCCCTTGAGCCGTGGCTTTCCTCCCCACGGCCGGTACGGAGCCCGGCCGCTACGAGTCGACGGTGCACCTATGCACCGGCCATTGGCCGGTGCCAGACCGGTTCGCGTCAGCAACACCGCTCCGGCACCGTTGAGCACTGCGCGAGAGCAGTGGCACACAACCGCCGGCACCGTGGCCGACGTGGGCGCCGCGCGTCGCGGGCTGCGGTCAGGAGCGCGACCGCGACCCGTGCGGCTCGTGCGACCCGTGCGGCTCAATGTGGACCAGCACGTCCTGCACCTGCGGCATGGCGCCGCGGACGGCGTCCTTGACCGCGTGTGCGATGCCGTGGGCGGTGTCCACGGTCATCTCCGGCGCCACCTCCACGTGCATGTCCACCAGATACGCCAGGCCGGTCTTGCGCGCCAGCACCTTCTCGACCGCCCGCACCCCATGCACCCCCGCCGCAACGACGCGCACCCGCTCGACCACCTCCCGCGGCCGGGTGTCCATGAGGTCCCCAAGGGGGGACCGGATCAGTCGGACGGCATTGACCACGATGACCCCGCTGGCGACCAGGGCCGCCCAGTTGTCCGCCTGGGCGTAGGCCGGGCCGCCCAGAATCGCGATCGCCAGTCCGACGGCCGCCGCGGCCGAGGTGATGGCGTCACTGCGGTGGTGCCAGGCGTCGATGAGCACGGCCCCGCTGCCCGTCCGCCGCGCCGCCCGCCGCACGGACCGGTACATCCCCTCCTTGACCACGACCACACCGAGGATCACCGCCAGTGTGAAGGAAGCCGGGGGAACCTTGGGAGAGAGCAGGCCGCGCACGGCCTCGGCGGCGATGCCCACACCGGCGACGAGGATGAGCAGCGCGACCAGCAGGCCGGCGAGCGCCTCGGCCCGCCCGTGGCCGTAGGGGTGGTCGCCGTCGGCGGGCCGGTCGGCGATCCGCAGCCCCCGCCAGACGACGAAGGACCCCACCACGTCGAGCGACGATTCGATGGCGTCGGCGACCAGCGCGAACGAATGCCCGACCACCCCCGCCGCCAGCTTGATCGCCGCCAGCGCCACGTTGAGCAGCAGCCCCGCCAGCGAGACGCGCGCGCCCTGCTCCAGTTGGGTGTGTGTCGAGGACACGGGTACGGGCTTCCTGCACCTTCGGCCGGCCGGGGGACGGCGCCGTGCCTTGTCGGGCCGCGCGCCCCGCACTAGACTACCGCGGCGACCGGCGTGGGGCCGCGTGGCGCGCGCCAAAATAGAGCAAGGAGTCTGCCTTGGCAAACGCAAGCCAACCGAAGTACTTGTTCACGTCGGAATCGGTCAGCATGGGCCACCCGGACAAGGTGGCAGACCAGATCTCCGACTCGATTCTCGACGCCATGTTGGCCCAGGACGAGTTCTCGCGGGTCGCCATTGAGACGCTGGTCTCGACCGGCATGGCCGTCATCGCGGGTGAGGTCACCACGCGGGCCTACGTCGAGATCCCCGACATCGTGCGCGAGACGATCAAGGAGATCGGCTACACCTCGGGCGACATGGCCTTCGACTACGAATCGTGCGCCGTCATCACGTCGATCAAGCGTCAGTCACCGGACATCGCCATGGGCGTGGACCGCGACGGCGCCGGCGACCAGGGCATGATGTTCGGCTTCGCCTGCCGCGAGACGCCTCAGCTCATGCCCCTGCCCATCCAACTGGCACACCGGCTCATGGAGGAACAGGTCGGCGTGCGGCGCGAGGGGGTCATCCCCGGTTTGCGTCCCGACGCCAAGTCGCAAGTGACGGTCGAATACGAAGGGCGGCGGCCCGTCCGCGTCAACACGGTCGTCCTGTCCACCCAGCACGCCCCCATGTGGAACGATCGCCAGGCCGAACTCGCCCGGGCGGTCACCGCCGAGATCATCAAGCCCGTCCTCGGCGAGTGGTGGAACCCCCAGATCACCGTCCACGTCAACCCCACCGGCCGCTTCGAGATCGGCGGCCCCCACGGCGACACCGGCGTCACCGGCCGCAAGATCATCGTGGACACCTACGGGGGCCGCGGGCGGCACGGCGGCGGGGCGTTCTCCGGCAAGGACCCGACCAAGGTGGACCGGTCGGCGGCGTACATGGCCCGCCACATCGCCAAGAACATCGTCGCCGCCGAGCTGGCCGAGGTGTGCGAGGTGCAGCTCGCGTACGCGATCGGCGTGGCCGAGCCCGTCAGCGTCATGGTCAGCACGGACGGCACGGGCCGCGCGGACGATGAGCGTCTGGCAAAGGCGGTGCGGGCCGTGTTCCCGCTCACCCCGCGGGCGATCATCGACGACCTGAAGCTGCGCCGCCCGATCTACCGCGAGACCGCCCGCCACGGGCACTTCGGCCGCGAGCTGCCCGAGTTCACGTGGGAAAAGACGCACCGGGCGGCGGAGCTGCG
>CAYWYJ010000072.1:0-19021 GCA_964462635.1 uncultured Planctomycetales bacterium
GGATTGTGGATGCGGTGAGCACTTTCGGTGATGTTGAAGATACGTGGGATGTCCAATGCAGCCACTCCTCTTCTTGACGCCGGAAGCTGCGGAGCGGCTGCCACAATCAGGGACAGCCACCATCATAGGCCCTTTCTGACGGCAAGAGCGAGCTCGATCCAGCGCTGGCCCACGTCCGCATGTGGAACAGCCTTCGCGGATTGTCGCGACGCTGCGTCAATTCAGTCAAGAGCCGTCGCTCAGCGGCTGGCCGCGCAGACGCCCCGCCGCCCTGGAGGCGAGAAGCTCACAGGGTACTTGCCGCGCTACGACGATTCCCTGTTTGCCGCCCGATCACGGATCCGTCTTCGTTGCGCGAGCCCGTCCGACACCACGGGTACCGCGTCAGCCCGGACAGCGAACCAGCGTCGCTTGTTGCCGAGGATCTCCTCCGACAGGCCGCAGTGCTCCAGTTCTGCGCGGTTCGCCGGGACGCCGTTGGGAATGACCTCCACCACCTCATCGCCGGCGATCCGTGTGGTGGTGAGTTGCCAACCGCTGTCCAACTCAATGACGGTACCACCGACCAGTGAGCGGAGGGCCTCCTCCGGCGAGGTCTCACCAACCTTTGACACGCCGCAGTGTCGCGCCGCGAAACAGGTCACCGCGTGACCGCGGACGAGGCGCGCCGCGGCGCGGTTCGAGTCGGGGGCGACATGCTCCGCAGGCCCCGCGTTGGCGCTGGGGGCTCGTTCGCAGCGCTGGCGCTTGGAGCTCGTTCGCCAGCCCCACGGCCGGTACGGAGCCCGGCCGCTACGGACGGCGACGGACGCGTCCCGGTCGCTACGACTTGGCGTAGCCGATGCGGCGGAGGGATTCGCCGATCTCGGTGAGGGTCGCGGGGTCGTCGATGGTGGCCGGGACTTTGTACTCGGTACCGTCGGCGATCCGCTTCATGGTGCCGCGGAGAATCTTGCCGCTGCGCGTCTTGGGTAGGCGCTTCACGACGACGGCCTGCTTGAAGGCGGCGACGGGGCCGATCTTGTCGCGGACCATCTGCACCAGTTCCTTGACGATATCGGCCTCCGGGCGGTTCACGCCGGCCTTCAGCACGACGAGCCCGACGGGCACTTCGCCCTTCAGCTCGTCGGCGGCGCCGATGACGGAGCACTCGGCGACATCCGGGTGCGCGGCGAGCACCTCCTCCATCCCGCCGGTGGAGAGCCGGTGGCCCGCGACGTTGATGATGTCGTCGATGCGGCTCATGATGTAGAGGTAGCCGTCCTCGTCGCGGTAGCCGGCGTCGCCGGTGAGGTAATAGCCGGGGTAACGCGACAGGTACGACTCGATGTAGCCCTGGTCGTTGTTGTACAGCGTCATCAGGCAGCCCGGCGGCAGCGGCAGCTTGACGCAGATGTTGCCGCTCTGGCCCGGCCGGACCTGGTCGCCGCCCTCGTCCAGGATGCGGACGTCGTAGCCCGGGGCGGCTTTCGTCGGCGAGCCCGGTTTGACCGGGAGGTGCTCGATGCCGAGGCAGTTGCCGGCGATGGCCCAGGCGGTCTCGGTTTGCCACCAGTGGTCGATGACGGGCACGCCCAGGCGGTCCTGCGCCCACTTGAGCGTGTCGGGGTCGCAGCGTTCGCCGGCCAGGAACAGGGCCTTCAGGCAGGAGATGTCGTACTTCTTGATGAACTCGCCCTGCGGGTCTTCGCGCTTGATCGCGCGGAAGGCGGTCGGGGCGGTGAACAGCACCTTGACCTTGTGCTGCGAGATGACCCGCCAGAACGCCCCCGCGTCCGGCGTGCCGACGGGCTTGCCCTCATACAGAATCGTCGTGCAGCCAGCCAGCAGCGGGGCGTAGATGATGTACGAGTGCCCGACGACCCAGCCGATGTCGGACGCCGCCCAGTACACGTCGCCCGCCTGCACGTTGTAGATGTGTTTCATGGTCCAGTGCATGGCGACGGCGTGGCCGCCGTTGTCGCGCAGCACGCCCTTGGGGATGCCCGTGGTGCCGGAGGTGTACAGGATGTACAGCGGGTCGGTGGCCGCCAGCGGCACGCAATCGACGGGCCGGGCGGTTTCGACGACGGCGTGCCAGTCCAGGTCGCGGCCGGGCACCATCCGGGCCGACGCTTGCGGCCGCTGGAAGATGACGCACCGCTCGGGCTTGTGCGCGGCCATGTGGATGGCCTCGTCCAGCAGCGGCTTGTACTCGATGACCTTCTTGCCCTCGATGCCGCAGGAGGCCGAGATCATCAGCTTCGGCCTGGCGTCGTTGATCCGCGTGGCCAGCTCCTTCGAGGCGAAGCCGCCGAAGACGACCGAGTGGATCGCGCCGATGCGGGCACAGGCGTAGGTGGCGACGAGGGCCTCGGGAACCATCGGCATGTAGATGATGACGCGGTCGCCCTTGGTCACGCCCAGGTTCACGAGGGCGCCGGCGAAGCGGGCGACGCGGTCGCGCAGGTCGCGGTACGTGATGTGCTGCACAGTGCCCGTGACGGGGCTGTCGTAGATGATGGCGGGCTGGTCCCCGCGGCCGGCCTCGACGTGGCGGTCGATGGCGTTGTAGCAGGTGTTGATCTCGCCGCCGACGAACCAGCGGTATAGCGGCTTGTCGTCGTCGTCGAGCACCTGGGTCCAGCGGCGGGTCCAGTGAAGGGCCTCGGCGGCGTCGCCCCAAAACCCCTCCGGATCCTCGATTGACCGTCGATAGGCCTTGTCGTACGCACCGCTCATCGCGCACTCCTCGAAGCGCCCCGGCGTAAGCCGATCGTGTTTGGCGAGGCCGGTCCCGGACCTCACGGTGGACATCGAACATCGCCGCGCGGACGTGGCCATGCCACCCACCGCCCCCCATCATAAGGTCTGATCGCGGGCGGGCAAAGAACGTCTCGTGGGCACCAAGCATGGCCAGGCAGACGTGGCCATGACGCCCGCCGACATGATCGCGCGGACGTGGCCATGTCACCCTGTTACGCAATCAGCCCTTGGGTCGGCGGGGGCAGGCCGTGCGGCCGGGGCTCGCGGAACGGCGGCCTACGGAGGTACGTAGCCGAGCGCCAGAGCCATTCCAGGGGTCCAAAGCGGAAGTGACGCAGCCAAAGGATGCTCAGCGGCACCTGACACGCGAAGATCACGACGGCCAACGCCAAACCCCCGGTGGGCGTGATCCGGCCATACCAGCGCAGGCCGTAGCCGTAGCAGAGCGTCGTGCAGATCAGGGTCTGGAACAGGTAGTTTGTCAGGGCCATCCGGCCGACGGCCGCCAGCGGTGCGAGCCGGCGTGCCCAGCCTTCCCGGGACAACAACAGCATGATGACGGCCGTGTAGCCGGCGGCCAGCAGCGGCGTGCCGACGACACGCAGGGCATAGGCGGCGAGCGTTGTCCAACTGGCGATGTATTCCGTGTCCTGCGCCAGGGTCGCCTCGACGGCGCCGCACAGAACCCCGATGGGCAGTCCGACCGCGGCGAGTCCGCGCCACAGGGCCGGGTGGGCGCCGGGGTCGTGCAAGACCCGCCGTCGGCCGACGTGCAGCCCAAGCAGGAACAGTGCTAGGACGTGCGGCACGAAGTAGACGAGCGTGTCGAAGAGGTTCGTCGCCAGCTCGCTGAGGCGCTGGCGGAACATGTCCGCGACGCTGCCGTGTCGGTACACGGCGACCACGCCTTGGGCTTCCTGAAGCAGCTCGGCGTCGCGCTCCGCCAGCCATTCGGTGACCGTTGCGTTGTACTCCGGGTCGCGGCGACTCAACTCGGTCTGCACGGCTATCGGCGTGTAGTACGCCAGGGGCAGCAGGTGCAGCAGTAGCGCCAGCGGCAGAATCACGCGATCAGGCCAGTGCCGGACCAGCAACAGGACGAACCCGAGGACGGCGTAGATGGTGAGCACGTCGCCCGACCAGAACAGCAGCGCGTGGACCAGGCCGAAGCCCAGCAGGACGATCAGCCGGCGGACGTACAGCGGCACGAAACGTCCGCCGCGCGCTTCGATCCGCTCCATCTGGACGGCCATTCCCAGACCGAAGAGGAACGAGAAGAGCGAATAGAACTTGGTCTGGGCGAGGGCGTGGATCAGCCACTGGGCCGCGCGGTCCGACGGGGCCGTCCAGTAGGGCGAGCTCAGCTCGGCCACCTGCGGCGGCGTGCTGAAGCCGGCCATGTTCACCAGCAGGATGCCGCAGATGGCCAGCCCGCGCACGACGTCGAGGGCCACCCAGCGCTCGCCGGCCCCCAGCGGACCCACCACGGTCGTGGCGGGGTCGTGAGCGGGAGCGGGTTTTTCCACACTCATGCCGGGTTCCGGTCGCACGGAGACGTTCGGCGGCATCGTATGTCCACTGCCACAGGCCGGCGACGGCGTTCCGCGGGCCCGCGATGGGCGCGCGCGGGGATGGCCGCTATAGTACGCTGCCGGTGCGGCCGGGCCGCGCGGGCGCACCAATTAGACGCGGGAAAAGGCCGTGAGTTCGCACGTCGTGATGCCACCGATGGTTGAACCCGCCCGCCCGCCGACGGGGCCGACCGTCCCCGCGGCGGGGCCCCGTCTGGCGCCGGCCACGTTTCGCCACGATCCCGCGGCGCGGGAGTATCGCCGCCGGCGGGTGCGCCGCTGGGATGCCCTGGCGCGCCTGCTGGACGACTGGCAGACGTGGGGCGGCGCGTACCACGCGCGGCTGCGCCAGGTCTACCGGTTCCTCGTGCCGCCCGGGCAGCGGGTGCTGGAGATCGGTTGCGGGCGGGGCGATCTGCTGGCGGCGGTGCGGCCGGCGTTCGGCGTCGGGGTGGACTTCTCCACGGAGATGGTATCGCGGGCCGCGCGGCGGCACCCGCACCTGCGTTTTGTTCACGCGGACGCGCACGAGCTGAATCTGGACGAGACGTTCGATGTCGTGATCCTGTCGGACCTGCTCAACGACGTGTGGGACGTCCAGACCGTCTTGACGCAGGTGGCGGGGGTCTGCACGCCGCGCACCCGGCTCATCATCAATTCGTACAGCCGGCTGTGGGAGGCGCCGCTGTCGTGGACCGAGCGGCTGGGCCTGGCCAAGCCGACGTTGCGGCAGAACTGGCTGACGTTGCACGACCTGAAGAACCTGCTGCACTTGGCGGACTTCGAGGTACTGCGGACGTGGCCCGAAGTCCTGCTGCCGCTCCGCGTTCCGCTGCTGGCCCCGCTGTGCAACCGCGGCCTCGTCCGCTTCTGGCCGTTTCGCTGGCTGGCGCTGACGAACTTCATCGTGGCCCGCCCGCGACCGCGGCCGACCGATCGCCCCGAGGCGCCGCTCGTCTCCGTCGTTGTGCCGGCACGCAACGAAGCGGGCAACATTCCCGCCATCATGGCCCGCACGCCGGAGCTGGGCGCCGGCACCGAGCTGATCTTCGTCGAGGGCGGATCGACGGACGACACGTACGCGGCCATTGAGCGCGCCGTGCGGGAAAACCCGCAGCGGCGCTGTCGGTTGCTGCGGCAGACCGGCCGCGGCAAAGGCGACGCGGTCCGCACGGGCTTCGCCGCCGCGAGCGGCGACGTGCTGATGATCCTGGACGCCGACCTGACCGTGGCCCCCGAGGACCTGCCGCTGTTTGTCGCGGCACTGGTCAGCGGGAAGGGCGAATTCATCAACGGCGTGCGGCTGGTGTACCCGATGGAAGCCCGGGCGATGCGCTTCTTCAATCTCCTGGGCAACAAGTTCTTCAGTTGGGCGTTTACCACGGTGCTGGGGCAGCCCGTGCGCGACACGCTGTGCGGCACCAAGGTGCTGTGGAAACGCGACTACGAGACGATCGCCGCCAATCGCGGCTACTTCGGCGACTTCGATCCCTTCGGCGATTTCGACCTGCTCTTCGGCGCGGCCAAGCTGAACCTGAAGATCGTCGATCTGCCGGTGCGCTACCGCGAGCGGACGTACGGCGAGACGAACATCGATCGCTGGACGCACGGCGGCCTGCTGTTGCGCATGGTCCTGTTCGCCGCCCGGCGATTGAAGTTCGTGTAGGCGACGGCGGAAGATGGGCGCAACGCTCGCGGCGGTAAAGTCCCTCCTGGCGCACCCGCGCACCCGCGGACTGGACCTCGATGATCCGCGCACGACGGAGCTGCGCCGCCGGATCATCCTCGAGAAACCGTTCCTGCGCCGCATCTACGAGGAGTGGTACGCCGACCTGATCGCGGCGCTGCCCGGCGGAGCGGGCGGAGTGCTGGAAATCGGTTCCGGCGGCGGGTTCCTGCGGGAACGCCTGCCGGAACTCATCACGTCCGACGTGTTCCCCTGCGCGGGGGTCGAGCGCGTCATTGACGCCCACGAGCTGCCGTTTGGCGCGGGCGAGCTGCGCGGCATCGTCATGACCAACGTGCTGCACCATCTGCCGCGCGTGCGATGGTTCCTCGCGGAGGCGGCCCGTTGCGTGCGGCCCGGCGGCGTGTTGGCCATGATCGAACCGTGGATGACGACGTGGTCGCGGTTCGTGTATCGCCGCCTGCACCACGAGCCGTTTGACACCGCCGCGACGACGTGGGAGTTCCCGGCGAGCGGGCCGCTGTCGGGGGCGAACGGGGCGCTACCGTGGCTCTTGTTCGCGCGGGACCGCGCCCGCTTCGAGGCGGAGTTCCCGTGTTGGCAGGTTCGCACGCTGCGGCCGATGATGCCGCTGCGGTACCTGGTGTCCGGCGGGGTGTCGCTGCGGTCGCTGATGCCGGGCTGGAGCTTCGGCCTGTGGCGCCTCGCGGAGCGGGCCTTGCACCCCTGGCGACACCGCTTGGCGATGTTCGCGCTGGTCGTGCTGGCCCGGACGGATTTGCCACCCGCGGACCACGCCCAGTAAACTCGCTGTCCGCCAAGCCGGGGCCACCGGCACGGGCCGCGACGAGCAGAGCATGGAGGTAGAGCACGCATGACGGCTTCAGCGGCGACGGGCGGCGGCGCCGCCCGGGCCCAGCACGAGATCGAGCACGGCCGGCGGCTGGCCGAACGCGAAACGGACGCCGTCTGGGGTTGGGGCACGCCGGCGGGGCAGTTGCGGGCGCGGCGGCGGGCGGCGGGCATTGCCCGGGCCGCCGAGCTGGGGCCGGGACGCAGGGTGCTGGAGATCGGCTGCGGCACGGGCAACTTCACGACCCACTTTGCCGAGAGCGGGGCGGAGATTCTGGCCGTTGACATCTCGCCCGACTTGTTGGAACGCGCCCAGGCCCGCGGGTTGCCGGCCGGGCGGGTGCGCTTTGCCTGCCGCCGTTTCGAGGACTGCGAACTCGACGGCCCGTTTGACGCGGTCATCGGCTCGTCCATCCTGCACCACCTTGATCTGGACGTCGCCCTGCGGCGTATCCACGACTTGCTCCGGCCCGGTGGATTTCTGAGCTTCGCCGAGCCGAACCTGCTCAACCCGCAAGTGCTGGCGGAACGCAAGTTGCGCGGGCTGCTGCCGCGGGTGTTCTGGTACGTCTCGCCGGACGAGACGGCGTTTGTGCGCTGGTCGTTGGCCAAGCGGCTGCGGGCCGCGGGTTTCGTGGGCATCCGCATCGTGCCGTTTGATTGGCTCCACCCCAGCACGCCCGTGCGGCTCATTCCCCTGGTCGGTGCCGTGGGGCGGACGCTCGAAGCCCTGCCGCTGCTGCGCGAGTTCGCGGGCTCGCTGTTCATTCACGCCCGGCGGCCGGCCTGATGGCACCCGCGGTGCGAGGGGAGAGTGTGCGGATGGGCGTGTCGAACTCGCACGAATCCCGGCCGGCGATGACACGCGCTGGACGCGGATTGATACGACCGGCGATCGGGGTCTTTGTTCTGTCGCTAATCCTCCGGTTGACTTGGGCCTCGGCCGCGCACGTTACCCCGATCAGTGATCACTACGGCTACGACGCGACGGCGCTGCACTGGGCGCAGACGGGGGAGTATCGCCATCTCGGTGCCGAATGGCGTGCGTATCGGCCGCCCGGGTACCCCGCGTTCCTGGCGCTGCTATATCTGGCCGTCGGGCACAACCACACCGCCGCGAGCGTGGCCCAAGCCGCGCTGGGCGCCCTGACTTCCGGCCTGCTGGTGTTGCTGGCGGGGCGTGTGGTAGGGCGGCGGGCGGCGACCGTGAGCGGCCTGCTCCATACCTTCTGCCCGACGGCTGTCGCCTACGTTCCCGTGCTCGCCAGCGACAACCTCGCTGTCTTTCTGCTCGTCGCGGGGCTGACTGGCCTCTTGTGGAGTCATGAAGGGCGGCCTGGACCGGGTATCCTGCTGGCCGCCGCCGGCGGAGTGGCGTACGCAGGGATGTTCCTGACACGCCCCGTAGCGGTGTTCTTGCTGCCGGCGTGGCTGTGGTTGGCCTGGCGCGGGCCCGGCGCCGGCCGCCGCCGCATGGCGAACTTGGTTGCTTGCTCCGTCCTGCTGCTGCTCGGCGTTGGATCGTGGTTTGTGCGCAACCACGCGCTCGGATTTGGATGGACGACAATCACGACCCAGGGGGGCTACGCGCTGTGGTGGGGGAACAACGGGCGTTCCCTGGACGGCGGGAATCCGGCGCCGCCCCAGTTGGCCGCGGGACAGCGCATGAGCGAAATTGAGCAACACCGCTTCTACCAGCGACAGGCACTCGAGTGGATCCGCGACAACCCGGGACGGTACCTGGCGCTGTCGGGCGTGCGTCTGCTGCGGTACTTTGGGACCCAGCCGGACACCTGGGCCGCGAAGTACTTCTTTCCGAGCGTGGAGAACGACAAGGCGATTCTGTCGCGGTACTGGAAAGGGAGCCGCTGGCCGGAGCGCGCCGTCTCGGACGAGTACGCCGAGAGGGGCGTCACCCTCGAGGCGCGCAACCGCAAGCTGCACCAGTGGTTCCGCGTCATCGTGGCGCCGCTGATGTTGCTGTCCGTGCTCCTGGCGCTCCGGCGCTGGCGCACGTTTCTGCCGGTGCTGCTGCCGCTGCTCTGCTACGTATGCGGGCTCGCGTTGACCGTCTTTGCAGCCCGCTACCGAACGATGGGCGACCCGCTCGTGCTGGTCACGCTGGGGGCCTTACTTTCGGATGTGGTGTTTGGCACACACGAACTCGGCCGTTGGGGCGGCCGGTGGGTGAAGCTGGCGCTGGTCGTCCTGGCCGTCGCCGGCAGCGTGGCGACCCACGCCACCGGCGTTGACCGCACCTGGTACCGCCTGCCGCGCGGCTGGGAACCGGACCCGTCGACCGAGCACCTCGTGCCGCACCAGGTGTGGCAGGACGTGCGGGCGACGCGCGGGATTCGGCCCATCGCTTCCCACTCCTGCCAAACGGACCTCACCACCGACGACGCGGGAGTCCATTGCCGGCTCACCGGCACCTCCCGGGATTCAGCTCGTTCCTACGGCGGGCTACGCGTCCCCGTGTCCGACTTCCGAACGGTGGGCCTCGACGTGACGTGGCACGATGCGGAGAACATCGACGCAATCTTTGTCGTGGCCCGCGGCACTCAGCCCGGCGACGACGGCGACCGCCGGCGGCGCGAGGTTCAGCGGTGGGAGTGGCATCCCAAGCACAGGGAGATGGTCCCCCCGCGGGAGCAGCGCCGGACCTATGTCTTGACGCCGGAAGGCGGCACCCGCCACTTCGTTGCTCGCCGCGCTGAAGCGAGCGGTGAAACGGAGCCGGGTGCGCCGGCGGTGGACGAATTGCGCGTCGTGGTGCGAGTCAAGCCGGGCACGTCGGCGGGATTCACGTTGCACGGTCTGGTTCTCGGCCGGCCGGCGTCGGGTCCGGCGCTGCGCGAGTTCGGCGGTCTGGTCGCGTTGTTGCCCGGACAGGTCGAACAACTCACCACCGTCTCCAGCCGCGCATGCCAGGTCAACCTGGGCCGCCACGACGACCGCGTCGTGTGCGAATTGCGGGCCGCGCCCAACGCGCGGGGGAATATCTACGGCGGCGTGCGTTTCGGCGTGCCGGAGGCGGCGGCGTTCGAGTTGCAGCTCACGTTTGAGCAGCCCGAGGCCATCGACCGGCTCTTCGTGGTTGGTTACGGCCCGGACAACACGGAAGCCGCGCGCTGGGAGTGGCCGGCGGCGGCCCGGAGAACCTACCCCGTCGCGGGCGAGCGCGGGCGCTACACGTTTGTCCCCGGTCAATCGAACGGCCCGTTCGAGGCCAAACCGGCGACCGGCGGCCCGCTCGTCGAAATCCGTGTGTTGGTGCGCGTCCTTCCCGGCACCACGGGCCGCTTCATTCTGCACGGCGTTACTCTGGCGGTCCCCGCACACACGCCGACCACCGTCCCCGCCACGCGACCCTCGCCGCCGATGATCGAGCCCGAGGCCCTCGAGGTGGTCGAGCCGGATGGGACTGACCGCTCGATCCTGGGTGACCCCGACGAGCCGGAAGCAGCAGGCGACGAAGACACCCCGGACGCGCCATTCGAACCTGACCAACGGTAAGGTGGACAGGTGACACCGGATCGCACAGGGCCGCGCGCTTGCGGGAGCGTCGGGAAATGACCAGCCCCGGGGTTGATCTCCGACTTGGGAGCGCTACCAATTACGCAGAGCGGGCGCGGAGCGTGGGCCGTGCCGGGAGCGGTTCTGAAACAGAGGATGAGCCATGTCCGCGAGCGTCGCCGAGGGGCGGGGTGGTCTGGTACTGGGTCTGGTGACCGCCTTGGTGGTGGGGAGTTTGGTGCCGGGCGCCGCGGCGGATGAGCGGAAGTTCTCGCTGCTGTTGGCGGTCCCCACCAAGAGCGTGACGGAGCCGCTGCCGCAGTTCCAGGCCCAGTTGCCCAAACGGGAGGACATCTTCGCGCAGTACTTCGATCGGACCAACCCGGGCATCGACTCGTTCGCCGAGTATTGGTACGAGATTTCGTACGGGCAGGTGAACGTCAGCGGCGACGTGTTCGGGTGGGTGGAGATCCCGTGGCCGATCCTGCCGCCCGAGGCCCTCGACAGCACGGGGGCGACGGTGGACCCGCGGAGTGCCACGTCGCTCGACGGGCTGCGGTTGCCGGTTGTTGACTTGAACGATTCGGGGGCCTTTGAGCCGTTCGAGGGCGAGACGATCGTCCAGGCTCAGCAGGCGATCCTGATCGACTACAACGGGAACCTGGAGGGCACGGGGACGGCGAACGTGGGGCCGGGGCTGCAAGGCCCAACTCCGGATGTGCCCACGGCCGGCTTCATCGACTTCGATCCGATTCGGGCCCGCGCGGTGTGGACGCCCGGCGAGCGGTTTCGTGACCTGAATGACAACAGGCGGTATGACGCGCTGTGCGAGGCGGTGCGGGACGGGTGGGGCGCTGTCGAGGCGGTGCCGCCCGACCCCAACAATCCAAACGCGCCGACCGAGCGGTGCCCGCAGACGTTCAACCCGCGCAACGGGATCATTGAGGAGACCGAGTACTGCGATGTCGATAACAGCGGTTCCTGGACCTTCCCGGAACCGTTCGAGGACTTCCTCCGCGTCTACGTGGGCGACGGCGTGTGGCGCCGGCTCGACCCGAGCTACAAGAACCCCGACCCCGCGTCGCGGGCCTGGGCCGAGGCGTACATCCGGGCCAATTATCCCGGCGACGCCGGCGAACCGTACCGGGTCGCCGGTGATCCCAATGCCCGCGGCTTCATGGCCCGTTTCGGTAACGGCCGCTACGACGGGCCGGATGCGTGGATCGAGGCGGCCGGCTCCGCCCAGAAGCTGCAGATCGACCCGCGCCGACCGTACCTCCCCAATGTACGTACTCCCCGACCGAGCGACGGGTGCCCCCCTTATGCGCCGCGTTATGCGTGGAGCTACGAGGAATGGTGGACGGCCTACTGGCGTGACAAGCACCTGCTGGCGGGGCTTGATCCCGGAGCGGTCGCCCCGCCGCCGCCGACCTGGGAGGAGCGCGTCCCGAACCTGGTTGTGTTCGACCCGGCGTTGCCGAAGGGCTGGAACGATCCGGCCGGTGTGGAGCGGCCGTTCACGCCGAACTGCGGCGGGAGCAAAGCGCGGCCCCGTCAGGACGGCTCGGCGAACTTCCCGTGGTGCGTGCCGCCGACCGATCCGGGCAATGGCTGCAAAGACCCCGACCTGCGTGATCCCAACAGCCCGAACTTTGACGGCGTGTACAACGGGGGCGACGGTTCGGGGGACGATCCCAACAAGCCCGTCCTGCCGGACGAGTTGGACCTGAACGGCGATGAGCTGCGCGACGTGTACGACGGCCCGGCCGAGTTCGACGATCTGGCCTCGTCGATCTACCACATGGCCGTGGCGGAGAACAAGTCGGGGCTGTGGTACGGTGGGGACGGGCGGCCGGGGGAGGTCACATCGCCGCGAAACACCAGCCCATACGGCCAGGACTTCGGCGCGGGTACTCCGAGCTCCCCGGCTGGGCCGGACGGGTACATCCCGGCGGCGGGGCCGCTGGCGTATAACGTCCATGGCACCAACGGCTACGACGCGGGCAACATGCTGAACCTCGAGCTGCTGACCTGGCGGACGAGCCCGGAGGACGTCGGTCTGGCCGCGATCGCGTACCAGGAGAACAACCAGCGGTATTACCTGGCTGACCCGGTCTACAACCGGCTCATCCGGGCCACCGTCGCCGCGACGCCGCCGCCCCCCACGGCGACCGGGGAAGTCGTCGGCTACTTCTGGGACCCGACCTCGCCGACGTATGATCCCCGGTTCGACGGCTACGCCATGAGTGCGCGGGCGTTCATCCGGCCCGCGGTCGGCCAGCCGACGTTGTGGGGCATTTGCAGCAAGAAGAGCGGGAGCACGTGGCAACACGCGCTGGTGTTCGTCAACTGGAACAACGGCGCCGCGACCTGGCAGACGGAGCTGGTGTCCACGACCACGTGGCCGTTTAACATTCCGGTCCGCGACATGGTGTACGACCTGGCGAACAACCGCTTCCTGGTCACCATCGAGGACTCGGGAATCACGGAGCTGTGGTCGATCTCGAACGACGCCCAGAACCCCAACTACCGGAAGGCCGAGTACCTGGTGACGTTGGGGGTCGCGTTCATCGGGGCCGAGGGGCTGGCCTTCGATCGTGCCACCAACACGCTGTACACCAAGGACGAGGCGTACGGGGTGCTGTCCAAAGTCAACGTGGCGACGGGGGCGCTGACGCCGGTGGGTACCGGCGCCACGGCCCTCTCCTATGAGGTGCGGTCCCTGACCTTCAAGCCCGGGACCGCGCCGAACGTCGTCGGCCTGGATACCACGTCCGGTCTGTTCGCGGTGGACACGGGCGGCACGCCGCCCGGGCAGAGCCAGCCGTACGGCACCTTGGCGGGCCTGGTGTCGAGCTACTACCAGGCGCTGGGGCGCGATTTCAACCTCGACGGCCTGCTCGACCTGGGCGAGGTCCGCGCCGCCGGCTCAGAGAACTATGTCATCGATGAGTACCCTTTCACGAGCAACAGCGGCGGCCCCGAAGGCGCGTACCCGTTCAATCGGCGGCGCGTGACCGAAGACATCGTTGCGGCCCTGGACGCTTCGGTGGACTGGGACCAGGTGGTGATGGTGGTTGGGGGCAAGGCGTTCGTCCATTCGAGCTTCATGCTGCCGGCCGGGCTCGCGGATCCCGAGTTGAACAGCGGCGGCCGACCGCTCTTCGTCCTGCCGGCGCCCGGCATGGACCTGCCGATCCAGGTGCGGGAGGAACCGGGGACGACGTATTCGCCGATCTGGTTCTCGGATTTCGGCACGCCGCTCGACGGTGACGGCGAGACCGGGACGCCGAATGTGGGTTACCAAAAGGCCCTTCTGGCCCACGAGTGGCTACATGTGTGGGAGGGCTACCCGGACCTGTACGACTATGACGAGTACCTCGGCGGCATCATCAACCACCCCGTGGGCGGGTGGTGCATCATGTCGGGCGGGTTCGTCCATCCGTCGGCGCCGCTGAAGCAGGCCGGCACGGGCTTCGCCGAGCTGGGCACGCAGCACATCCCGTGGGTCAGCGTGACCGACCTGACGCAGGTGCTCAACCCGCGTCAGGAGACCGAGGTCACGCTGCACGACTATGCGTTTTCGCCGGTGAACTCCGTCTATGTCTACAAGAACCCGCGGGTACCCGGCCTGCCGTCCACCTATGACCCGACGGACACGACGCTGGACGGCGAGCTGTTCTACTTCTGGCGGGTCACCGACCGTGCGTCGCCGCTGGCGGGCCGGGTCAACTTCTCGCGCTACGGGCCGGGCCCGGGCGTGCTCATCATGCACACCGACTTCGGCGACAACTTCGAAGGCGTCCCGCTTCAGCAGCGGCTCGGCAGCCATTTCACCTACAACATCCAGCAGGCGGACGGCCTGTTCGAGCTGGAAAACGGGATCAATCTGGGCGATCCGAACGATCCGTTCCCCGGCCTGCTGGGCGTGCGGGAGTGGAATGAGGCCACGATCCCCAGTTCCCTCTGGTGGGGCGGGGGGCGCAGCGATCTGGAAATCCGTGACATCGTGGAATTGACGGACCGGTCGGTCGTCACGTTCTACTGGAACATGCGCTCGGTGCCGGAGCTCGCTTTCAATCGGCCGCCGGCCACCTATGTGCAGCAATACCAGGGCCGGCGCTGGCTGATCCTGGGGATGGAGGCGTACGATGCGTTCGCGGGCACCGACATCGAGTTCTACGCCGATGACGACCCCGAGGGATACGACGAGCTCTACCACCTCCCGCCCGATCTGCACAAGACCTCTCCGGACATCGTGCGGATCACGCACCCGGTGGACATCACCGAGCTGCCCGACGGGGAGTACTTCTTCTTCGCCCGGCTGAAGCCGGGCCAGGGCATCGACAACCAGTGGGAACTGAAGTACATGACCCCGCGGGCCGACGTGAGCAACCACGGCCGCGGACGGCTGGCCCACCCGGCCGACCCAAATCAACCCGGGTTAGCGATTGCGGTGGACGCCCAGGGGCGGCTTGAGACGCGGCTCGAAGACTGGACCGTCACGTGCGTCGACCACAGCGTGGCGGACTTCGAGGTGTGGCGCGTGGAGGGCACCGCGTCCGGGCTCCAGACCAACCGCGCGACCACCGGAATACCGTACACCACCGACAACGGCGACCTCAGCTTCGTCATCCGGTATGCGCCGGACGCCGTGACCCAGACCGGCGCCAACGTCAGCCTGGCCTACGACGGTTCCCAATACACCACGCTGACCGACCCGGGCGCCCGCTTCCTGGCCAGCACGTTCAAGCCCGGCGACCGCGTGCGCATCGTCGGCGGCCCCGGGGCCAAGCCCGGCTTCTACACGATCCACAACGTGCCGGCGGCCACCAAGTTGAAGCTCATCGGCGACGCGGGCACCGCCCCCGCCGGGGTGACCTACCGCGTCCACGCCTTCTCGCAGGGCGGCGGCGGCCCGCAGGCCGACCGCTTCCTGTTCCGCACCACCGGTCGGACGCCGTACAGCACGCCGCTGGAGCTGCGGCACGGCCAAATCTACCCGCGCGTCTATGCGCGTATCGATGCGTCGTATCCCGATGCTCTGACGAACCCCGAGCGTCGGGCGCCGCTGCGCGTCCGCTTCGACGCCTCCGGCTCGCTCAACGAACTGGGCGGGACCGAGACGCTCAAGTACGCCTGGGACTTCGGCGACGGCACGGCCCCCAGCACCGAGCCCGTCGTCGAACACACCTACACCGCCGAGCAGTTCCCCGGCCCCAACCCCGCCGTCGTTACCGTGTATCTGACCGTGACCAGCACGGCGTCGAACCCGCCGCTGCCGCCCGGCGTTGCCACGGTGAAGATCGTCATCAACCCGCCGTTCTTCGATACCGATGGCGACGGGGTTCCCGATGCCGAGGACAACTGCCCCGCGGTCTACAACCCGCACCAGGAAGACGCGGACGGCGATGGGCTGGGCGACGCGTGCGACAACTGCCCGAGCGTGGCCAACCCGGCCCAAGTGGACACCGACGGCGACGGGGTGGGTGACGCCTGTGACAACTGTCCGACGGTCGCCAACGCCCCGCCGCCGGGGCAGCCCCAGGCCGACCAGGACGGCGACGGGGTGGGCGACGCCTGCGACAACTGCAAGCTCGTCCCCAACCCCGATCAGGCCGACGCCGACGGGGACAAGCTCGGCGACGCCTGCGACAACTGCGCCGCAGTCGCCAATCCGACCCAGACCGACGCCGACAAGGACGGCGTGGGTGACGCGTGCGACAACTGCCCCGCTATTGCCAACCCCAACCAGACGGACGCCGACGGCGACGGTCGCGGCGACGCCTGCGACAACTGCGTGAATGTCGCCAACCCCACGCAAGCGGACAGCGATGGTGACGGCGTCGGCGACGCCTGCGACAACTGCCCGCTGAAGGCCAACCCGAGTCAGACCGACGGCGACAAGGACGGCATCGGCGACGCCTGCGACAACTGCGTCGCCGTGGCCAACCCCGACCAGCGCGACACGGACGGCGACGGGTTCGGCGACGCGTGCGACGATGACGACGACGGCGACGGCGTGCCGGACACCGTCGACAACTGCCCCCTGGTCTACAACCCCACGCAGGCCGACCGCGACAAGGACGGCATTGGCGATGCCTGCGACAACGACAACGACAACGACGGCATCCCCGACGCGCAGGACAACTGCTGGCTGGTCTACAACCCCGACCAGGCCGACCGCGACAAGGACGGCATCGGCGATGCCTGCGACAACGACAACGACAACGACGGAATCGCCGATGCCCAGGACAACTGCCCCGCGGTCTCCAACCCCACGCAGGCCGACCGCGACCGGGACGGCGTCGGCGATGCGTGTGACAACTGCCCCAATCAGGCCAACCCCGATCAACGCGACACCGACGGCGACGGCGTGGGCGACGTGTGCGAAGACCGCGACGGCGACGGCGTTCCCGACCTCGTGGACAACTGCCCCGCCGTGTACAACCCCGACCAGGCGGACCTGGATCAGAACGGCATCGGCGACGCGTGCGAGCCCGCCGGCCCGCAGCCGGCCGACGGGGCGGTGGACGTGGCGGTGGACGCCGACCTGGCGTGGCGGAGCGTTGCGGGGGCCACGTCGTACGACGTGTACTTTGGGACGGCCACGCCGCCGGCCAAGGTTGGCGACGTCCGCACGAACAAGTGGCCGCTGGCGACGCTGGCGTACGAGACGACGTACTACTGGAAGGTCGTCATCCGCGGCAGCGGGTGGAGCACCGACGGGCCGATCTGGTCGTTCACCACGCGGACGGGACCGCCCGCCGAACCGCGCTCGCCGTTCCCGGCGGACGGGGCGACCGGTGTGGCGCGCGACGTGCAATTGGCGTGGGCCGAGAGCCCGAACACGACGATCTACCAGGTCTTCCTTGGCGCCGGGCCGGTGTTGGCCGACATGGCGTTCCTGGGCAGCACCACCGCCGCGGCCTGGGGCCCGCTCGACCTCGACGCCGGGAAGGCGTACTACTGGCGCGTCGTGGCCAAGAACGACTCCGGTTCGACGTCCAGCCCGGTCTGGAGCTTTCAGACCAAGGCCGCCGGTCCGCCCGCCGTCATCGACCAGTGCCCCGACGACCCGAACAAGACGGAGCCGGGCGTCTGCGGTTGCGGCACGCCCGACGTCGATAGCGACGATGACGGTGTGATGGACTGCGAGGACAACTGCCCCAACCGCGCGAACCCGGACCAGGCCGACGCGGACGACGACGGCATCGGCGACGTGTGTGACGACGACAGCGGCCGGCCGACGCCCGGCAGCCCGGCGCTGTGCCCGGCCGCCGGCGCGATGATGACGCTGGTCACACTGGTTGGGCTGCGGAGCACGCGGCGGCACGCCCGGCGCCCGCGGTAGGCGCCGCCGCCCGGCCGGACCACGAGTCAATACTCCGGCCGCTTCATGTTGGGCTGTCAGCCGGCTCGTCGGGGCTGACGGCTCGTGGCACTTCCGCGCGTCGACGAGTGCAACGATTGGCGGCCGGAGCGGCGTCAGAGGATGGCCAACGAGGTCTTGTGGGGTGGCCATCTTCCCCCGCCGCCGCGGCGGTCCAAGTTCCACAAGCTCAATGCCGCGGCGCCGCCACGGGCTACTTCCCCGGCCGCCACTCGCTCAGTGTCCGTCCGCTCCCGCTCGGACACTCGAAGTCGCTCGGTCGCGGACCGCCCGGCGCTGCCATGCAGAAGCAGGCGTTGTCGCCGTTCCATTTCATGATCCCGCGCTGGACGGTCCCGAACGCCTCGCCGCCGGTGTTGTAGTAGTCGATGACAACCGGATTCGCGGACTCGTCGATACGAACCAACGCCTCGATGATCACCTTTCCGCTGAAGGAGATCCTGAGCTGGTTCTTCGTGGCTAAACGCCGCCCGGCTTGGCACATCGTCGCGGGCAGCGTCATTCCGTCGCGCACGATGCTGACCGCCGACCACTCGCCCTGCAACCGCGACAGCGTCTCCGACGGGGCGTAGTCAAAGCCGTGGGGAGCTTGCGGAGCAGGTGCTGCGGCGGCCCGCGCCCGTTTTGCGCCGCCGGTGACGGACTCCGGACGCGCGGGCGAGGTTCGCGTGAGGGTTTCGAATGCCTCCTGGCTGCCGGGCGCAGAGCGAAAGACCGTCGGCCGGCGCTTGCCCGTCAGGTCCAGGCAGATTTCGAGTCGGTCGGCTTCGACCCGGAAGACGCCGTAGTTCGCGTTTCCCGCTTCGGGGCCTTCGACGAATTCGATATCGATGTGGTGCGGTTCGGCCTCGACGTCGATGTTGAAGACGCCCTCGTATATCGCGCCCGGGCTCTCGGTGCGGAAACGATCTCCGTCGATGAGCAGGCGCGAGTGCAGGAGCGCTCCCGGCGGAATGGGCTGGCCGCCGACCTCGAGGGTGGAATACGCCCACGTGCCCTCCAGTGCGCGCAGCAGTTCGACGTGACGTGCCAGCGCGGGCCAGCCGGCGAAACCCGTCTTTCGTGCGATCGCGGATTGCGCGTCCGCGAGTCGAAACTCCGCCGTGCGCACCTCGGCGGCTGCCATGCCGGCGGCGGACGGAAGGTGCTTCTGGAACGTGGCGACAGCGTCCGCGTCTCCGGATCGCAAGGCCGACAGCAGGTCCTTGGCTTGGCGCCGCAGGTGATCCAGGTTCGGCCGGTTGGAGAGGTTCTTCT
>CAYWYJ010000073.1:0-3052 GCA_964462635.1 uncultured Planctomycetales bacterium
GCGGCCGGGCCATGGACTCTCATAACACCTGGATCAGGTTTTGGGGAGCAGGCCACACGGGGGTACTGGGCCGCCGCGAGATCCTGAAGCGCATTGAGCAGTATCCACCATCCGACCCAAAGGCGCTGGTGGTAGCCCCGCTTCGGAATGAGGCGGCGAGCGACCACGACTCAATTGACCTGCGCCTGGGTTCCCGCTTCCTCATCCCATATCCGTACCGGGCGGAGGCGGTTCAGTATGGGAAATCCACGAAGGTTGCTGAGCATCAGCGATTGATCGATGTGCCACGTGGCGGCCATATCATCGTCCCCGCGCATTCGACCGTACTTGGGGCAGTTTTCGAGTACATAAAGCTCCCCTATGATGTCGCGGGACAGGTCCTCACTCGGTCTTCGGTTGCGCGCCTGTTCATTGGTGTGGCGACTGCTCCGTGGGTGCATCCGCTGTACCGAGGTTGCCTGACTCTTGAGATAGCAAACGCAAGCGGTACGTCCATCAAACTGGAGCCGCGCAAGCCGATCGGCCAGTTGGTGTTGTTCTCGGTCGATGGAGCGGAGCCCCCGGAACGGGGAGACCAGATTGAGGGCACGTACATTGGGCCCGTGGGGCCGGAGTTGACGGGGAGCCACAGATTGGAAGAGGACGAGGGGGCTGAAGGAGGGGAGTCTCACGCGAGCAGTTGAGCAATCTGCACCGCATTCAACGCCGCGCCTTTGCGGAGCTGGTCGCCGCAGCAGAGCAGTTGGACGCCCCGGCGGTCGGGGATACTCATGTCCTGGCGGAGGCGGCCGACGAGGACGTCGTCCTGTCCGGTGGCCTCCAGCGGTGTGGGGAAGCGGCCGGCGGCCGGATCGTCCACCACCCGCACGCCGGGGGCGGCCGCCAGCAGTTGTCGCGCCTCGGCGACGTCGAGCGGTTCCGCGAACTCCGCCGCCACGGATTCGGTGTGTGCCCGGCGCACCGGCACGCGGATGCACGTGACCGCAATCGGCAACGCCGGCGCGGCGAACATCTTCCGCGTCTCCTGGATCACCTTGGTCTCTTCGCCGTTGCAGCCGTCGGGGCCGACGGGGCTGTCGTGGCTGAAGACGTTGAACGCGCAGGGGACGGGGAAGACGGTTGGCCGCGGCGGCCGGCCCGCCAGGACGTCGCGCGTCTGCGACTCCAATTCCGCCAGCGCCCGCGCCCCAGCGCCGCTGACCGCCTGATACGTGCTGACGACGACCCGCCGCAAGCGCCGGGCGCGGTGCAGCGGCCACAGGGCGACCGCCAGAATGATGGCGGTGCAGTTCGGGTTGGCGATGAGGCGGCGGTGGCTGCGGAGCGCGTCGGGGTTGACCTCCGGGACGACCAGCGGCACCTCCGGATCCAGGCGGAACGCCGACGAATTGTCGATGACCACGGCGCCGGCCCGCCGGGCGTGCGGCACGAACTCGCGGCTGACGGCGGCGCCGGCGGAGAAAAACGCCAGGTCCACGCCGGTGAACGAGTCGGGTGTCAGCCGTTCGACCGTGACGGGGCCGGCGAGGCCGTCGAGCACCTGTCCGGCGGACCGCGCCGAGGCGAGCAGCCGGAGGGACGCGACCGGGAAGCGGCGCTGCAGGAGCACGGCGCAGAACTCGCGCCCCACCGCTCCCGTAGCGCCAACGATCGCGATGTGCTTCATGGACGTGCCTCAAGTGCCGGCGAGACGCCGACGCTCCCCATGAGGGGGTGGGCGCTGACGCTGCGCTTTCGGTGGGATTCGTCGCGCGCTCGTCGCATGGATTCTTCAACCGTGGGCGTCGATACCACGGCTGAAGATGATACCATCTTGGGGGCCGCGCCGGGCGGGGCGGGCGGCGCGGCCGGAGTAGTCATGGGACGCTGGACGTACTACTCGCCGATCGCACTCGGTGCCCTGCTGGTCATCGTGATGAACGACTCGCTGCGGGCGGCGTTGCCCTCGTTGGAGCCGTGGGCCCACTGGCTTGTCGTGGTCGGAGTGGCGCTGGCGGCGGGCCTCCAGAGCCAGGTGCTGATGATCGGGGCCCAAGGGGCGTTCGCCCAGGTGCTGCCCGTGCCGTGGGGGAAGTCGATTCGCGGCGGCGGGGCGGCGACGGCGGGTTGGCTCCTGATCCTCTGGGTCGTGCTCAGCGGCGTGACCGTCCTGCTGGCCGCCGAGGCCGTCACGCGGGCCGCGATGGTGCTGGGCGTCGCAAGTCTGGCCGCGCTGGCCGCGGCGCTGGTGGTGTACGTGTGGAACATACCGGCGGCGGTGGCGGACTTCGGCCGCGAGGAGCGGGTGTGAAGCGCGGCGGGCGGGTGGCGCAGGCGTCGCGCCTGCGGGCCGCTCCCTGACGGTCGCGGCTCGGATCAACCGCTCCCTGACGGTCGCGGTACGGTCTGAAGGAGTGAAATGCTCGATTTGGCTTGGGCGAATCTGACGCACCACAAGTTGCGGACGGCGTTGTGCGCGCTGGCGGTGGGCATCGGGATCATGCTGATGCTCGTGTCGCGCGGGCTGGCCACGGGCTCGATCGCCGAGGTGGACCAGCGGATGCAGTCGGTGGATGCTGAGCTGGTGATTCTGCCCGCGCAGGACAACATCATCTTCACGAGCGGCGCCCCGTTTCGGGCGGGGCATGAGCGCTATCTGCGCGCGGCCGCCGATGCCGGCGGGCCGCTCGCCGTCGACGTCATCCCCGTGTTCTTCGGGCAGGTGCGGATGGGGGGGCAGCAGCAGCGCTTGTTCGGGGTTGATCCGCGGCAGATGCCGGCGTTTCTCGGCGCGCGGCGGGTGCGGGCGGGGCGGTTGTTTGGCGGCGGCGACTATCAGGCGGCGGGAGTCTCGACCCCCCCCCAACCCCCCCCTGGGAGGGGGGGGAGTCAAGGGAGCGGTGTTGACCGTCCCCCCTCTCAGGGGGGACCACAGGGGGGTGGGGACGACCGGCCGTTGGAGGCTTCGACCCTCCTCCAACCCCCCCCTGAAAGGGGGGGGAGTCCCGGGGGCCGCCCCCCCCCCCCCCCCCGCGGGGGGGGGGGGGGGGGAGGGGGGGGGGGGGTGTGGGTG
>CAYWYJ010000073.1:3062-19012 GCA_964462635.1 uncultured Planctomycetales bacterium
CCCCCCCTGAAAGGGGGGGGAGTCCCGGAACCCTCCCCCAACCCCTCCCTGGAAGGGAGGGGGGTTACAAGGGCGGGCTGGAGTTGGTGATCGACGAGCGCTTGCAGCGCGTCGGCGACTATCACCTGGGCGACCCCGTGCAGATCATGGGGCAGACGTTCCACATTGTCGGCATCGTTGAGGCCGGCGTCGCGGGCCGCGTTTTCGCCCCGCTGGCGACGTTGCGCGAGATCGTCGTCGCCGGTGAGCCGCACGCGAGCATGTACTTCGTCAAGCTGCGGCCCGGGCTCGACCCCGTGAAGGCCGCGGACGCGCTGGCGGCCGGCCTGGGCGGCGACGTCCGCGTCGAGCTGAAGAGCGACTACGGCCGCCTGCTCCGCGAGAGCTTCGCCTCGGTCAATCTCTACATGAGCGCGTCCAGCGGCGTCGCGCTTGTGGCGTGTTTTCTGTTCATCCTCCTAACCATGTACACGAACGTCATCCAGCGCACGCGCGAGATCGGCATCCTCAAAGCCCTCGGCGTCGGCCGGCTGGGCCTGATACACCTGGCGGTCATCGAAGCCCTGCTGATCTCGCTCGCCGGCGTGGCCATCGGCATCGGCCTCGCCGTCGCGGCCAAGTGGGGACTCGCCGCCGCCCGACCGCTGCTGACCGTCGATCTGTCCGCCGGGCCGATCCTGGCCGCCGTCGCGGTCGGCGTTATTGGCGGCACGTGCAGCGCCCTCTATCCCGGGTATCGGGCCGCCCGACTGGACCCCGCCCTGGCCCTGAGTCACGAATGAACCACGAGCCCATCATCGAGGTCCGCGACCTGCACCATGCCTACACGCACGCCGGCGTGGTCGAGCCCGTCTTGCGGGGACTGAATCTGGACGTTCGCCGCGGGGAGTTCGTCGTCATCATGGGGCCGTCGGGCTGCGGCAAGACGACGCTGCTGAATGTGCTCGGGTTGATGGTCCGTCCGACGCGGGCCCAGACGGTGCGGCTGGCGGGCCGGGAGACGCTCGGCCTGCCGGATGTCGCCCGCACGCGGCTCCGGCGTGATCTGCTCGGCTTCGTCTTCCAGCGCTTCAACCTGCTGCCGACGGTGGATGTGCGGGCGAACGTGGCGTTGCCGCTCCGGCTGGCGCGGACGACGGTCGACGGGCAGGTGGACGACCTGCTGACGCGCGTGGGGCTGATGGAGTACGCGCGGAGGAAGCCGGGGCAGCTCTCGACGGGCCAGCAGCAGCGGGCGGCGCTCGCCCGCGCCTTGATCGCGCGGCCTGCCTTGCTACTGGCCGATGAACCCACCGGGAACCTCGACTCGGCCAACGCGACCGCGGTGCTCGACTTGTTGGGCGAGTTTCACCGCCGGTGGGGCCAGACGGTCGTGATGATCACGCACAATGAGCACCTGACGGTCAACGCCGACCGCGTGCTGCGCATGCAGGATGGGCGGTTCCTTGACTGATGCGGCGGTCGCGGTGCTGGGAACCCGGATCGAGGCGGGCACACCCGAAGTCCGGCACCCGCGCGGCACCCGCGCGTGGTTTGTCGGCTTCGTCGCCTGGATGGCCGGCCTGACGGCGCTGGCGGTGTTCCTGCTGGCCCGGTATGAGGCCGGCGGCCCGGAGTGGCTGCTGCGGGGGTGGATTCTCACCCTGCTGTGCTTCTATCTCAGCCTGTGCAACAGCCTCGTGCCGTTGCCGACCGCGTGGATCGTCCTGCTGGCCGCGACTCCGGGCTATGCCCTGGTGCCGCAGCCGGTCGTGAACGTGGTCGTGGTGGCCGGCCTCGCTACGCTGGCCACCGTGGCGGCCAATCTCAACGAATACCACGTGCTGGCGCACCTGCTGCGGTCCCGGTGGGGGCGGCGTGTGCGGCAGACGCGGCTGGTGGTTTGGGCCGTCCGCTGGTTCGACCGGGCGCCGTTTCAAATCCTTACGCTGGTCGCGTTCCTGCCTCTGCCCATCGACGCTGTCCGCTGGCTCGCCATTCTGCGCGGGTACTCGCGCCGGCGGTTCGCGTTGGCGTACCTGGTGGGTCGCGGCCCGCGCTACCTCCTGTTCGCGGGCTGCTCGATGCTACTGGAACTCGCCCCCCGGCAGATTCTGGTGATCCAGGTGGCCATCGTCGCGCTGGCCCTGCTCGGGCGGATGGGGTGGTGGCTGGTACGGCGTCGAACACTTCAGACCACTGCTGCGCAGACCACCCTCGCGGCGGCGAGTGAAGCACCCGCTGCCGGTTGATTCGTGGCGGCCGGCCCTCGAAGAGAACGCCGGCCTCTTGCCGGCCGGCTGGGCCCCGCGCTGTCGGGCAAAGCGCTCCGGGAAACCTATGGCGTGTTCGGCAGGGTGTAGGGGCGGCCGGCGCGGTACAGCTCCAGGCGTTGGCGCAGTGGCTCGGCCAATTCCGTGCGTCCGCCGCGCTCGGCCAGTTCCACGGCGCGCGCGATCGTGGTGGCGGCCTCGTCGCAGAGCCCGTTCGCGGCCAGGGCCGCCGCCAGCACGTCGAGCGGGCGCGGGTCGGCGGACTGGTCGGCCGCGGAGCGGGCCAGCCGCAACGCGGTGGCCCGGTCTTCCGGCGATGCGGCGGGCCTCGTCGCCAGGAACCAGGCCAGGTCGAGGGCCACGGGCCGATTCTCCGGATCCAGCGCGTTCGCGGCCCGCAGGGCGGCGACGCCGGCGGAGAGATCGCCGCGGGCCAGCCAGAGCCGGGCCGCGTAGACGTGCGCCCGCGTGAGCCGCGGGTCGAGCTGGATGGCGGCCTGGAACCGCTCCAGGGCCGCGTCCGTTTGTCCGGCGCGGGCCAGCGTGACGCCCACGTCGAACTGCATCTCCGCCGAGTCAGGCCGCATCCGTGCCGCCGCCTCGAAGCACCGCAGGGCCTGGTCCAGTTGGTTGCGCGCCGCGTGGACCCGGCCGAGCTGGTTCAGGACGAAGGCGTCGTGCGGGTCCGCCTGGGCAGCCTGTTCCAACACCGGGGCCGCTTCTTCGACCGCGCCGCGGGCCAGCAGCACCGCCCCCAGGTTCGCCGCCGCGGAAGGGAAGTGCGGCGACAGGTGGAGGCACTGGCGGAACCACTGGGCGGCCTCATCGTAGCGCCCCGTCTGCGTCGCCGCCCATCCGCGGCTGAATGCCAGTTGGGCCCGCCGGGGCTCGGGGGCATCGAACCCGACAGCGCGGTTCACGAGCGACAGAGCCGGCCCGAGCAGGACCACGACGACGGCGGTGATGCGCCGGCCGCGCCCCACCCGCCGCCCGGCCGCCGTGGTCAGCGTCACGGCAGCGGCCACGGCCAGCAGCGGGACGGCCGGCAGGCGGTAGCGCGCCGAATACCAGAAGACCAGCACGACCAGCAGGGGGACGCCCAGGAGCAGCAACTCGGGCCACCCGGCGCGCGGGCGACGTAGCCACGCTGCCGCCGCCAGCGCCGCGGGCGGAATCAGCCACGCGGTGGGCAGGGGTGTCAGCCAGAGTCGCGTCAGCAGCCCGTCGGACCGTTCGATTTCGGGGACATAGATGTCGTCGTAAAGCCGTCCCGTGAGGAACCAGTAGGCCTTGCGCGTGAGCAGGGCGGCGGCCGCGGTCGGCTGCTGCCACCAGAATGACAGGCCCTGACGGTAGAAGTAGCGGTTGACCGCCCGCCACGAAGGCGGCCCGCCCGTCGCCTCCTGGTAGACGCGCCAGGCGTCCTCGTTCTGGGTCGCGCGGTCGCGCGACACGCCCGGCAGCCGGAAGTACGTGCCATCGGCGCCGGGCGCATTGCCGGCGGCGAACGTGACGCCGCCCTGAGCGCTGACGGCGATGAACTCTCCGCAGGCCATGTAGTTGTGCAGCGTCGCCGGTGCGATGACGAGGAGTCCGCTGAGCACCGCCAGCACGGCTTGCCCCGCCGGGTGCCATGCCGACACGCCAGCGGGTTGGCATGCGCCGGGCGCCCGCGCCATCCACCACCACCAGACCCCCAGCGCGGGCAGCCCCACGAGGGCCGGCGGGTAGGTCAAGGCGAGCAGACCGAGCGTGGCGCCCGCGACCGCCGCGCGCGCCGCCGTCGGCCGCTGTGGCCCCCGGATCATGGCCCGCCACGCCAGCACGACCAGCGGCAGTTGGAGGGAGCACGTCAGAACGCGCAGGCTGAACGACGCCGGTTCGACCAGCAGCAGGAACAACGCCGCGGCCAGCAGGCCGGTGCCGGGGCCGAACCGGGACCGCGTGGTTGTCGCCAGCAGGACTGCCGTCACGAGATCCAGCGCGATCTGAAGCACGTAGACGCTCGTCAGCCCGCCGCCGACGGCGCGCAGCAATCCCAGCAGGTAGGGATACAGCGGGGCCGAGAAGAACGGCTGGTTCCCGACCAGTTGGCCGCCGGCGATCTTCTCCGCCCACGTCCAGTACGTGGCGGCGTCCTGGAGCAAGTGGGTGGCCAGCGGGTTGTTCCGCAGGTACTCCGTCAGCAGCAGGAACCGTCCAATCGCGGCAACGGCCACCATGCCGACGAGTACCGGCCAGAACCAGCGCGGTCTCGGCGGCGGCTCGACGTGATGGCAGGCGGGTCGGTTGGTTCCCATGCTGCGGATCGCCTGGCAAGATCGGCCGACACGCGCACGGGCGTGGCGCGCGGGCTACGTCGTCAATGTCCATCGGCCGCACCCGGCGGTGCGACGTAGGGTGTGCCGGCCTGGTACAGCTCCAGGCGCTGGCGGAGTTCGCCGAGCAGCGCGGTCGCGCCCTGCTCCTCGGCCAGTTCGATGGCCTGCTGGACCGTGGCGGTGGCTTCATCGTAGCGTCCGTTGGCCGCCAGGGCGGCGGCGAGCGTATCGAGCATGGCGGGCGCGCGGCGGCCGGTTGCGGCGACCGCCTGCTCGGCCAGCGGTACGGCGGCCGCCCGCTCCGCCGCGGTCAGCCCGGGGCCCGTGGCCAGACACCACGCCAAGTGGTTGGCCACGCCGGCGTTGCCGGGGGCCAACTCGTGCGCGCGCCGCAGGGCGGCGAGGGCGCCGGGCAGGTCACCGCGAGCGTGGAGGATGACACCGACGTGAAATTGGGCCTGGAGCAGTTCCGGCTTGAGGTCCAGGGCGGCGCGAAAATGCCGCAGCGCCGCGTCGAGGTCGCCGCGCTGATGGAGAAGAAGTCCCAGGTTGAGCTGCGCATCGGGCAGGGTGGCGTCGAGGTCCAGTGCCGCGGTGAAGCCGCGTTGCGCGCCATCCAAGTCCCCCGTTCGCAGCAACGCCGCCCCGAGGTTGTTGTGCAGCTCGGCCTTGTGCGGCGCCAAGTCCACCGCCGCCCGGAAGCACGCGACGGCTTCGTCCGTTTGCTGGAGCGCGAGCAGTGCTTCTCCCAGCCGGTTGTGCGCCTCCGCGCTGCGCGGATCGACGCGCACGGCTTGTCGCGCGTAGTCGAGGGCCTTCTCGGCCTGGCCGAGTTGCGTCGCGGCCTGGCTGGCCTCCACCGCCGCGCTGGCGTTGTCGGGATCCAGCCGCAGCGCCCGCTCGTTCGCCGCGAGGGCCTCGGCGAAGCGCCCCGTGGCGGCGGCCGCCCCGCCCACCCGCTCCCACAGGCGCACGCGTCCCGGTGCGATCGGATCGAAGCCCGCCGCGTGATTCGCCACCGCCAGCATGACCGCCAGCCCGATCGCGCCGGCGAGTCCGGCCGTCCAGCGCGGATTCCGGCGCCCCGGCCACCCCTGGTGCAGCGCGTACGCGCAGGCCACGACCACGACGGGAATCGCGGGGAAGCGGTAGCGCGGCGAGTAGAAGAACAGCAGCACGACCAGGAGCGGCACCGCGAACAGCATGAGCTCCGGCAGGTGGGTCGCGCCGCGCCGCAGCCACGCCGCCAGGGCCAGCAGCGCCGGCGGGATCAGCCACGCGGTGTGCAGCGGTGTGAGCCACAATCGCGTCAGCAGCCCTTCATCCCGCTCGGCCGTCGCCACGTATGATTCGCTCCAGTGCCGACCGGTCAGGAACCAGTACGCCTTGCGCGCGAGCAGCACGATTGTCGCCCCCGGTTGCGACCGCCAAGTCTCGAGCCCGCGGCGAAGGAAGAACCGCTCGGTCTGCCGCCACGTCGGGTGCGGATCGCCGGTCTCCTGACTGCACAGGCGTCGGGCGTCGCGGTTCTGCGTCTCCCGGTTGGCGGACACGCCCGGAATCACGTGGTAGATGCCGAGCGCGCCGGGCGCGTTGCCGTGGGCGAAGGTCACGCCGGCCTGCCCGCTGACGGCGA
Source organism: uncultured Planctomycetales bacterium (assembly GCA_964462635.1). GTDB lineage: Bacteria > Planctomycetota > Phycisphaerae > UBA1845 > Fen-1342 > JBFMAI01. The sequence goes on from CAYWYJ010000073.1 coordinate 9,272, forward strand.
TGAACTCGCCGGTGGCCGCGTAGTTGTGGAGCGTGGCCGGGGCGATGATCGCCGCTCCCGCCGCCAGCAGCACCACGCCTTGCCCAACCGCGGTCGCCCGCCGGCCGGCGGTCCACCACCACCAGACGGCGACGACGGGCAGGCAGAGCAGGGCCGGCGGACACGCGAGCGTCAGCAGGCCGAAGCCGGCGCCGGCGGCCACGGCGCGGCCGGTCGTCGGCCGCTGCTGGCCCGCCAACAGTGTCCACCACGCCAGGCACACCAGGGGGAGCTGGAGCGTCGAGGCCAGCACGCGCGTGGAATAGAACGCGGGCTCCAGCATCAGGACGAAGATCGCCGCGGACAGCACCCCGACGCCGGGGCCGAAGCGCCGGCGGCCGATCACCGCCAAGAAGACCGCGGTCCCCAGGTCACACAGTGTCTGGAGTATGTAGACCGCGCGCAAGCCCCCGCCCAGCGCCCGCACGAGGCCGAGCCAATACGGATACAACGGACCGGAGAAGAACGGCTCGGTGCCGACGAGCTGGCCGGCCGCGATGCGCCCGGCCCACGCCCAGTAGGTCTCCCCGTCCACGAGCGGGTAGGTGGAGAGCAGGTTGCGGGTCAGGTACTCGTGGAGCAACAGGACCCGCAGCACCGCCCCCGCCACGACCACGCCCAGCACCGCCGGCCAGAACCAGCGTCCCGCGGCGGGCGCGGCGCCGGGTTTCTCGCGGACTTGCGGACCTCGCGTCGGCTTCTTGCGGTCCTTGGAATCCATGAGCGTCTGTCGATCCCGCGCGGTCCGCGGCGGGTGCCGCGGCGAACTCGCTCGCTCCGCGGCCCTCTACCGGCGGCTTTTTCGGTACTCCGCCGTCACCACCGAGTGCAAGCCGCCGCGGGGCGTCCAGGTGGTCGCCACCTGCATCCATCGCGGCCGCAGGGCGGCGACCAGCTCGTCCAGGATGCGATTGGTGACGGCTTCGTAGAAGATGCCCTGTTGGCGGAAACCCTGGAGGTAGAACTTGAGGCTCTTCAGCTCGACGCACAGCTTGTCGGGCGTGTATTCGATCGTCACCGTGCCGAAGTCGGGCTGCCCCGTCAGCGGGCACAGGCTGGTGAACTCGGGCGCGACATGGCGGATCACGTAATCGCGCCGGGGGTTCGGATTGGCGAACGTCTCCAGCTTGGGCGTTGGGCGTCGCGGCATGACAAGGTGATACGCACGATGACGACGGGCCGCAAGTGGCGCGCCCGGGTCGCGCGGCGGCGCGGCAATGAAGCGTCGGCCCGGCCGAATACCCTGGCGCGCCTTCCCGAGATCACGGGTTTTTGGAATGCCCTCGGGCGCCGCAGGCAGTACACTGACCATGATGGAACAGCCCACCGGCGGCATCCTGGGCCGACTTACAGAGCGGGTGCTCAGTCTTGTCGCACTCGGTCTGGTTGTCCTGGCCGGCGTCGCGCTGTGGCAGATGGGCCCGGAGGGTCGCGCCGCCATCTGGAGCGCGATCTGGCGGACCGCGTTGTGGCTGGCGCTGGCCGCCGCCCTGCCGTGGACCGGCCGCCTGTTTATCGGGCGCGTGCTGGCCGCGGGCGCGAACTGGGCCGGTCTGGTGCTCATCGCCGCGCTCACCGCGATCGACCTGATCGTGGGACTGGTTCTGATCGGCGGGCTGCCGGCGGGCGGCTGGGGCTGGCTCGCCGCCCTGGCCGCGCTGGGCCTGGCCGCCACTTATAATTACTTCGTAGCCGAGTACTTGGCCGAGCAGGCGGGCGGCTGACGGCACGCATGGCAAGGTGCGGGCGGCGATGACGATCAAGGTCCAACCCGGTGTCCGCGTCAGCGAATACGTGCTCGAAGAACCGCTCGGGGGCGGTACGTTCGGCGAGGTGTGGCGGGCCCGCCACCACATGTGGGACAGCGAGCGCGTCGCGGTCAAAGTGCCGACCGAGCCGCAATACGTCCGTTACCTTCAGCGCGAGGGGCTGGTGGTCCACGGCCTGCGGCACCCGAACATCGTCCGCGTCATCGGCCTGGACCCGTACGCGGAGATTCCGTACCTCGTCATGGAACTGGTGGACGGCCCGTCGCTGCGGGACGTGCTGGCCGAGCAGCCGCGCGGCCTGCCTTTGGATGTCGTCTGGACGGTCCTGCGCGGGCTACTCAAGGCGATGGTCGCGGCCCACGCCGGCGGCGTTGTTCACCGCGACCTGAAACCCGGCAACGTGCTGCTGCACCTGGCCGGCCGGCCGCTGACGGCGCTGACGGTGGACGACGTGAAGGTCGGCGACTTCGGCCTTGGTTTCAGCGACGCCGACACGCTCCGCTCCCTCGTCCTGCAATCCGCCTCGATTGAGCGCGAGCAGCAGGGCGACACGATCAGCGGGACGCTGGCGTACATGGCCCCGGAAGTCCGCGACGGCCGGCTCCCGCCCGGGCCGCGCGGCGATCTGTACGCGATCGGCGTCATTCTGTTCGAGATGCTGACGGGGGAGCGGCCGGCCGGGGCGGAACTGCCGAGCACGTTACGGCCTGATACGCCCGGCGTCCTGGATGACGTGTTTCGTCGGTTGTACGCGCGTCACGAGGGCCGCTACGAGAGTGCCCAGGCGGTGCTCGATGACCTGGAGAACCGGACGCCGGCCGTCCCGCCGCCGCCTCCGCTGCCCCAGGTCGCCGCGGGCCGGCGCTGCCCGGCCTGCGGGCACACGGCGGACCCGGACGATCAGTTCTGCACGCACTGTGGCATGCAACTGGCGGCGACGATCCGCCGTTGTGCGGAATGCGGCGGCTACCCCGGTCCACGAGACCAGTTCTGCATATTCTGCGGCGCGACGCTGTCGCGCGGCGGGAGTAACGGACCGTGATGCTCGCCGACGGTGGCATCGTGTTCGTGTGGGTCGTCGGCGTCCTGCTAATTGGTTTCGCCGGGTTCTTCATCATTGTCCTGGCGGCCATCGGCCGGGTGTTGCGCGCCGCGTGGCGGGCCGTCACGTGGCCATTCGTGAGCGATGGTCGCGGCGTGTCGGCGTTGCCCCCGACGCCGCGCACCTGCCCGCAGCCGCGCTGCGCCCACGTCAACCCACCCGACGCGCGGTACTGCGGACGTTGCGGCGGCGCCCTCGGCCCGCGCGGAAGCGGGGACGGCCATGGATGAGCGGAGTCGTCACCGGCAGTTTGAGGACCGGTTCCTGCGCCAATTGCAGGCGCGGGCGCAGGCCCTGTTGCGACATCCGCTGCCGGCCGACCGCGTGCAGATTGAATCGCTGCCGGACGGCTCCGACGCGGTCCGCGCCACGCTGACGCGTTTGCGCCGGTTTGACCGCGACTTGCTGGAGCAACTGCCGGGCACGCGGGCCGTGCAACTGCGGTTTCGCCGGCGGGTGTTCGGACCGCTGGCGCGGACGGCGGCCACGCTACGGGCGCAGGTGCTGGCGCCGATCGAGCGGCTGGTGCAGGGCGGCGGCGCGGGGCCGGTCGGCCGCGAGGAGGTGCTCGACGCCCTGGCCCGCTATGAGCTGCTGCCGCAGCGCGAACGGCCGTCCGCCGCCGTCTTCGCCAGTGCCACCGGCTTCACGCCCGAAGCCAAGGCGCTCGTGCATGCCGGTGGAAGGCCGCTGGTCGTCCTGCTTGGCGGGCGCGAGGACGGCGGGTGGGACGTCGAGGTGCCCGCGGCCATTCGTCAGGGCCCGTGGGCCGGGTTGTTCGAGTTCGAGTCGCAGGACGAGCGCTTGCGGCGATTGCTGTATCATCTCGATCAGGACGCGCGGCAGCTTGAGTCGCGCGGCATTGCCTTGCCGGAGCTGGCCCAGCGGCTGGGCCTGCCCGTCGAACAGGTGGAGGGGCTGGTGCGTCAGGCGTGCCGCCTCGACTCGCGCTTGATGACCATCGTTCACGACGGCACGATTCACATCGGCCGCAGTCCCCTGGCGGAAGCGAGCGAACCCATGAGCCTGCGAAGCTGGATGCAGAACGTCGTCCGCAAACTCCTGCGCCGCGGCCCCACCGTCGCCGAACAGGTGCGGGCGCTGACGGCCCAACGCGTGCGCCTCGAACAGGAGCGCCACGAGGTGGACCAGCGGCTCGCCACGCTCGAAGCCGAGGAGCGCGAGATCGTCGAGCGCGGCGCCGCCGCCAGGACCGATGTCGAACGCAAGCAGCTCGCCGGCCGGCTCATGCGGGCGCGGCGCGACCTGCGGCGGCTGCGGGCGCAGGCCAACGTGTTCACGCAGCAGATCGACATTCTCGGCACGCACATCCACCACCTCACGCTGGCCGAGCAGGGCAAGCGGATCGAGTTGCCCAAGGCGGAAGAGCTCACGCGGCAGGCCGCCGAGGCGGAGCAGATGATGGCGGAGCTGGCGGCCAACGCCGATCTCGCGGCCGGTATCGAAGTGGGTGCCACGACGCCGCTGATGCAGGAAGAGGAGGCGTCGATCCTGGACGAGTTCAAGCAGGCGGCGCAACAGGCGGCGTCGGCCGCCCCGGCGGCCGGCGAAGGGGCGCCGACGGCCGCGTCGCAGCGCGCCCCGGCGCGGGAATCGCCGGCTCCAGCCCCCCCCGCCGACAAGGGCAAGGCCCGCCCGGAATTGACGTAAGCAGTTATCCAGCAAGATGTTTCATACTTGGAGTCCCTCCGCTCCCCTCCCTTCCAGGGAGGGGTTGGGGGAGGGTGTAACCCTCACCGCATCCAACAATCCGGCGATTAAGCAGTAAAACGCTAAATAGGTATTCAGGATCATGCATGGGGCGCCAACCGGGAGGGCGAGCCTCCCGGCGAGCCGCGGCTCGGCAGGCCGGTAGGGTCGCCGCAGGAGACAGCCTCGCCCTCCCGTGTCGCACGACCGTGAATACCCATTTGGCGTATTTCGTCTTCGCCCTCAAGTTCCCCGATTTTTTGTTGACGCCGGGTCTTGTCCCGCGGTATCTTGCTGGGTGGTGAGGAGTACGGACGGAGGAGAGTACGGCCCTCCCCAACACCATTTCGTCGGCTTGTAGGGCGGCGCCACCGCGAGAGCGGTGAGAACCAGTGTGGCGTTTGGTGCCTTGTGTAGTCAGGCGCCCCGTTGGATCTGGAAGCGAACGGAAACGAGTCGGTTTTGTTCGTTCCGCGCGAAGGAGGAGGCGGGTGAGGACGATGAAGGGTGTTCCTGCACGTCATCCCGCACGAGTGGTCTCTTTTTCACAAAGGAGAAGGGGATGAAAAGAATTGTCCTGTTCTTGGCTTTGGCAGGGCTCGTCAGCGGCGCCTCAGCGGACCTGCTGTATGACAACGGCCCCGTGGTCACGCACCCGGGCCAGGGCGCCGGCGGCGCGGACGTGAGCATGTGCTCCGTCGCCCCGAACACCGCCGGTCTGAACATGATGCAGCAGACCGGGCAGGACTACTACCGCGTGGCCGACAACTTCACGGTCCCGGCCGGCGGGTGGACGGTCGACAAGCTGCGTCTGTGGGGCTACGCGACCGGGACCACTCCGGGCAACCCGGGCTACACCGGCTACAGCCTGATCATCTGGAACGGCGACCCGGGCGTCGGGACCCAGGTCTACACGACCACGGCCGCGCCGACCGTCGCTTGGTCCGGCGTCTATCGCGTGTTCAACGGCACGGCCAACCTGACCAACACGCAGCGCCCGCTCAACTGGCTTGACTTCGCGTTGCCGAACATCAACCTGGCCCCGGGCAACTACCATTGGGACCTGATGGTGACGGCCAGCGTGAGCGCCTGGTATCCGCTCGTGATGGACATCAACCCGTCCAACCCGAACGACCCCATCACCCGGGCGGGTAATTCGTGGCAGAAGCAGTCCGCGACCTCCTGGGTCCACAACAACCTGCCGCCGGTTCCCGAGTATCCGTTCACGGTCTACGGTGTTCCCGAGCCGGCCAGCGTCCTGCTGTTGGGTCTGGGCCTGTTGCTGCGTCGGCGCTAACGGCCCGGCGTTGAACTAACTCCGTCCTGAAGATCGTCCGAGCCCCGGCGTTTGCCAGCGCCGGGGCTCTGTTATACTCACAGGTGCCGAGTGCTGCGGGGGCCCGGTCGAGCGGCGACCGCCTGCCCCTGCCACGCCCGTCAGGTGTGTGTCAGCAGGAGGAGGAGCGGTCCATGAGCAGGTGCATCCCCAGCATCGTCGTGGCGCTGTGGGTCTCGGGCGCGCCCGCGGCCTTGTTGTGGGACAACGGCGAGTTTATCACGCACCCCGGCTACCCGGCGTGGAGCGAGTGCTCCATGACCCGAAACATCGCCGGCTACAACTTCAGCAGCGGGCAGGGGGCCTGGGTCGCGGATGACTTCACTGTCCCGCCCGGCCAATGGTGGCAAATCAACAGCGTGGAGTTCTTCGGCTACCAGACAGGCAGCTCCACCAACTCCACGTTCGCCGAGATGTACATTCGCATCTTCAATGGATCGCCGATGGCCGGAGCGAATGTCGTCTGGGGCGACAGCACCACGAATCGGTTGTCCTTCACGCGCTGGACCGGGGCGTATCGCGTGTTCAATGGCTCGATCGGCAACACCCAGCGCCCGATCATGAGCCTCACCGCGGTGTTCGAGGGCCCCGTGCTCACGTCGGGCACGTACTACATCGCCGTGTCCACGGTCGGCGACTTGAACCTCTCGGGGCCCTGGGCTGTTCCCACCGAGCCGGAGAAACCCACGGACAACGCCGAGCAGTGTTGGGGTGGTGCGTGGCAATTAATGGCCGGCTGGACGAACCGCGCCGACCTGCCGTTCCGGTTCCACGGGCTTCCGGAGCCCGCCGGCGGCGTCTTGCTGTTGGGCCTGGGCTTGTTGCTCCGTCGGCGCTAACGGCGCGGCGCGGCTGGCGCGCGAAACGGCTGACCGGCGCGATACAGCGCCAGACGGCGATCGATTTGCTCGACCAGCGCGGCCAGGCGAGCGGATTCGGCGGCACGGCGGGCTTGTTCGGCGACCCGCACCGCGTCGTCGAAACGACCCGCCGCCGCATGCGCCGCCCCGAGCGTGTCGAGCACCCACGGGTCGGGGCGGCCCAGGCCGGCGGCGACGCGCTCGGCGAGCTGGACGGCGCGGGCGACGTCTTGCGGCCCGGCATCGTTCCAGGTTGCCAGCGTCCAAGCCAGCGCCACCGCCGCGTCGGGCCAATCGGGTCGCCAGCGCAGGGCCGCCTCATAGTGAGCGATGGCCTCGCGGACATCGCCGCGCCGCGCGAGGGCACTGGCGAGCGTCAGGTGCGCGTGGGCGTCGGCTTCGTTGCGGCGGAGGGCTTCGCGGCAACAGGCGATCGCTTCGTCGAGGCGGCCGAGCTGGAGCAGGGCGGCCCCGCAGTTGGCGTAGGCCGCCGCCAGGCTGGGCTTCAGTCGCGTCGCGTGCTCGAATTGCACGGCCGCCTCTTCGGTGCGCCCGAGACTGCCGAGCGCGGTGCCGAGATTGTTGTACGCCTCGGCGAACTGCGGCTGAAGCTCGATCGCCCGGCGGCACGCGGCCAGCGCCGCCTCGAACTCGCCCAAGTGGATGAGGGCCCCGCCGAGATTGTTGTGGGCCTCAGCGTAAGTGGGTTTGAGGCGCGTTGCTTCGGCGTAGTGAGCGCGGGCCGTGGGCCAATCGCCCTGACGCTCGAGATACAGCCCCAGGTTGTTGTGGGCCGTGGCGCTGCCCGGGTTGTACTTCAGCGTGTGCGACCAGAGCGTGCCGGCGTCGGCCCAGACGCACGCCTGTTGCCGACTGCGGACGCCGAGGGCGGCCAGCACGACGCCGGCGGCGACGACCACAACGCGACGACGAGCCGCCGTCCCGCGGGCGCCCCAGTCGGTCACGGCGGCGGCGAGGGCGACGCACGGCCCGACGAGCGCCAGGTGCAGGAAATGGTCGGCCACGGGGGCGAAGGCGAGGTAGCCGAACGGGACCAGCCCGAGCGTCGGGGCGACCAGCGCGAGGAAGTGAACCGCGCCCCAACGCGTCAGACCGCCCAAGTGTCGCCGCCACCGCCACGCTGCAATGGCGACTAGCACGAGTCCGAGCAGCGGCAGCCACCACACGAGCGACCGCGGCGCGACGTTCCACGCGGCGTACAGGGCGGGCTGGCGGATCGGCAGCAGCAGCTTGCCGACGTAGAACCACACGGCGGCGGCCGCGACCAACGGACGCTGGGCCGGCTCGCCGCCGACCTCGATCGGCCGGTCGTGTTCAACGACGATCGTCACAATGGCCGCGGCGGCGGCCAGGGCGAGCAGACCGGCCGCGCGCAGCTCAACTCCTCGGCCGCGGCGTTTGTATACCCAGCGTTCCGCCGCCCACAGCGACAGCGGGAGCCCCATGACCGCGGTCTTGCTGAGCAGCGCTCCCGCGAACAACAACGCACTCAGCCCATATCCCCCCCCTGCCCAGCCGCCAGTCGCCGCTCTCGGTCCCACCGGCGGGACGCCGATGCTCCCCGTTCTTTGTTCCCTGCTCCCCGTTCCCCGCCCCCTGTTCCCCGTTTCCCGTTCCCTGTTCCCTGCTCTCCGTTCCCCGTTCCCTGTTCCCCGTTCCCTGGCCCCCGTTCCCTGTTCCCTGTTCCCTGTTCCCCGGTCCCAGTTCCCCGTTCCCTCTCTCCCGAGATACAGCCACGCCGCCGCCAGCGCCAGCATCCCCGAGAGGCCGTTCTTGAGTTCGGCGAGCCAGGCGACGGACGCGACCTGCACCGGGTGCAGGGCGAACAGCGCCGCCGCCAGCCACGCGGCCGTCCGCGACGTGCCCAGCCGGCGCGCTAACGCCGCCACCAGCAGGGCGTTGGCGGCGTGCAGCACCACCTGGACGACGCAGTACCCCGCCGGCTCGGCCCCCCACAGACGGTATTGCAGCCAGTACGCGGTGAAGGTGAGCGGGTAGAACTGCGGCTGGCCCGTCGGTGTCCAGATGCGTCGCAGACCGTCGGACGCCGTGAGGGCCGGGTTGTCGCGGATGTACTCGGCGTCGTCCCACTCGATGAGCTGGTTGTGCCGGCCGGGGGCGTAGACCACCGCGATGGCGACGAGCAGTACGAGCGCGGGCAGGGTGCGACGTACGGCGGCGAGCATGGCACGATTATCTGGAGGCCGACCCCGCGTCGCCATATGGAAACCGCTCGTGTCCGGGGTTCGTCAGGGGCCACAAGCCCTGGTCAGTCGGCCTTGTCCCATCCTTTGACCCGCTCGCGCAGCTCGTCTGCGACGCCGGCGGGGTCGCCGCTAGCCGGTACGAAGTAGAGGCGGTGGCTTTGATATGTGAATCCGGAGCACTTGCCGATGATGCTGTGGGGTACGTCCACGATCGAAGTCGGCTCGGTGTCGTCGCCGAGGAGGACCTTCACGACGGGATCTTCTTCTTCCGGCGGCCGATCACGCGCTTGCTCAGCGGTCATGCGCGCCGGGCGATCTTCGAGGGAAAGCGGCTTCGTCTGACACCACATGAACCGTCCGAGTTCGACCTTGTGGTCTTCGGCAAGTTTCCTCAGCCCGTGTCGGCAATTCACCCGGAGGGCCTTCGCCTGGGCGTGATTCGTCGCGCCCCGCTCAGCGAGCGACTGCACTTCCTTGAGCAGCTTGGGTGGGCGGCGCGTCTGCAAGCATGTCGCCAACGCGGCAATCACGCGGTCCTCGTGTGTTGTGGCCTTTTGGATGGGTTGGTCCACCCACGCGTCGGCGAAGCCGACGAAGTCCGCGCTCCTGGCCAAGACATCGACCGCGTTGCCGTCGGCCGGGACCTCGTACTCCCCCCGGTCACGCAACCGACGCTGCAATTGCCGGCCGGCTTCCT
>CAYWYJ010000074.1:0-18915 GCA_964462635.1 uncultured Planctomycetales bacterium
CCGGTTGAAAATTGCAGCGCCTGGGGGGATGCCGGCGGTCGGTTGAAAAGTGCAGTGCCCGGGCCCGCCTTGACGGCCCGTCCGGCCCAGCCCGGCAGGGTACCAGCCGCGGAGTGCGGACGACGTCCCGCCGATTCGGATCCAGAAGGCTGACGCTGGACCGGCCCGTGACACGGACGTGTGGCGGTCGGAACCGCGCGCCGACGAGCCCCCAGCGCGGGGCCCGCGCGGCGCGCCGGCTCTTCGATCCGTACCGCGACCGTGAGGGCGCGGTGGCTGGATCCGAGCCGCGACCGTGAGGGCCCGGTTCTGACCCGCGGAAGTCCACACGTCTCGGCGCCGCCAGGCCGCGGCTGCCTGCACGGTGGCGGTCTTCCCCCGCCACTCAGCGCAGCACCGGAGCGGCTCTTTGACATCTCCGCCGCACGTCGGGGAGTACAGCGCTCCACGTTGTGCCCCGCCTTCCCCTCCGCTCCCTGTTCCCCCCCGGGCCTCAGCGTCCTCGGCGCTCTTGGCGCCCTGGCGGTTGCCTCTTCCCTGTTTCCCCCTGACCCCTCCCACCTCTCTTCTCTGTGCCTCTGTGGTTGCCTCTTCCCCCCTCCCTCCCCTGCCTTGGCGTCCTTGACGCTCTTGGCGCCTTGGCGGTTGCCTTCTTCCCCCGTGCGGACGTGCGACCCGAAGCCCGCCCACCAGGGCAATGGTGGACGGCTCCAACCTGCCCCGCGGCATCGGTCCCCGATCCCCCGTGGCCCGGCCCCGTGACCCCCCGCGTTGACTTGTCCGCGGACCTTCGCTCGTCGGCACGCCGACGGGGAATTGACGGGCCGCCATCGGCAAGGCCCGTGGCGGGAAACGGCCGGCGGACCAGCGCTCCTGGCCCCGCCGCGCTGCGTGCTCCCGTCCAGCGCCCCATGCGTGACAAATCCGCTTCACGTGGATGCTTCCGCCGTGCCTCCCACGGCGAATTGACGCGCCCACCCAAACGCTTGGATACCCAGCTTCAACCGATGGTCGCAAACGCAATGGCCGGCATATTCCGGCCCCGTCTGCGGGCTTATTTCTCCGTCCGTTCCACGCACCGGATGTTCATCGTCGCCAGCTCGTCCAGCACGGGGTTGTAGACTTCCGGCTGCACCGGCACGAGTACGCCGCGCACGCGGATGACGCCGGTCAGGATCAGCTTGGTGCCGATGGCGGCGGGCAGGCTGACCGTGCGGGCCATCGACGTGTCGCCGTGCGGGATGCCGAAGTCGATGAGCGTGGACGAAATCCGCTCGTCGGCCTTCCCCGGGAAGCGCGCGACGAACTTGTGCAGCAGGACGATCATGTCGCGCTCGCCCGGCTTGTAAACCATCTTCTGTTCCATCCGGGTGGCCAGCACGTCCAGGGCGGTCGTGGGCTTGCCGGTGATCGGCAGCGGCTCATTCGAGAACAGCCCCAGCCACTCCCAGCGGTCGAGGAAGTTCGACTTCACGTCAACCTTGAAGTGCCGGGCGACCTGTTCACGCAGGTTGCCGCCCGGCGCGGCCTTGATGAAGCCCGCGGTCCACTGGGCGAAGGTCGTGCCGGCGGGATACGTCACCGGCGTCTCGTCGAGGTACCCCATGTCGACGACCTTCTTCAGGCACGCCGACCAGCCGGGGTAACGCAGCGTGCCGCGGAACATCGTCTCGATGTCCTTCAGACCGTACACGTCGATGTAGCTGAGCGAATCTCGGTTGGGGTAACCCTCGAGTTCCTTGTGCCCCGGCACGCCCTCCACGGGCACCGGGTGGTGGTTGAGGAACAAGTCGGGGCCGGGAATCTCCTTCGTCTTACCGTTTTCGCGCCACTTCGCCGCGTTCTTGCCCGCGGTACACACGCCGCGCGGGCTCCACGAGAACTTGTAGCCCCACGGGTTGTCGTTCGCCTCCGGGGCGGGCAGGCCGCCGCAGTACGACTTGAAGCTGACGACCCGGCCGCCGCGCCGCGCGACATCGTGGATGATGCGCATGGCGGACATGTGGTCGATGCCGGGGTCGACGCCGATCTCGTTGAGGAGCGTGACGCCGGCGTCCTTGGCGGGGCCGTCGAGGGCCTTCATCTTGGGGCTGACGTAGGAGGTGGTGACCATGTGCTTGCGGTGCCGCACGCACATCTCGGCGATGACCGGGTGCAACGGCGCCGGCAGCAGGCTGATCGCCAGATCGTGCTCGCGGACGAGTTGCTCGAGCTTGGCCGTGTCGTCGGCCAGCAGCGGCAGCGCGCGGCCGCGGGGGTGGCCGGCGACCAGCGCATCCGCCTTGGCGACCGTCCGCGAGGCCACGGTCACCTGAAAATCGGGTTGGTCGAGCAGATAACGCACCAGCGGCCGCGACACCAGACCGGCCCCGAGAACGAGCACCTTCTTCATCGCACACACTCCTGCATGAAACCCAGCCGGCGGTCAGCCGCCCCACGCCCGTCGGCGACGGGCCGTGCGGCTCACCGGATTCTCGCTTCCAGGTACTTGTACGGCGGCGTCAGTTCGCCGCGATAGACGATCGTCGCCCGTTGCAGCGTGGGCGGCAGGCCGCTCTCGGCCAGCGGTCGCGTGAAGTCCGCCGCCGCCAGGGCCGGAATCAGCGGCCGGAGCGACTGGCCGAAGTAGGTGGACGCATCCACCGGCAGCTCGCACGGCAGGATGTCCACGGCGAGGATGACGGGGCCGTCGCCGGCCAGCCCGTCGCGCACCTGCCCGGTGCGCGGCTCATACACGAACACCGGGTCGCCGGGCTCCGTGGCCTTGACCGTGCATTCGATCGACCCGTCGATGTCGCAGGTGATGTCGCCGATGACGCGCAGCCGCGGCCGTGAGCGGCTGGCGAAGAGCTCGCGGAGCTGGGCACACGTGACCAGCCGGGGGTATTTCGGCTCCCAGTAGATGCAGTTGACGAGCGCGGTCAGGTGGCGGACATACGGGAAAAAGGACGCGCGGTACTTCTCCGGGTGGTCGTAGTAATCCTGCAACTGAAACGTCGTGCCCGGCTGCACGGGTTCGACCATGTGCTCTTCGCGGAAGACCACTTTGTAGACGTGGGGCCCCGGCTGCGCCCGGTCCAACTCCCCCGGCGACAACGTCCGCACTGGCAGCAGGTCAAAGATCTGCTGGGCCCCCTGGGACACATTCCCGTAGCCGGCGAAGCCGCAGATGAACGGTTGAACGGCATCCGGCAGCCCGTCGCGGGCGACACGCCGACCGATCGCGGCAATTTCGTCCTTGGCGTGTTGGACGTCGTGGTATTCGAACGCGCGGCGGACTTGGGCGAAGGGTGTTTCAATCCCGTCGAGCTTGAGCCGTTGTCCCAGCGCCCACAGCGTGTCGATCATCCCCGCCAAGCCGGCGAAGGTGCCGAAGAACACCAGCCGCCGCCCTTTCTCGTCCACGATCCGCTCGTAGTCGATGAGCGTGCAGCCCAGCTCCACGATCCGCCGCAGCATCGGCATGTTCGCCGGCTGGCCCTTGATCGTGTGCGAGAAGAAGACGTAGGTCTTGTTCGACTCCAGGAGCCTGGGCGGGATTTCCTTGACCCCCATGATGATCGGACTGTCCTTCAGGTCGGCGACAATGGTCGCCCCGGCGGCGCGGTAGTCCTCGTCGCGGAACCGGCGGACGGGCGAGGTCTGGACCTGAACGGGGACGCCGGCTTCCACCAGCGCCTGCACATCCGCGGGCGTCAGCGGCGCCCGCGCTTCCCACCGGCTCTTGTCCTCCCGACGGATTCCGATCATGCCGCCACCTTTCCGCAGCCTCGGCGCACAACCAGGGGAAAATCTCGGCGACCGGGTCGCGTTCCGCCGGTCGCGTGCCGGCGTGCCGAATGCCCGGGTTCACGTCGGGCCGCGGCACGCCTCCCGCCTTGCGAATCGTGTTTTCTATCAGAACGGACGTAGTGGGTCAACGACGACGAGGCGCATCGTGCGGGCGGGGTATGCCTCGGGGTTATGAGCACGTTCAGCCGCACGTCGGCCAAATGTCGGAAGTGCAGTAACTTAGAGCACCTATCAGAACCCCGCACGCCAGTGCGGGGGCAAGCGGCCCGCCACTCGCGTGGGGGGTTCTGTCAGTGGGCCTTAGGTTCGCACCCGGTAATTACGGTCCCCCCGGCGGCGCCCCACCCGTGTATCAAGACGCTCGCGCGGGACGACCATCCGGTCAAAGTTCTGCTCGTGGCGCGGCCGGGGACGCCGCCGCACGGAGAAAACGCTCGACTCGGGCGGGTGCCGTACGAGGGGGAGTGCCGGACAATGTCGGCCCGCCAAGCCCCCCCAGCTTGACGGGCCGCGACGATCGGCTCGCCCCGTGTCTTCCTTGTAACCCTACGGACGGCAACCCAAAGGGTCTATTAGGGGTTTCCCTAATAGAGAATCATGACGGAGCACCGCCACGGGCCCCACCGTCCGGAGCGCCCGCGCCGGGGCCGGGCTGGCCGTATCCTGAAGCGTCAACGTCGGGTGTCATCCACCGCACCAGAAGAATCATCCGCCCCACCAGCGGCCCTTCTTCTTGCGGTCCCGGTCCGGCCCGGCAGGGGGAAGCTCGCCGGCCCCGTCCGCCTCGATACGGGCCAGTAGTTCGATGTCGCTGACGCGCCCGCCGGTGATCCGCCGGAGAACGCGGAGCTTCTGGCGTTTCTCCGGCGAGAGGGTGCTCTCGTCGACGCCGCCGTCGGGCGGGGGTTCGCCGGGTTCCGGCGACGGGTCAGCCGGCGCAGCGTGGTCGTGCGCGGGAGCCTGGACCTCGGGGGTACGGCCCTTGTCCGGCCGGTGAGGGGTCTGAACCGAAGCCGCGGAGTTAGCCGCGGGAACCGGGGTGTCGTCACCGGCGGGAAGAGCCTCGCCGGCCCCCGCGCTGGCCACGCGCGTCAAGTCGCCCAATTCGGCTTCCAGTTTCGCGCGGCGTTCGTCCAGCCGCGACTGCAACAGGTTGATTTCCTCTTCCTCGAGGGCCATCGCCTCACGTCGCAGGGCCAGTTCACGGGCCTGGGCGGCGAGCTGGGCCTCGCGTTTCTTCAAGTCCTGCTCGCGTTGGTCAAGTTTGGCCGCCGCGGCGCCGTCGGGCGTGCCGGGGGCCGGCTGAAGGACGGCGCGGGGGTCGGTCACGGTGCGACGCTGCTCCACTTCCGCCGCCCGGGCGGCCAGCTCCTTCTCCTGGCGTTCAAGCTCGGCTTGCCGCTGGGCCACGGCGGAGGCCCGCTGCTCCAAAGTGCGAGTCGCCTCGTCCAAGTCGGCCTGCTTGCGGCGGAGATCGCCTTCCTGGCGGGCCGGCTCTTTGCCCTGGCGCGCCAAGCCCTCGCGGCGCTGCTGCATGTCGCGGGCTCGGGCGGCCAGGGTGGCCTCGCGCTGGAGTAGTTGCTCCTCTTCCACGGCCAGCACGGCCCGGCGCTGGTCAAGCTCCTGGGCCCGCTGGGCCAGCTCGGCCTCGCGGCGGTGGAAATCTTTTTCCTCCTGCGCCAGCGACTCGCGGCCTTTCTCCAGAGCGTTGGCCCGCGTCGCCAACGCGGCCTCCCGCTCGCGTAACTGGTCCTCCTCGCCGGCCAGGGTCTCGCGCAGCTCCTCCACGCCGGCCTGTCGCTGACGAAGCTCGGCGGCCTCCACGTCCACGTTGGCTGCCCGCGTCTCGAGGTCCTTGGCCCGCGCGGCCAGCTCCTCGGCCCGCTGGCGAAGCTGCTCCTGTTGCCGGTCCAGGTCGCCCTGTTGCTCCTCACATTGGGTCGCGAGCTGGTCCAGCTCGGCCCGCCGGTGGTCCAGGTCGGCCTGGGTTTGGTCTAGCGCCGCGGACTGCTGCCGCAGCTCCTGGGTCCGGCCGTCAAGCCGCGCGGCCCACTCGCCCAGTTCCGCCTGCCGACGTCCGAGGGCCTCGTGCTCGGTGCGCAGGATGGTCTGCACCTGATCGAGCTCGGCGCAGAGCTCCCCCACCCGCCCGGAGAACGCCGAGAGCTTGGCGGTCAGCTCCGCGTGCAACTCGGCGTCCGGGGGGTTACCCGGGGACAACGGTGGCGTAGACCCTGTTTCGGGCGTCGCGGTCATCAGCGGCTTCCCACCTCGTCTATCGGCACGACGCCGGGCCGGAGCGCAATTCTCGGACGATTGACGCGAGGTCCGATACAATGTGGCGTCAGTCGGCCGGACCGCGGCCTTCGCCCTGGGTGTCTTGCTAACCGCGGGAGACTCGGTACGTTGGCCGGTCGGCGTCATCCGTGAGCAAGGCCTGCGGTCGGTGGTCCGCAGTGCGGCGTGTGGCCCAGCGTTCCCCCGGCGTCGCCGTCCGATGGACGGTCCGCGGGGGCCCGGCTTCCCTGATCGAGAACCACAAATGGTCGTTGGCGAACTCACTGAACAAACCGACGTGCTGGTGATCGGCGGCGGGCCGGGCGGCTACGTGGCCGCGTTCCGGGCGGCCGACCTCGGTTTGCAGGTCACCCTGGTCGATCGCAGCCCGCTGTTGGGCGGGGTGTGCCTCCGCGAGGGCTGCATTCCCTCCAAGGCCCTGCTGCACGCGGCCCACCTGGTCGAAAATGCCGCCGAGGCCGCGGCCTGGGGCATCACCTTCGCCCCACCGCAGATCGACGTCGCCAAGCTCCGCGGCTGGAAACAGTCGGTCGTCGAGCGGCTGTGCGGGGGGATCAATACGCTGGCCAAGAAGCGGCAGGTCCGCGTCGTGCAGGGGACGGCGGTCTTCGAGGACTCGCGGACGGTGCGGATCGAAGGCGGCGACGTGGCCCGGCTGAAGTTCAAGCAGGCTATCGTCGCGACCGGCTCGCGGCCCAAAATGCTGCCGGCGAAGATCATGCCGCCGGACTGCTTCGTGGACTCGAGCGGAGCATTGGAGCTGCCGGACATTCCCAAGTCGCTGTGCGTCGTGGGCGGGGGATACATCGGCCTCGAACTCGGGCAGGTCTATGCGTCACTCGGCAGCGAGGTCACCGTCATCGAGGCGCTCGACCGCATTCTGACCGGGTGCGACGACGATCTCGCCCGCCCGCTGGCCGCCCGGCTCAAGAAGCAATTCGCGGCGATTCACACCGGGGCGGCGATCGAATCGACGCAAAAGAAGAACGGCCGGGTCGAAATCACGTTTTCCAAGGCCGGCAAGAAAGAGACGCTCAGCTTCGACCGGGTCCTCGTGTCGGTCGGCCGGCGGCCGAACTCCGACGGCCTGGGCCTGGAACACACCAAGGTCAGGGTGAGCGCGGCGGGTTTCGTCGAGGTGGATGAGTCGCGGCGGACCTCCGACAAACGCATCTTCGCCATCGGCGATGTCGCGGGAAACCCGATGCTGGCGCACAAGGCCAGCCGCGAGGGGATTGTGGCTGCGGAGGTCATCGCGGGGCACCCGGCGGCGTTCGATGCCCGGGCGATTCCGGCGGTCGTGTACACGAGCCCGGAGGTGGCGTGGTGCGGCGTGACGGAGGCCGAGGCCAAGGAGCGGGGCCTGGAAATCAAGGTCGGCAAGTTCCCGTGGGGCGCGTCGGGGCGGGCCATTGCGATGGGGCGGCCGGAGGGCCTCACGAAGATCATCGCCGACGCGGGCAACGGGCGCGTGCTGGGCGTGGGGATCGTCGGCGAACATGCGGGCGACCTCATCGCCGAGGCCGTGCTGGCGATCGAGATGGGGGCGGAGGTCGGCGACCTGGCCATGACGATTCACCCGCACCCGTCCACGTCCGAGACGATGATGGAGGCGGCCGAAGGTGTGCTCGGAACGGCGATCCACATGCTGCGGAAGTGACCCGGCCCGCGACGGGCCCTCAGACTCCCCTCCCTTCCAGGTCGCCACGGGCGACTCGCTGCGGCGAGGAGGGGTTGGGGGAGGATCGGCGACACCGCAGCCCTCCCGGCCACCGGGGGCACGCGCAAGATGGGAGTTCGCGGTCGTGCGGCGCGGGAGGGCGAGGCTCCTGCCGAGCCGCGGCTCGCCGGGAGGCTCGCCCTCCCCTCCCTTCCAGGTCGCCACGGGCGACTCGCTGCGGCGAGGATGGGTTGGGGGAGGGTCGGCGGCCAGGCGGCCCGCGTGGACACACCCGGGCAGTCACAGAGGCCTGCCTCACTACTCGGCGACCGCTACCTCGTGTCTGTACGGCGGCGCGCTGCTGCTCGTCTTGCTGCTCTCGGCGTGTCAGCCGCTGCCGGGGTCGCCGGGGGGACCGGCCAAAGACGCCAGCCTGTCGCCCGTGCTGAAGCGGATGCGCGATACCTACGAGGACCTGGCTGCCGGCCGATTCATCAGCATTGCCGACTTCGAGAGCCCCGGGCAGGAAGCCCTCTTCCGTTGTGTCGGCCCCGATGGCACCGAGGGTGACCGCCCGCAGCCCACGCTGTCCATCCTCCGCAGCCGCAACGAGACCGGCGCCGGCGGCCTGAAGGCCACGCTGCGCGGCCCGGATGACCGCCTGGTCTTCGACGGCAAACGCTCACCCAACCTCGCCCTGGTGCGAAATTGGCAGCCGTACGCGCTGCTCCTGATGAGCGTCCATGGGCCGCCGGAGGGCGTCCTGCTGGAGTTCAGCATCGCCAGCGGCGACCCGGCGACGCTGGTCTGGACGCGGACGCTGACCGCGGGTCCGGGGTGGAACCTGCTGCGGGTGGACCTGGGCACCGTGGGGGAGTGGATCAATCTCGCTGATGTTCGCGCGTTGACCTGGCGTGCGCCACAAGCGGCCGGCCCGATGGAGCTCTATGTGGACGACGTGATCCTGGCCGACAACACGCACCACGTGCTGGGTGAGCAGGCCGGCGTGGGCGAGATGTACGTGCTGACGCGCGGGCGGCGGATCATCGTCGGCGCCCGCGACCGCTTCGAACTCGCCTTCGCCGACGGGCAGATCGTTGCGTGGCACGCGGGCGGCGACGCCAATCTCGTCGATCCGGACGGCCTGGGCCCGTGGCCGGTGCCGCTGCCCGAGAATTGGCAGAACGCGGACGCCGGCGTCCTGGCCTACGACGACCCGGCCCATTTCGCGGACTGGGGCACCGTGGCCGCCGCCACGCAGAAGCTCATCGAAGCCACGCCGTTCCGGGTCGTCATCGAGGGCCGGTGGCGGTTCATCACGCCCGGGGAGAAGCTCGCGGAACCGCCGGCGGCGGGCGAGGTCGGGCACCGCTGGCAGTATGTGATCTACCCGACCGGGGCGGTGGGTGTTCAAGTGACATCCCGGGCACCGGCCGCCGGGTGGAAGATGGCACGCGTCGGCTACGCGATCGCGCTCAACGGCCGCCAAGCGTTTCGGCGGGTGGAGCCGCCGCCGGCCGAAGCCGGTACCGACGCCGGGGCGTTCATGCTTCTCAGTCAGCCGGGTGCGGAGCGCGCCGACTTGTGCTGGATCTGGCCGCGGACCGTGGACTTCCGGTTTCAACGGGTGCTGGCGAGTACCGACGATCGGCGGCTGGCGGCGATCGTGGGCGACGTGCCGGCGGCGCCCCGCGTCGTAGTCGTGCACCAGTTTCGCTTGTGGCCGCGGGACATTGACGGCGCGCCGGAGGCCGCCAGTCTGGCCGCCGACGTGTGGGACCCCGCGACGGTGGAACTGACCACGGGCCGCCGGGTGATCGACACGCCGGGCGACCTGGACGGCGACGGCTACAACGAGACGGAAGGTTGTTACGAGCTGGCCCCGCAGGGCCCCGCCGTCCGTTTTCGCCTTCACCCGGGCCCGCACGTCCGGTTTGAGACCGTGTGCCGGATTCACGGCACGGAGGGGCGGCCCTGCTGGGTGTACGCCCGGGGCCGCCTGGTGGAGGACGTGGGCCGGGACGCGGGCGACCGGCTGCTGTTTCGCCTGCCGCGGGGGATGCAGTCGCCGCTGGCGGTCGAAGTCCACGTGGGGGCGGCGGGGGCCAAGGTGCCGTAACGCTTGGCGCGGGCCCGCCGGCCGCCCTGAAACGGCGAAAGCCGACGGACCGGAAATGCGGCCCATCGGCTGGCTGGGTAGGAGCACGTCGCGCCGCCGGCGCGTCCGCGGCGGCGGAGTTTGCCTGACGGTCGTCAGGCGGTGCGCACCTTGATCTTCTTCGGCTTCAGGTCCGGGCGTTTGGCGAGGCGGATCGTCAGCACGCCATTTCTGTAGCTGGCGTCCACCTGCTCCGGATCGACGGTGTTGGGCAGCGGGATGGTGCGTTGGAAGGTCCCGTACTGCCGCTCCGTATAGAAGCCCGCGCGCTGCTTCTCCTGCCGCTCGGTCTTCTTGTCCGCCCGCACGCTGAGCCGGTCGCCGGTCACTTGGATGCTCACGTCCTGTGGTTCCACGCCCGGCAGCTCCATGGTGACCGTCAACGCTTCCGGCGAATCCGCCAAATCAGTCCGCGGGACGGCCATCAACCCGGACCACGCCGCGTCCGCCTCGAACGCACTCCACGGATCGCGGAAGAAACGGTCGAACAGGGAGTCCATCTGCTGCCGGAGTTGGGCCAGCGCCGTAGTCGGCGACGGCTCGGCGCCGGACACCTCTCGCCTCCGTTTCCAGGGAATCAGGTTCATGGCTGACCTCCTTCAACACTGGCATCTTGGCCCGCATCGAGCGCCGTCGGCGTGGGCCGGCCGCGCCGGCCCCGCCGCGCTCAGGTCGCCTTGACGGCGATCTTCCGCGGCATGAGGGCCTGCGCCTTCGGCAGGTGCAGCGTCAGCACGCCGTGACTCAGCTCGGCCTCGATCTTCTGGGCGTCAATGCCTTCACCGACTTCGAAGACCCGGTAGAAATCGCCCACGCCGTACTCGCGGAGCAGGTACTCCGTGTGGGGGTCCTGGCGCGGGGTGACGCGTCCGGAAATCGTGAGCTGGCCGCGCTCGTACTGAATGTCCAGCCCGTCGCGGGTCACGCCGGGCAGATCGGCGACCAGCATAAGCTTGTCGTTCGCCTCGACGATGTCCACGGCCGGAACGTACGTCGGCCCGCCGCGCACGCGCTCCGGCTGCACGATCTGGGCTTCACTCTTCTGCAGGCTGCTTTCGGTAGACATGGGTATCACCTCCGGTTGACTCGGGGTCCAGGAACACCTCGTTTCCGCGGCGGCGCGATTCAGGCGGTCTTGACGGTGATCTGCCGGGGACGGGCCTCCGCGGCCTTCGGCAGCTCGACCCGCAGCACGCCGTCCTTGATCGTCGCCTCGACCTTGTCCGCGTTGACGTCGCACGGCAGCGTCACGACCCGCGTGAACTCGCCGACGCCGCGCTCCTGCCGGTGATACACGAGGTCTTTGCCGTCCAGCGTCGGACGCCGGCCCTTGAGGGTCAGCTCGTTGCCGACGGCGGAGATCTCGAGGTCTTCGGGCTTCACGCCGGGCACCTCGGCCTCCACGAAGACACACTCGGCGTTGTCCCACACGTTCAGCGCGGGAAACGCGGTCCGGCGGGTGGGGCGCGTCAGCAGGCCCAGGTTGTAGCTGTCGAACACGCGGTCCATCTCGCGTCGCAACTCCTCAAACGTGTTCCACCAGGGCATCGTGTTTCGCCACATCGTTGCACCTCCTTCTTCACTGCGGGGCTCAACGGCTCGTTCTTCCAGGGGGGGCCGGGGGCCCGCCTGACGAAGCGGATTACAAAGCCCGTGCCAGAGCGTGCCAGCGCTTGTAACCTATTGTGTACGAGTCGGTTACGGTGTCGCGGCGCGGCGCCGTGCCTTTCGGGCGGCGCGTCAACTTGGCAGCGCGGGCCTGCCGAAACGGGTTGCGGCGTTTTGCCCCCCTGCGGCGCGCGGGCGTGCGGATGGAACTGCCGCATTCGGACGTGTTTTCCGGACGTGCTTCGTGCTGGAAGGGGTGTGCCCATGACTTGCAACCCCTCACCGCCGACGTTCGCTGCCCACGCGCCGTCCGCTACAATCCCCGCCATGAAAACACACGGCCCGCTGCACGTGGACGTATTCGTCGAGGCGATGTTCCAGGAAAACGCCTACCTGCTCTGGACCGCCGACAGCCCCGACGCCTGGATCATCGACCCCGGCCTGCCGCCGCAGCACGAGAAGATCGCCGAGGCGCTTCGGCGGCGTGAGTTGCAGCCGCGGGCCATTGTGGTGACGCACTGCCACGCGGACCACATCGGCGGGGTGTCGCCGCTGCGGGCCGCATTTCCTGAAGTGCAGCTCTGCGCGCCGCAGGAAGAGGCCGCGATGCTGACGAGCGCGCGGGCCAACCTGTCGGAGCCGTTCGGGTTCTCGATCACGGCCCCACCGGCCGACCGGCTACTGTCGCCGGGGGACACGCTCACGCTGGGGCCGCTGGGTTGGCAGGTGCTGGACGTCTCGGGGCATTCGCCGGGCGGGCTGGCCTATTACGCCCCGGACGCCGGCGTGGTGTTCACCGGCGACGCGTTGTTCGCCGGCAGCATCGGCCGCTACGACTTCCCCGGCAGCTCGGGTCGGCGCCTGCTTTCCAACATTCGGCGGCACTTGCTGACGCTGCCGCCCGAAACCGTGGTCTACTCGGGCCACGGCCCGGCGACGACGATCGGTGAGGAAGCGGACAGCAATCCATTCCTGCAAGAGGGGTTCGTCGGATGATGCTTCGGTTGCTCATCGCCTTTCCCCTCGTCGCGGCCGCGGGCTGCGCCAGCCGCGACATGACGCTGGTGGAGGCGTTTCCGCCCGCGGCCACCGCCGACCCGTGGTTCTTGCAGGAATCGGTGTGGACCGGGTCGTTCGAGACCGCGGTTGAGGCCCTGGGGGAGGACGCGGCGACCTGGGCGGGGTGCGGTCCCACGCAAGTCTGGCTGGCCGTCTACTGTCACCGCGAGTTGCCACAGCGCTGCCTGAAGATTCGCGCCTTTGCCTTCGCCGACGTGCCCGACGCTCGCCGGGCGTTTGCGGCGTTCCAGCCGCCCGACGCGAAGCGCTATCACGTCGGGGACGAGGGGTGCTGGACGGAGATCGGCGTGCTGTTCCGCTGGGGACGCGTCGTGTTCGACGTGTTCGGCCCGGAGGCGTCGTGGGGCAGCCAGGTGCAGTCGAGTTACCTGGCGGCCATTCTCGTCAAGCGAATACCACCCGCTTTGGCGGAAAACCCGCGATGAGCGGGCCTGCCCACTGCCGACGCCGGATGGCACGGGCGCTGCTGGCGGCGGCGTGGCTGGCAAGTTGCGAACGGCCGCCGACCACCTCCTCGACAGTCCCGGGTAGCCAGTCACAGCCGACCACGGACGTCGCCCTGCGCAACTGGGTACTGCGACCCCCGGTAGCGGATGCGGAGCGAAGCGCGCCCTGCCCGCGTCTGCTCAGTGCGGCCCCCAATCTGACCGAGGTGTGCTGCGCGTTGGGGCTCGCGGACCATCTGGTCGGCCGCACGCGGTACTGCACGTATCCGCCGGTGGTCCAGTCGGTGCGGTCCATCGGCGCCTTGAACGACCTCAACGTGGAGGTGCTGCTCGAGATCAAGCCGGAGCTCGTGCTGATCGCCGGTCAGAGCCGCGCCATCGCCGAGCGCCTGACGCGCCTCAACTGCCCGTTTGAGTCGCTGCCGGACGTGTCGCTGGCCGACCTGTACACGACCATCAGGCGACTCGGCGAGCTCACGGGCCGGCCGATGACGGCCCAACGGCTGGCGGACGGGGTTCGGGCGGACCTGGCCGCCGTGGCCCGCCGCTACCAACCCGCGTCCCCCGCCCGCGTGCTGCTGATCCTCGGCGCCCTGCGCGACCCGCCCGCGGCGCCGACGGCCGCCGGTCCCGGCTCGTTCTATGACGACCTGCTGCGGCTGGCGGGGCATGTCAACGTGGCGGCGGGCACGGACCGCCCGTTCGCCCCGTTGGGGCTGGAGTTCATCGTCACCGCCGACCCGGATGTCATCATGGAGCTGGTGCCGGAGGCGACGGACCGACCCGCGGGCGACGCCGACGCACGCCGCGTGTG
The DNA here is from genome assembly GCA_964462635.1 of uncultured Planctomycetales bacterium. Taxonomy (GTDB): domain Bacteria; phylum Planctomycetota; class Phycisphaerae; order UBA1845; family Fen-1342; genus JBFMAI01. The sequence goes on from CAYWYJ010000074.1 coordinate 13,857, forward strand.
GGGTCGCGTGGGGCCGCTGCGCGCGGTGGCGCGGCAGCGCGTCCACGTGCTGGCCGGGCCGGAACATTACTTGCTCGGGCCGCGCCTACCGCAAACGATGCAGGCCGTGTGCAAACTGATAGCCGGCGAGCGGCATGACTGATTCGCCTGACCAGATGCAAACCGATCAACGCAACGCCGACCCGTTCCGGGACGCGATCCTGGAATGCGCGGGCGTCAGCGTCGAACGGGGCGGACGCCGCATTCTGCACGACGTCAACCTGCGGTTGGTCCCGCACGAGTGTGTGTCGCTGGTCGGGCCCAACGGCTCGGGCAAGACCACGCTCGTCAGGACGCTGCTGGGGCTGGTGCCGCCCACGGTCGGCCATGTGCGGCTGGACGGTGAGGACACGCACCGGATCGCCCCGCACCGGCGGGCGCGCTGGGCCGCGTACGTCCCGCAACGACTGGACGCCAGCCCCGTGCTGACCGTCGTGGACGTGGTCACCACGGGGCGCTTCCCGCACGGGCACCCTTTGCGACCGCTGTCCGCGGCCGATCAGTCCGCGGTCGGACGGGCCATGGACACCTGCGGCGTGACGGCGCTGGCAGACCGGGCGTTCAACACGCTCAGCGGCGGCGAACGTCAGAAAGTGCTGATCGCCGCCGCGATGGCCCAGGCCGCCCGCTTCCTCTTCCTCGATGAGCCGAACACGGCGCTCGACCCGGCGTACCAGATCGAACTTGTGCGCATTCTTCGCGACTGGCACCACGCGGGCGGCGGCCTGCTGGTCATCAGCCACGACCTGCACCTGCCGGTGGCCCTCGGCGGACGTGTGCTGGCCCTGCGCGACGGCCGCGTGGCGGCGGACGGGCCGGCGGCGGAGGTGCTCACGCCCGCGACGCTGGCCCGCATCTACGGCGCCCCGTTCGCCGTCGCCGCCACACCCGCCGGACCGTCCCTGCTCCTGCCCGCCTGGTGGCTGGGCGGATGAGCCTGCGGCGAGCCGCGGCTCGGCAGGAGCCTCGCCCTCCCTGAGAGGAAGAGGGCAAGGGAAAGCCGTTAGTGTTCGGCCAGCGGGTCGTAGCCGATGATCCGATAGGGGGAGGGCCGCAACGTACCACCCAGCAGGTCGAACAGCGGTTCGGTGATCGCCCGCTTGATTTGCGACTCAGTAGTCGTCGCCGCGTCGTACGCGATGCGTACGGCACCGACGTCGGGCGCCGGCCACGCCTCGACGCGCAGGTACCCGGTGACGCGGAGCTCGTCGTCCCGGTCGAACTGCCGCACGAACAGCTCGGTGCTGTGCCGGCAACGCACGCCCGCGACCTCGAGCCGCAGCGTCGCCGGTTGGGCCGGCGGCGTGCCGCGCTCCCACACGAAGGAGGGTAGCGGGGTCACGTACGTCGCCGCCACCGCCCCGCCGATGCAGAGCAATAACACTGCGACGACCAACCGGGGCGGCCAGGCGCGACCGCCGGCCCCCGGCGGCCCCCACACCAACGCGCCGTCCGCGCGTTTCGGACACGCCGCCACGCAATCCAGACACGACGTGCAGCGTGCCGCCGTCACCTGGCGCAGCCGGTCCACGGGAATGGCCATCGGACACACGCGACCGCACACGCCGCAGTCAATGCACGTTGCTCCGTTCCGTTTGACGCGGGCCAGGGCAGGACGGGAGAACGGCGTGAAGACCGCGGCCAACGGACACAGCCAGCGGCAGAACGGCACGACGAGCACCACCGAAGCCAGCAAAATGGCCCCCGAAATCACGTAGGCCCAGATGGTGATGTCTTCACCGTGTCGGCTGATGAGGGCGTAGCAGGGGTCGTAGCCGCGGAACACGAGTTCGCCGACCTTCCAGGTGAAGTACACGATGACGCCGAGGACGGGGTACTTGAGCAGCGCCAGGGCGCGGTCGAGCCGGTAGGGCACGCGTCCCGCGCGGAAACCGAGGCGTCGGGCGGCGAGCTGGACCCACTCGGAGATCGTCCCGATCGGGCAGGCATAGCCGCAGAACGCCCGCCGCACCAGCAGCGTCAGCAGGAGCACGCCGCCGAGGATGTAGAAGTTCGACACCCCCAGGGAGCACGTCAGGTTCCCGACGGTGAGGTAGGTGTAGAGGCCCTCGACGCCGCCGAGCGGGCACCAACGTTCGGCATGTCCGCCGACGACGAACACGCCGACCACTGTGAGGATCAGGAACCCCGCCTGCACGAGCCGCCGGGTGGTCTTCATCGTCTCTCCTGGCACGTACGCGGGGCGACAGACCCCCGGTCGCGGCTCGCTACGCCGGGGCGGCGCATTCGCCGAAGCGCCACGGCCCCCCTTCTGTGGCGGTCGCCGCGGTCATCCGCGGTCGGCGGCCAAGCGACATGATGCCGGAAAGGGTCGATCGTTTCCAGTGTCGGCGCGCCCGCAAGAGGCCGTATCGGACGCAGTCGTCGTCGGGAACGCGGTGCCGACCAGTTCTCAGCCGGGGCTCCTGCCAGGGGATGCAAGCGACCAGGACATCGCCGAGAGCACCTATCCGAACCCCGCACGCCAGTGCGGGGACCGAGCGGCCCACCACTGGGGTGGTGGGTTCGGTTAGCGGGCTTCATGGTATGTAACTGGTTGTCTGGTAATGTGTTATATCATTTCTCGCGCTCGCGGGTCGCGCTCCGCTTCCTTGGAGAGGGCGTGTGCTTTGAATAAACTGGAGGCAGCGACCGTCCGCCAGGTGGGGCGAGGAGAACGTCATGCGTCGAGAGCCCACGGCCCTGCTCATCGCGACCCTGCTGGCGACCCAGACCGGGTGCGTGTTCGACTTCGTGCTGGACAAAGGGGACGGCGGCGTCATCTACGTCGACCGCGAATGTTGGGATTGCACAGACGGCTACTACGACGACGTCGTCTACACGCCGGACGACTATCGCGACGTATGGGTCGAAGAAGAAGTGCGGGTGGACGAGGTGTGGTTCGAGGAGTACCCGGCCGGGGACTGGGACGACGAGTGGTACGACGACGAATGGTACGACGACGAATGGTACGACGACGAGCTGTACTACGAGGATGAGTGGTACGATCCGCTGTACGACGAGTACTACGACGAGGAGTGGTACGAGGACTAGGAGATCGGCGGGGATTGGCGGTCGCCGCGGCTGTGGGACGACCGCGGAACCGACAACGTTCAGTTCACCGAGGAATCGTACCCTCCCCCAACCCCTCCTCGCCGCCGCGAGTCGCCTGCGGCGACCTGAGAGGGGGGGGAGTCAGGGACGCCGACGGCGAGGGAGGCGAGTGTGAGAACCTTCCGTGATGCACGGCCCGCGGCCGCTCAGACTTCGGCCAGGAGCTTGAGGTAGCTGGCGTAACGGCGTGGACTGATCGCGCCCGCCTCGACCGCCGCGATCACCGCGCAGCCATCCTCCTGCCGGTGGACGCAATCGCTGAACTGGCACTGCGGCACGTACGGGATGAACTCCTCGAAAAAAGCCTCCAGCTCGCCCGGCTTCACGCCCCACACATCGAACGCCCGGACGCCCGGCGTGTCCACGACATAGCCGCCGAAGTCCAACGGCAGCAGTTGCGCCCGTGTCGTCGTGTGGCGGCCTTTCTCGGTCTCCTCACTGACTTCCCGGGTCTTGAGTCCCAGCCCGGGCTGGAGCGCGTTCAGGAGCGTGCTCTTGCCCACGCCGCTCTGCCCGGCCAGTACGGTCATGTGGTCTTTGAGGGCGGCCCGCAGCTCGTCGAGACCCGCGCCCGTGACCGCGCTGGTCCGCAGGCAGAGGTAGCCGAGCGACCGGAACTCCTCGATCGCGTCCCACACCGATTGGCCGGTGGCCTGTTGCGACTCGTCCTCGGCCGCCGACGTGTCCTCCGCCAGATCGACCTTGTTAAAGCACAGGATCGGCCGCAGCCCGCCCTTCAAGGCCGCCACGATGTAGCGGTCCGCCAGGTGCGGTCGCAGCCGCGGCTGCACCACGCTCAGCACTGCCAGAAGCTGGTCCGCGTTGGCGACGATCGTGTGCTCGCGCCGCCGGAAGTCCCGCCGCGACAACCACGACGTGCGTTCGGCCACGTGCTCGATGACGCCAACGAGCAGGCCGTCGCACTCGGCGGCGTGATCGGAGAACCACACGCGGTCGCCGACGGTCACGGGTGAGCGGGTCTCGATCAGCCGCGTCCGCAGCACGCGCCGGATGCTGCACTCCCACGTCTGCCCCTGACCGTCGTGTACGGTGCAGGTCCGCCCGTGGACCTGCGTGACCGTCCCCGCCCGACAGGCCTGGCGATCGACCAGCGGCGAATCGTCGTCACCGAGCACAATCGTTCGCTTGCGTGACAAGTCCCCTTTGGCCCGCACCGACTCATGGCGCAGCGTCTCGTCCAGCTTCTCCTCTTCCGCGCGATATCGGCGAGTCCAGTCGTCCTGCCGCCGCCGAACTTGGCGGTTCTGGCGGAAATCGACGCGGACCTTGCGTGGGGGGCGTTTGCGAGCCATAGGGCGGCATTCTAGCCCATCGAGCGGCCACGCGGGGCGGCCGCCCGTGGTGAACCGTAGCGCTGGACCGGAGCTCGCCACAGCGAGTCGCCCTGGCCTCGGCGAGTCTCGCCTGTGGCGGACGTGGCGACCGACCCGCTGTGGCGGGAGTTCAGCACCTCTGGGGAGCGCGGGCGTCCCGCCCGCCGTGGTGAGCATCGGCGTCCCGCCGGTCGTGGGCACGAGCGTTCCATCCGCCGTAGCGGCCGGCCCGCCCTTGACGGCACCGGCGCTGTCAAGGGGCTCCGTACCGGCCATGGCGTTGGGAAGAGGCAACCGCCGAGGCGCCGAGAGCGCTGAGGACGCCGAGAAGACCGTGGTTGGGTGGCGCCGGCGTCCGGCCAGTCGTAAGCGCTGGCGAGCCGGCGGTGGGGCCATGACCGCGGCGGCCGTCCCGCCCGCCGTAGCGGCCGGGCTCCGCACCGGCCGCGGCGACGCCGCGGCCGGGCCAATCGACTCTCATACCACCTGGACCAGGTTTTGGGGAGCAGGCCACACATGTAGTGCTTCACAGCAAGTGAGACAGTCGGCCCCTTGGCGATGAGGACGGTTTC
>CAYWYJ010000075.1:0-18753 GCA_964462635.1 uncultured Planctomycetales bacterium
CGCGATGAAAAACGCGTTCGGCGGGCTGCTGAATGAGCGCCGGCACTGGACACACCCAGTCATCCACGAGACGCTCGTCGACCTGCTGATGATCCAGAAGAAGATCCATCGCGGCGTGTTCGCGGTCATGGACGGCACGTTCGCCGGCGACGGCCCCGGCCCGCGCTGCATGATGCCGCACGTCAAGAACGTGATCCTGGCCAGTGCCGACCAGGTGGCCATCGACGCGGTCGCGGCCAAGCTGATGGGCTTCGACCCGCTGTCGATCAAGTTCATCCGGCTGGCCCACGAGCGCGGGCTGGGTTGCGGCGACCCGCGGCAGATTGAGATCGTCGGCGACCGGACCGCGGCGGAGGAGAACTGGCACTTCGTCGGCCCGTTTCAGAAGATGACGTTCGCCAGCCGGATGCAGCACTACATCTATTGGGGGCCACTGAAGAAGCCGATCGAGTGGTCGCTGAAGACGGTGCTGGCCCCGTGGGCGTACATCGCCAGCGTGCTGTACCACGACAGCTTCTGGTATCCGACCCGCGCGCGGCGGATCATGCAGGACGTGCTCGACAGCGAGTGGGGGCGGTTGTTCCGCAATTGGGAGCACGCGGTGCCCGACGCCGACGGCTACCCCGACGTCGGCACGCGGCCGGCGGAGCTGACGCGCACCGGCTGGGCGGCCTTCGGCCAATCGCTCAAGATCCTGGGCACGTGCGTCAAAGAGGCGCCGGAGTTCACGGCCCGCCGCCGCGCGGCCGCGGTCTCCAAGCCTGCGGCGGCGTCATAGCCCGGGCAGCGGGGCAACTACGCATCCGGCGCCGCCGGCCTGTTCAGAAGACGATCGTAGACGGCTTCGATCTCGCGCACGGTCCGGCGAATGTCGAACCGCTCGCAGAACGCCGCGTATCCTGCCTCCCCGAGACGTTGCCGCCGCTCGGGATCCGCCAGCAGGTCCTCGATGGCTCGCGCGAGAGCGGCGGGGTCGGATGGAGGAACCAGGATTCCGGTCTGGTCGTGAGTCAGGATTTCGCCGGGCGCGCCGACGTCGGTGGCAATGACGGGGACACGCCGGGCCATCGCCTCGATGATGACCAGGCCGAAGCCCTCGCCGGGCGGCAGAGTGGTGAGAATCTTAATGTCGAAACCGCTGATCAGCTCGGCGGCATCGTCACGGTGACCGACGAAGTGCGCCCGGTGCTCGAGGCCCAGCTCGCGGCGGCGTTGGAGCACGCGCTCGCGGTACGCCTCGAGCGGTTCCGTGTGGCCGCCGATGAAGACGAAGTGAACATCGGGGTGTCGCTCGCAGATCCGGGCAGCCGCTTCGAGTGCGTCCAGGTGGCCCTTGATGGGGTGGAGCGTTCCCACCATGCCCACGACGCGTGCCTCCGGGGGCAGGCGGAGCATCTCGCGCAGTACGCGCCGACGGCAGCAGGGTTGCGGCTGCGGCAGGCCGTTGTAGACCACCGTGATCCGGTCGCCGGCCAGGGCGTCGATCGACGCGCGCGTGGCCTGGCTGATGGCGATGAACCGCCCGAAGGGGCGGACGAGCCGGCGGATGAACGGCGCCAACTTCAGCAGGCCGGCGCGATACTCCTGCCCGTGCCAATGCCAGACGCACTTGACCCCGCAGAGCGCGTGCGTTAGCCCGCTGAGGCCGTGGTAATGGTAGTAATGGGTATGGATCAGAGCCACCCGGTGGCGGCGGACATATCGGGCCAGCGCCAGGGCCCCACGCACGGCCCAGCTTACGCTGCGCATGTGCGCGGACCCGAGGTGTTGCACGCCATAACCCGTGTGCCGGCGCAGGAGCGGCGGCGGACCGATACGGAGGCTGTCGCATACCCAGCCGGCGTCCCGCAGGCTGGCCGCATACGGGCCCACATCACAGACTACCAGGCGGAGCGCGTAGCGTTGCCGGTCCACGCCCGCGAGAAGTTGCCGAATGACGGTCGCCAGGCCGCCGGTTTCGTGCCCCCCAATGAGCATCGCCACTGTCGGTTGATCAGTCGGCATTCATGTCTTCGGCGCGGGCGCCATAGCGCAGACCACCGGATCGGCCGGCCCGAGTTGACTGAGCAGAGCGGCCCGCGCGGCAAGGTCCGGTCGCGGAACCTGACCCACGGCCAGCCCCAGCTCTTCACGCCGCGATTGCTCGGCCAGAAGAAGGCAGAAGGTAACCGGGATCCAGAAGTACTTGGACTGGTATGTTTGCAGCAGACATGACGATAGCACTACCACGCCGAACATCATCGCCGTAGGGAGCTGCAAGTCGGGGGCACGCACGCGGCGCACGCAGAGGAAGAGCAGCCAGTACCCACTAAGCATGAGGGCGAAAGCAACCGGTCCGCCCTCGATGAGCAGCGAGAACACATTGTCATGGACGGTGGCGGCCAAGCCGGCTTGCAGCCCAAGACCGGCCGCTGTATTGCCATATCCGTACCCTAACGGTTCGTGCAGGTAGTTGGTCAGGGCCGTCATAAGGATGACGATGCGGCCCTCACCCTTGACATTCAGCCTCCCCGACAGCATCTCATCGTAGCGTTCGCGCGTGTAGTCGGAAACGTTGGCCGAGTGCATCGTATACCAGAAGGTACCCAACGCCAGCGCAAGTGCCAGCGCTGGGACGAACAGACGATACAGGGCCTTGGCGCGGCCGCTGAGCAACATGCCCACCACGGGAACACCCACCATCATGACCAGACCCATGCGCGATCCCGTCATGACCGTGGCCACGACGACCACCGGCGCTGCGATCAGCACACCCAAGCGCAAGAGCCGGCTACGCACGGATTTCCAGGCCGCGGGCAACGCAAACAGCGCGGTCAACAAGGCCAGGGCGACCGCGTTCGGGTCAAAGAACTCACCCATGGTTGCACGGGCCCATTGCGTTGAACCGGCCCGACCGGTCATCATCAGGAATGAGGCCAGCAGGGCGGCCAGGAACGCAAACAAGAGTGCCCGCCCCAACCGCACGCGGTCGTTGAGTCGACTTACGGTCACCACGATCAACAGGACTTGCACGACCACCTGACCAGCCACCTTGATGGCCAGCAGTGGAACCACGGCCCAGCACGCCGTCACGAACCCCCACAGTCCGAAAGCCAACATCACGGCCACGATGGAGCTCGATTCTCGCACCGGCTGTCGCTCGCGCCTCATGTGCAACGCGCAGATCAGCAAGACCACCGGGCCGATGATCTTGCCGGGTGTCATCCACTCGCCCTTCTCTTGGATCCACATCTGGTCGAAAGGTAGCGTCATGAAGTAGATGTACAGTCCGACCTCGGGCGCTATTAACGTTGAAATCAGGGCCCCGGCGGCGGCCACGCCGAGCGCCACCTCGTTAAGGCCGCTCACGTATAACAGGCCCGCGATGATCAGGGCCGGCACCAGCACCAGGCCAAGCACGGTACCGTCGTTGCGGGACTGGGGCTTCGACTGCACGGTCAGGGTCGCGTCCATCAGCCGACTCCTGCGCTGCGGCGCCGTGCAGACAGACGAGCGCCACAAACCAAGTGACCGACCTCTCCAGCCAGGCCCAGCGCCAAGCGCTCCGGCTCCCACCAGTCATCCGCGTCCAGAAACGCGATCCACTCCGCCGTGGCTTCCGCGATCCCACGGTTTCGCGCGGCGGCGGCCCCGGCGTTTTCCTGACGGATGCAGCGCACCGGCGCTCCGAAGCTCCGGGCCACGTCGCTCGTGCCGTCGCTTGAGCCGTCGTCCACAACCAGCACCTCGCGCGGCGCGACAGTCTGGGTCAGAACGCTCCGCAACGCCCGCGGAAGCAGTTTCTCCGCGTTGTACGCCGGAATGACCACCGCAACGTCCGCGGTACTCATCGCGGTGCCCCCCTCACGGTTTCCCCGGCGTCCGGCGGTGACACGCCCAGGGCCACGCTCTTGCGTGCCACTCTCTGACGGACTTGCAGCAGAAGATCCAAGACTACCGCGCGGTCCGCAGGCGTCAACGCCAGCCACCAGGCGAGCAGCCCGAACAACCCGACGGCCAGCACGCCGTGGCCGACGAGGCCGGCCAGATCACCAGGCGGCCAGAGTTGAAGGAGTCCCCAACACGTCACCCCAGCCAGCACCGCCGGGACCGCCGGCCGGCCGTACACCTGCTTGTAGTACGTGCCCAGTGGCAGCTTGAATTCGCGGGCGCACATCCACGGCAGATACAGCCCGGCCCGCGCCAGCGTAACCACGCCCACGGTGCCGACGATCCCGAGCAGGCCCCAGCCGAGCAGCAACTGCCCCGCCACCGCGGCGCTCAGCGCGACAATGGTCCCGACCATTTCGCTCACCTGCCAGAACGTGATCCGACCGCCGCCGAGCAGCAGATAGTAGTTGGCCGACTGTGTGAGGTTGAAGAGCTGCGCGGCCACGGCGACCACGAACACGGGCGCGGTCCAGGCGAAATCCTCCGTCATCCAGACGGTCAGGATCGGCCGGGCCAGAAGCAGGATCGGCAGCATCAAGGCGACCGCGAACAGGGTGACCAAGCGGCCGAACCGCAAGCTCCATTCGCCGAGCCGTCGCCCGCCGTTCGTCTCCGCGTCCTTCGCGGCCAGGGGCAACAACGGGCTGGTGAGGCCGGAGGCCAGCGCGGCGAGCTGGCAGGCCACGAGCAGGCTGGGCTGGTAGTACGTCACCATGGCGTTGCCGAGCAGCCGGCCGATAATGAGGTTTGGTCCCTGCAACAGCGCCGTCCACGCCAACACCCCCACGCTCTGGATTGCACTGAACCGCCCCAGGTCGGCCAGGATTGACCAACTCACCGCGCGGCGGCTGTAGAGTGGTGACCGCACCACCGCATACCGGCCCACCAAATTGAATCCGACCAACCGCACCACCTGGTGCGCCACGAACGTCACGCCGAACAGGAACAATGTGGGCGTCCAGACGGTGAACAACAGCACCAACAGGCCCAGTCGCACCAAGTTGCCGAGCGATTCGAATCCGTTCATCAGCTCGTAGCGGCCGGCGCCAATCAGCACCGCCGCCGCGGGAACACTGGCGAAACGCACAGCAAAGGCCACGGCCTGGCAAACGGTCATTCCGACGAGGTCCGCGTAGAGTTCCGGCGGAACGGCATAGAACGAGTGGACCAGCGGTATCGCCGCCACCAGAACCAGCCCGCCGGCGACCCCCAGTGCTCCCATGACGATCAGGGCCGTCGTGACCGTCCTGCGCAGCGCGGCCAAGTCTCCCGCTCCCTGGTGACGCGCGGAGAAGCGTGCCACGGCGCTGGAGATGCCCAGATCCAACAGCATCAGGATGGCCAGGACGGAGCCGACGATCGGGAACAACCCGAACTGCTCCTTGCCCAGACGATCGACGGCATAGCGCAGCACAACCACGCCGACGACGCCCGAGACAACGAGCTGTCCCCAGTTGCTGGCCGCGTTGACCATGTACCGCGTCGAGGCCCGCATCCGAGACACTCATCCCCGCGGGGATCGCCGCGGGTTCCTCCTGCAAACCAGACCCTGTAAGCGTTCCTGGCAACGGCCGTGCGCCGGCCTTCTTCCCAGCGCCCGGCAGGCTCGGGGGCCCGCCCTGCCCGGACATCGATGGGCACCCTTATCGTAGCCTCGCACGGCTGGATCGTACAGCGACGGGCCTCAGCTCTTATCGGCCTTCGCCGTCGTGGGCCGGAGCGTGGCCGCCGTTTGCGTGGCGCTCCAACTTCCGCCCCAGGTGCTACGCGGGCAACTACGGGGCGTTCGACCAAGAGTGTCGGCACGCCGGCTGCCGCCGACGCTCGTCCAGATTGTGAACTCGCCGACGCGTCAATCGCTAACCCTCTGTATTACAATGTCTTGCGCAGCAGACCCGTCCAAACCGGACGAACACCGGCCGGCAGCGCCAAGTGCTCCGCGGCGTTGCGATGCGATGCGAAAGCGCTTGTGACCAGCCCGAAGGTGCTTGGCAACCGCCCGCCCCGTGCTATACTAGCGGGTCTGCGGTCGCCGGTGGCGGCCGGCGAAGAGGTCTCTAGTCAGGTTCGCTTATGCCGACGATCAACCAACTGGTGCGGAACCCACGCCGGGACGTGCCCCGCAAGTCCAAGGTGCGCGACCTGGACCGCAGCCCGCTGAAGCGGGGCGTCTGCCTCCAGGTCAAAACGCAGACGCCCAAGAAGCCGAACTCCGCCTTGCGCAAGGTGGCCCGCGTCCGCCTGACCAACGGCAAGGAAATCACGGCCTACATCCCCGGCGTGGACCACAACCTCCAGGAACACTCGATCGTCCTGGTGCGCGGCGGCCGCGTCCGCGACCTGCCCGGTGTCCGCTACCACATCATCCGCGGCAAGCTCGACTGCGCGGGCGTCGCCGGCGACAAGGAAGGCAAGCCGCGCAATCGCGGCCGCAGCAAGTACGGCGTCAAGCGCAAGAAATAACGTTCCCGGGTGAGGCATGGCTTTCAAGCGATTTACCAATTCGAACCGGCAGCTTCGCGGCGACCCGCGCTTCAACAACCGGACCGCGTCGAAGTTCATCAACTGCATGATGTGGGAGGGCAAGAAGGGCGTCGCCCAGCGGATCTTCTACGACGCCATGGAGCGCATCGCCGAGAAAGTGACCGACGTCCCCCCGGTTGAGGTTTTCCTCAAGGCGGTCGAGAACGTCAAGCCGGACGTCGAAGTCCGCTCCAAACGCGTCGGCGGCGCCAACTACCAGGTGCCCATGCAGGTCAACCCCAAGCGCCGCCAGTCGCTCGCCATGCGGTGGATCCTGACCGCGACGCGCGGCAAGAGCGGCCGGCCGATGTCGCACCGCCTCGCCGACGAGCTCATGGCCGCGTTCCGCCGCGAAGGCGACGCGATGAACCAGCGCGAAATGGTGCATCGCATGGCGGACGCGAACAAGGCGTTCGCGCACTTTGGCTGGTCGCGCTGACCGGCCGATGTCGCGCCGCTTTTCATCGGCCGGGTCACCGCGATCCGGCCGCTTTCTTGCGCGGCGGGGCTGCCGGTTGGATGTCAGCCGCGGACTTGGCGGACCGCTAGCGGACGAGCATTCGCCCCGATGACCAATACGTTGCGCATCCCGGCCAAGTTGCCCGCCGCCGCCGACCCGGCGGTGGCCATCGTGCGCACCCTGACCGGCGCGGGTCACCAGGCGCTGTTGGCCGGCGGGTGTGTCCGCGATCTGCTGCTGGGGCTCTCGCCGCAGGATTACGACGTCGCCACCGACGCCCCCCCCGAGCGGGTGAGCGCGCTCTTTCCGGCCACACGACAGGTCGGGGCGCAGTTCGGCGTGGTGCTGGTGAAGCAACACCGGCGGTGGGTGGAGGTCGCCACCTTCCGCTGCGACGGGCCGTACCTGGACGGGCGGCGTCCGGCCACGGTCACGCTCACCGATGCCCGGCACGATGCCCTGCGCCGTGATTTCACCGTCAACGGGATGTTCCTCGACCCGTTGGCGCTGAACGTGATCGACCACGTGGGCGGGCAGGCGGACTTGGCTGCGGGCGTCATCCGGGCGATCGGCGACCCCGCGGCCCGCTTCGCGGAGGACCATCTGCGGCTGTTGCGCGCCGTGCGTTTCGCCGCCCGCCTGGGGTTTGCGGTCGAGCCGGTGACGCTGGCGGCCACTCGCGATCACGCCCCGAAGCTCGCGCGCGTGGCACCGGAGCGGGTCCGCGAGGAGCTGGAGAAGATGCTCGGCCACGCCACGCGTGGCATGGCGTGGAACCTGCTGCGCGAAACGGGCCTGCTGCCACACCTGTGGCCGGACGCCGGCTGGGAACCGGAGGCATTCGGCGCGGCGGCCGCACTGCTGCGCCGGTTGCCACCCGACGCGCCGTTTGAGCTGGCGCTGGCGGTCATTCTCGCCGATCGCACGCCGCGCGAGATCGAACGTATCGCCCGGGCGTTGACGCTGTCGAACGAGCAGCGTGAAACGACGGCCTGGCTCGTGGCGCGCGCGGGTGACTTGGACGATCCGTCCTCGCCGACCCTGGCCGAGTTGAAGCGGTTGATGGCGCACCCGGCGTTTCCCCTGCTGTCTCAATTGGCCGAAGCACGTCACGCCCAGCTCGGCCGTGCGGCCGAACGTCAGGCGGTCCTGCGCTCCCGACTGGCGGCCATCCCCCCCGACGCCGTGCAGCCCCCCGCGCTGATCACGGGCGAGGACTTGATCCAGCGCGGGTTGCCGCCGGGGCCGCGCTACAAGGAGCTTCTGGACACGCTGTACACACGGCAGCTTGAAGAGCAGATTCGCACGCGCGACGAGGCGCTGCGGGCCCTCGAGGACCTGCTCGCCGCGCCGCCGGCGCGGAGCCCGCCGCCATGACCTCGACCCGAATCGCGCGACAGCTCTGTTGCGCGGCGTTGCTCCTGCTGGCCGGCTGCACGCTCTGGTCGCGCGAGGTCCCCCCGCCCGAGCGGCCCAAACCCGTCACGCTGCGTCTGTTCCTGGCCAGCGAACAGCCGCAGGAAGGGTACGAGCCGCGGCGGGACGAGGCCGGCCGACCGCTGTACGTGGCCAAGGAGCCGGTGTTGACCGAGGCGGACGTCAAAGCGGCCCGCGTGCTGCGGAGCGACCGGCGGGCCCTGGTGCTTGTCGAGTTCCGACCGATGGCCGTCGGGCCGCTCGACGAATTGAGCCAGTCGCACTGGGGCGGCCGGCTGGCCATTGAGATCGACGACCGCCTCGTGCTGTCGCCCGTGTTGACCCGCCGCATCCGTGATGGCCGGATCATCCTCGACGGCGATTTCTCGCCGCAGCGCGCCGAACAGATCGCCCGGGGGCTGAACACGCCGCACACGATGTCGATCGGACACGCGCCATGACGCCGCCGTTGCACATCGCCCGCGACAGCGCGATCGCCGAAGTCACGCTGCGCCGCCCGGAGCGCCGCAACGCCCTTTCGCACGAGCTGATCCGGCAGTTGACGGAGGCCTTCGGGGCCGCGGCCCGGGACGCCGACGTGCGGTGCGTGGTGCTGACCGGCACGCCGCCGGCCTTCTGCGCCGGGCTGGATCTCCAGGAACTCGCCGACGCCCCGGCGCCGTCCTCCCAACCGGACATCTCGGCGTTTCGAATGCTCCTGGACACCATCGACCGCTGCCCTAAGCCGGTGGTGGCCGCGGTGAACGGACCGGCGGCCGCCGGCGGGGCCGCCTTGGTGACCGCGTGCGATGTGGTGGTGATGGCGGCGTCGGCGACGATTGGGTACCCCGGGGTCCGTCATGGGCTCGTCGCCCCGATCGTGCTCCCCTACCTGCTCCGTTGCGTCGCGGAACGCACGGCCCGCTATCTGCTGCTCACCGGCGAGCTCGTGGCCGCCGCGCGGGCCGTGGCGCTCGGCCTGGCGGACGAGGTGGTTGCCGACGATGGGGTGTTGTTGCGCGCCCGGCAGTACGCCGCCGTCCTTGCTGCACACCCGCCGGCCGCCTTGCGGGACACCAAGGCCGCGCTGCTGGAGCTTCGTGGGGAGCGGCGGACCGAACCGGACGGGACGCAGCCGGGGCCCGCGGACCTGCGCGTGTCGGAGGAGAGCCGCCGCGGCGTGCAGCGGTTCCTGGAAAGGTGACTCGGCACGCGCGGGGGGCGCGGCTATAATCCGGCCCAGCGCGCCGCCCGCGGAACGGGACGGCCTTCGCACGGGAAGACGATGAACCGCATACGACAGATCACCGCGCTGGGCCAGGCCCTCTGGCTGGACTACATTCGCCGCGACCTCATTCGCTCCGGGAGACTCGCCGAGCTGGTGGCGGAGGGCCTCACCGGGGTCACGTCGAATCCGACGATCTTCCACAAGGCCATCGCCGGCAGCACGCTCTACGACGACGACATTCGCGCTTTGTCGCGCGACGGGCGCAGCGTACAGGAAACCTACGAGGCGCTGGCCCTGGGGGACGTGGCCGAAGCGGCCGACTGCCTGCGCGCCGTGTACAACGAAACGCACGGCCGCGACGGGTTCGTGAGCCTGGAGGTCAGCCCGCGGCTCGCCCACGACACCGACGGCACAGTCACCGAGGCCCGCCGCCTGTTCGCCACGCTCCGCCGGCCCAACGTGATGATCAAGGTGCCCGGCACGGAAGCCGGGTTGCCGGCGATCTCGACGCTGATCGGCGAGGGGATCAACGTCAACGTCACGCTGATCTTCTCGCTGACGATGTATGAGCGGGTGATCGACGCGTACCTGGAAGGGCTGCGTCGGCTGCAACACACCGGCCGGCCGCTGGGCCTGGTCTCCTCGGTCGCCTCGTTCTTCGTCAGCCGCATCGACACGCTGGTGGACAAGGTGCTCGACCACCGGATCGACCATGGCGAACCGCACCTGGAGCCGCTGTACGGGCTGACGGCGGTGGCGTGCGCGAAACTGGCCTACGCGCGTTATAAGGCCGTTTTTGAGGGTCCACGTTTCGAGCCGTTCCGCGCCGCCGGCGCCCGCCCCCAGCGGCCGCTGTGGGCCAGCACCAGTACCAAGAACCCCGCGTACCCGGACACTAAGTACGTGGACCCGCTGATCGGCGTGAACACGGTGAACACCGTGCCGCCGGAGACGCTCGAGGCCATCCGCGACCACGCCGTCACAGCCCAGACGGTCGAGCGGGACCTCGGCGAAGCGGAGCGCGTGCTGCACGAGCTGGCCGGGCTGAAGATCGACATGGACTGGGTAACGGGGACGCTATTGGAAGACGGTGTGCGGGCGTTCACGGCGTCCTACGACCGGCTTCTGGCGGACCTGGACGCGAAGCGGGCGGCCTTGCAACAGCCGGCGTGACCCGGCGCGCACGGGCTACTCGACAAACCTCTCTCACTTACGCAGGCCGATCGGAACCCCGCACGCCAGTGCGGGGCCAAACGGCCCGCCACTCGCGTGGCGGGTTCTGTTGCCGGTTTGGCGGGCGTCAATCAGAGCCCCGCACGCGAGTGCGGGGCCAGGCACGCTGCCACTCGCGTGGCGGGTTCTGTCGCCCCGGATGCCTCACCACCGGGGCACGGCGCGGCCCGTGGCCGCAGCCAAGGGTAGCGGCTCGCCACAGCGAGTCGCCTTTGGCGACCGGGCTCCGCACCGGCCGTGGGCTGCCGTGTTGGACCGGCTTCCGAAAAAACCCGATACGCCCGTATGGGGCAGCGCGGGAGCCTCATCGGCCCGTCCCGCGCGCCCCATAAACAGGACGTGAGCCCGCCATGCGCAAAGTCCGCCTGGATGACGCCACCCTCCAGCGCCTGCTCACGGAGCTGGACGCCCAGGACGCGCGGACGACGACCAGCGGCGGCTCGCCCTTCTTTTCGTACCGAATTCCGGGTCTGCGCGTCGAGCTGGATGTCTCCCGCGAGGCCACCCACGCCCTTGTCGTCCCCACGCGCAAGCTGGGGCCGCACGGGGTCTACTTTCTCACCGGGTCACTCGTCCACACCGACTGTGTGTGCCGGGTCAACCTCGTGACCGTGCGCAACAACTGGCAGACCGTCAGCGGCAAGGTGGCGGGTTGCCGCTACCTGCCGGGGACCAACGGCGTCCATGAGGTCTTCGTGCGGTTCGACCGGCCGATCGACCCGGCGTCGTTCGCGGCGACGGCGACGCGTTCGCGCATCCTGGCGGTCGATGACAGCCCGGTGTCGCAGAAGCTGTACGACCACCTGCTGAGCACCATGAACGTCGACCTGACCTGCGTGGGCGACGGGGTGGAGGCGGTGGAGCGGGCGTTGGCGGACACGTACGACCTGATCCTGATGGACCTGGAGATGCCCCGGCTCGACGGCCTGTCCGCAGTCCGTATGCTCCGCGCCAAGGGGTACGTCCGCGCGATCGTCGCGGTATCGGCGCTGGACGATCCCGAGGACCGGAAGCAGTGCCTGGCCGCGGGGTGCGACGACTTCCTGGCCAAGCCCCTGTCACGCGAGTCGCTGGCGGACGTGGTGAACCGCAACAAGCCCGAGCCGCTGGTCAGCGCGCTGCTCGGCGACCCGGGCATGACCGACCTCATCGATGGGTTCGTCAAGGACCTGACGGAGCGGATCGGACGCATGGAGGCGGCGTTCGGTGAGGAGAACATGGCGGACCTGGAGCGCGAGGCGCGGGCGCTGAAAGGCGAGGCCGCCGGCGTCGGGTTCGGTGCCATCACCGATGCCGCCGTCGTCCTGGAGCGGGCGATCAAGCGGGGTGAGGCCCGCGACGCCATCCGCGTGAAGCTGACCGACCTGATCCGCCTGTGCATGGCCGCCCGCCCGGCAACCGCCGGCGACCCCGGCTCCAGTGACAAGAAGACGGCGATCGACGACCTCCCCGAGTGGTCCCTCGACACGGCCGAGCCGTGAGGTACTGGCTGCCAGAGACCTCGCGGACGGCGCTACTCGCTCGTCGGTGCTTTCGTGCCCTCTTCCACCGGCGTGCGGGGGTTGGCACCCAAGTCCGGCGTCGCGGTCTTGTCCGGATCGATGTAGTGGATCGCCGCCGCCTGGTCCCGGGTCCGCCATTCCGGGATGAGGGCCTGTGCACCGGGGGCCCGGTAGGGGCGCCTCGATCTCCGTGCGGTCACGTCACTTGGATTTCTTGTCGCGGAACACGGGCGAGGTGGCGAGGGTGAAGAGCACGACCTCTTCCCCGGTTAAGGTGCTGATGTCATGGTGCAGGCTCGCGACCCTGACGCCGGTGACTTCCCGGACCATCGCTTCCAGGACCGGCCGGGCCGTTTCGATCAACTGCGTGCGGACCTGCTTCAGCAGCTCACGCCCCTTCTCGGCCGGGAGTGATCCGACCAGTTGCTGCTCGGCCGCGGTCAGGACACCCTGGAGCCGGACCACGACGAGATCGTCGATCAGGTGCGTGTGAATGTCCTTCGGGCCGCGACCCATGTACTCCTGCTCGAAGCGGCGGACGCCGTCGCAGATGCCGGCTTCGATTTCACCCTGGGTCTTCATCGTGTGCATCCGAGGTGTCACGATGCGCTGGCGAGTCGTGCCCTGGTTCAAGAGCCTCTAGTGCAGTGCCTCGCGATAGTGGTGACGTAAACGAAGGGCAAAGACGGCCGGTGGGACAGACCGCTGGACGACAAGCACGAAATTCGAGCGCGCAGAGCGGTTCCTCATACGTCGCATCTTCAATGAGGCACTACACTCGCGGGCCAAGAACCGCCGGGCGCCGGCCCTGCCCCTTGGCACAATTGATGAGTAGTTTACCGCGCGCGAGAAAAATCCGCAACGGCGCTACCTTCTCTGGAACGTACGTGCTATACTACAAGGAGCGAGCTCACGGGCTGACTCGCGCGAACTGAACGGAAGATTGCGTCGGAGCACTGGCTGAAGGGCAAGCCGGCCTCCCCCGGCGGGCTCGTTGAAAGGTAACCCGACGTGGCTGAACACCGTAGAGTGTCCGGCCACGTTTTTTTTTCTGCTGCGGGTGGCCCGACCCGGCCGGAGTGACCGAGGACGGACGCGATGGCGAAACAGCTTTCGACTATGGCGCAGCAGATTGCGCAGGCCGCCAGCGTCTTTGAGCAACAGCGGACCGGCCTGGTCCCCAAGTCGGTCACCGTCATACAGGGCGAGGGCACGCTTGTGATCACTGTCCATGGGGCCCTGTCGCCCGCGGAGCAGGCCTTGTCCAGGAATCCGGCCGGAGCGGCCCAGGTGCAGGATTTTCACCGCCGGCTGTTCGCCAGCGCTTCCGAGACGCTGCGGCAGGAGATCAAACGCATCACCGGTGTGGAGGTGCGCGAGGCGGCGGCGGAGGTGGAACCGAAGTCGGGAACGGTGGTGGCGGTATTCACGACCGGCGCGGTCGTGCAGGTCTACCTCCTCGCGAGGAGCATTCCTGCGGAGACGTGGAACGCGTAGGGACCGGGCGATCAGACGTGACCACGGAGGTGCCGAGAACGCCGTCTCGTTCAAGCCCGGCGAGTGGGCCCGCATCGTCCGGCACGGTGGCCGCTTCCAGTCGCGGACTGCACGCGCAGCGATCGGTGCGGGCGACCTCGACCAGGAGTCGGGCACGCCACCGGGGGACAGACCCGGGCCACGCAGTGCCTCCACGAAACACGGCCGGACCAACCGGTGCCAAGGTGAGCCGCCAGGTGGCGCGGACGGCGCCCCGAGGCCGTGCCCAGGCACGTCAGACGCGAAGTGGCATCGCAGGGGCAGGAGCACGACGATGAAGACGGCCCGGCAGATGCTGGATATTCCGATCAGTCCCCCAACTGGAGCTACTGGTCCGGGAATACGCGCGCCACGGGCGGTCGTCGTGGGCGCGCATGACGGCCCGCAACGACGGGTGGACCTGCGCCTGCGCCGGGCCGGGTTCGCGGTCGTCAGGGCCGACGACGGGGCCGGCGCAATGTCGATGGCCGCTTGCGATCCGCCCGACCTGATCGTCCTGAATCAGATCGTCCGCGCCGCGAACGTGCGCTCCGTGCTCGGCCTACTGCGGCGCGGGCCCCGCACGGCCGACCTTCCGATCTTGCTCCTCGCGCCGAACGTCACCGGCGCCCTCGCAATCACCTGCCGCACGTTCGCGGCCACACTGGTGCCCACCGGCGTCCGAAAACCGCGCACCAAGACGCCGGCCGACGCGCCCGCAACCGCCAGCCTGGTGTGCCGCGCTCCTGGCCAAGCCCGGTCGCCGGCCGCCGCAACGGAGAGGGTGGAATGAGGGCCGACGCAGTCCGTTCACTACCCCGGCCGCACGGCGTCCTGGTCGCTGATGATGATGCCGAGATACGCGACGCGATGCACAGCGGGTTGCTGCGGGAGGGTTTTGCCGTCTGGTCGGCCGCCAACGGCCGCGAAGCCCTGGATATCTACCGCTTTCAGCACGGGGCCATCGACGTTGTCCTGCTGGACGTGTGCATGCCGGAACTGGACGGTCCCCGGACGCTGATGGCCCTACAGGAGTTGGTGCCGGACATCCGCTGCTGCTTCATCACGGGATACCTCGACAACTACACGTCGCGAGGATTGCGCCGCCTGGGCGCGGCCACGGTGGTCCGGAAGCCGTTTCATTTGTCCGAACTGGCCGATGTGCTTCGCCGCATCGTGGGCGGAGCCAACGCGAACCGGGCCCCGTGTGCTGACGCCCGGCCGCGCGATGCCCCGAAGCCGTGAGCGAATACGCCATGCGACGGCAATCACGGCCCGGCGCCGAGATGGTATGGTACAGGGGGTGGTTGGCGGAGGCCTCTCGCGCTTGCGTTCCCGGTCGCACTGCGGTACACTCGTCTCCGGTTGGTCCAAGCACAGACCCACTCGAGTGTCGTCGGACGGCTGATTAAAGGGCAGCCCGCTTGGTGCGGGAGGCCTGTTAACGAGTAAGCCGACGTGGTTGAGTGCCTCGGCACATCGGCCACGTCGGTTCTTTTGTGCCCGCCTGAGGCGCCCCGGAGCCGCCACCGGGCAGAAAGACACAATGGACAGACCGAAGGCAGGTATGGCCCGGCAGATCGCCGAGGCGGCCAAGGCGTTCGAGCAGGAGCGGACCGGCCACGCTCCAACCTCCGTGACTGTGGTCCTGAGCGATGACGCGCTGGTGATTACGTTGCGCGGGGCCTTGTCCCAGGCCGAGAAGGCCTTGGCCAAGAACCCGAACGGTGCCGCCAAGGTGCAGGAATTCCACGGACAGCTCTTTGCCACCGCCGCCGCCGCGCTCCGCCGGGAGATCGAGCGCATAACTGGCGCCAAGGTGCGCGAGACCAGCGCGGAGATTGAGCCCAGCACCGGACAGGTGGTCAGGGCTTTCCCAAGCGGCACGATCGTACAGGTGTTCCTGCTGGCGGGCAGCGTCGACACGGACGTGTGGAGCAGTGACCGGCCGCCCGGCCGTGGCCACGTCCCGAGGTGAAGCTCCCCGGAGGGAGAGAAGTTTGGGGACGCGGTCGGCGTGGGCGTCGCCCGTCGTGGACGCCCGCCCTGCCGCGGCCCGCGCTGAGAGTCGAAAGGACGGTGACACATGTTGGCGGTGACGAAGCCCGCGCTCGAACGGTTGTCCCACCGGCTGACCTGCCAGGGCGTGGCGGCCGGGATGGCGTTGCGATTCAAACGCCGGGAAGGCGGTTGGACCCTGTGCCTCGACCGTGAAGCGCCGGGCGACACCACCTTCCGCCACGACGGCCGCACCGTCCTGTTACTGGCGGCGGAAGTGTCGCAGGCGTTGGCCGACATGACGCTGGAGGCCCAAGCCACTGGCCGGCGTACCGGGCTCAAGCTGCGCCGGACGGGGCCGCGCGGAGACTGAACGATGGAACTGCCCCGCCGAGCGCCTGAGGACGTCTACCTGCCGGAGGGCGAGCTCCAGCGGCGCCTTCGCGCGCTGCGGCGATGCCCGCAGGCCCACGACCTGCGGATCGGGATCGTGTACGCGTTCGATTTCCGCACGCGGATGCTGCCCTTCTGGTACGCGGACAAACGCATGGCGCCCTGCTCCGTGCGCCTGCTGGCGGACGTGCTGCACGCGGCGGGCTTCGGCCATCTGCGCATCGTCCTGCAGCAATGGTCGCCCAGGGTCCGGCCCAGCCGGATGCTGCTGGACGGCCGGCCGCTCGACCTCCTGCTGGTCTCGGCCATGCAGGTGCATGCGGAGCCGGCGTACGAACTGGTCCGCGACGCGTATCGGCTGGGGGACGCCCGGCCGCTGATCCTCGCCGGCGGCCCCAAGGCCATTTACGAGCCGACCGACTTCTTCGACATCGGTCCCGAGCCGGGCATCGGGGCCGACTGCGCCGTGACCGGCGAAGCCTTTGTGCTGCTGGACCTCCTGCTCACTCTCCTGGCCGACCGGCCGGCGCGCGTCACGCCGCGCGCGGCGTTCGACCAGGCCCGCCGGGCGGGGCGGCTGAACGGCGTTCCCGGACTGGTCTACCTGTCGCCGGACGCGCCCCCGGGCGGGCCGATCGCGGTGAACACCGGCGTGCAACGGTTGTTGCGCGACCTCGATGAGTACCCCCTGCCGGACGCCGGCTATCGCGTGCTCGAGCCGCCGCACCGCCGACAGACCTTGGCCCCGCGGCCGTGCGCGCCACGGCGCGTCGGGCGGCTGTCGCCGATCGCCTCCGTGGTGGCGACGCAGGGCTGCCGCTTTCACTGTCCGTACTGCCCGATTCCCGCAGTCAACCAGCGGACCTGGCGGCACAAGAGCCCGCAGCGCTTTGCGGCCGAGATCAAGCACGTCTACGAGAACTTCGGCATTCGGGCCTTCTTCGGGACCGACGACAATTTCTTCAATGAGCGCGACTCGGTCGAGGCCCTCATGGGCGCACTGGGCCGGACCACCACGGGCGGCGTCGCGCTGGGCAAGCGGATCAAGTTCTATACGGAGGGGACGCAGGCCGACGTCTTCAAGAACCGGGACCTGCTGCCCATGTGCCGGAAGGCGGGCCTGCGGGGACTCTGGTTCGGGATCGAGGACCTGACCGGCACGCTGGTGAAGAAGGGGCAGAGTGCCGACCGCACCAAACAGCTTTTCGCCCTGCTGTGCCGGCTCGGCATCCAGCCGCACGCGATGATGATCCACAGCGACGCCCAGCCGCTGCGCTCGGCCCCGGGCGACCTCTCCGGCCTGCTGAACCAGGCGCGCTATGTGCGCGACCAGGGCGCGGTCAGCTATCAATGCACCTATCTCGGCCCGGCCATCGGCACGCGGAACCTGGAAACGGCCCTGACCTCCGGGGCCGTCTATCGGCGGGTGGGCCGTCGCCCGGTGCCCAACGCGTTCTGGGACGGCAACCACGTGGTGGCGTCGCAGCATCCGCGCCCCTGGCAACAGCAATTGAACCTCCTGCGCGCCTACGCGACGTTCTACAACCCGGCCAACATGTTGCGCGCGCTGCTGGGGATGCGCGGCGATTCCGTGTCTCCGAAGCGGTTCCTGCACCAACTCATCGGGCAGATCGGGCTGTTCCTGACGGTTCCCAAGATGCTCGCGTGGGCGTGGCGACTGCGGCGCGGTCCGATCGAACCGTATCGCGGCCTGGGCGCGGCCCGCATCCCCATGATTGATGCCGCCACCGGTCAGCCGATCAACTGGGCCGTTGCACTTGCTCCCACGGGGGACGCGCCCCACGATCCGCGCCGAACCGTCGAGGCCCCTGCCCCGACCCCGGGCGGCATCACGCCGCCGGTCCGGCCGCACGGATTAATTGAGCCGGCGGTGACCACGTGAACTCGGTCGGGGGCCGTCCGCGACGAGCTCTACGGCGGCCCGCCGCGGCGCCCGAGCAATTCCGCCACCTTCGCCACCAGCGTCTTAGGCGGGATCGGCTTGTCGAAATAGGCGTCGATCTTCATCGCGGCCAGGTCTTCGGGCGTGCGGGGGCGGAAGTCCAGGCCGAGCTGGCTCGACGCGGCGGTGGCCAGGATGATCGGGACGTCGGCCAGCCGCGGGTCGCCCTTGATCTGCTGGCATAGCGAGAAGCCCGAATCCAGGTTCGCCATCATCAGGTCGGACATGATCAGGGCCGGCTTCTCGACGGCCATGCTCGCCAGGGCCGGCTTCGCCTCCGTGAACGCCGCCACGCGGTACCCCGCGGCTTCGAGAACGCGGCGGTTGATATCCAGGAAGTCGGGGTCGTCGTCGATGAGCAGGATGAGGGGGGCGGAGGGCATGACGGGATTCTTACGCAAGGGGCCGAGGGGTCAAGGGGCCGGGAACAAAGGGGCCCAGGGGTCGAGGGGCCGAAGGGCCAAGGGTGAAGAAGGATGCTAAATAGGCATTCAGGATCATGGGGCGCCAACCGGCAGGGCGAGCCTCCCGGCGAGCCGCGGGGCGGCCGGAGCCGCGCCCCCCCCGGGCGCACGACCGGGAATACCCCCTT
>CAYWYJ010000076.1:0-18721 GCA_964462635.1 uncultured Planctomycetales bacterium
GGCGTGCGACCTGGAGGCGATCGGCAAGGTCACCAGCCAGGCGGGCAAGTTGTTGCTGGTCGATGGCATCACGTCCGCCGGGGCGCTGCCGCTCAAGCCGGACGCCTGGGGTGTGGACGTGGTCATCACGGGGGCGCAGAAGTCGCTGATGATCCCGCCGGGACTGGGGTTCCTCAGCGTCAGTGAGCGGGCGTGGAAGGTCATCGAGGCGAACAAGGGCCAGCACGCCTACTACCTGAACCTCAACAAGGCCCGCAAGTCCGCCAAGGAGAGCGACACGCCGTTCACGCCGGCGCACCTGCTGGTCCGCGGCCTCGTCAAGGCCCTGGAGCTGCTGCTGGAAGAGGGGATCGAGAACGTGTGGAAGCGCGTGGCGGCGATGGCGGCGGCGACGCGGGCGGCGGGGGAGGCGATCGGCCTCAAGGTCTTCTCAAAGTCCCCGTCCGACTCGGTGACCGCGTTGTGCCCGCCCGCCGGCATCACGGTCAAGGACATCCGCAACGAGCTCGAGCGGCGCTACGGCATCGAGTCCGCCGGCGGTCAGGACCAGCTCAAGGGCAAGATCTTCCGCCTGGGGCACATGGGCTACGTCGATGAGGCCGACACGGTGCTCGCCATCGCGGCCCTCGAACAGGTGCTCTATAAGCTCGGCCACAAGTTCAACCTGGGCGCGGGCGTGACGGCAGCCCAGAAGATCCTGGCCGAACGGAGCTAGAGCGGCATTCGCAACGGGGCAACGCGGGAGGGCGAGGCTGTCTCCTGCGGCGACCCTGCCGTCCTGCCGAGCCGCAGCTCGGCGGGAGGGTCGCCTTCCCGTTTATTGTTGCATGACGCTGAGAGCACTCGCGCGGCGCGGGGGTTCGCAGGTCCGAACTCCAAGACGCGATTCGTAGAGCGCTCGCGGGGTTCGGCAGCGGTACCAAACGCAACAAGGCCCGGCGGCTGCGAAGCCGCCGGGCCTCGTACGGGACGGGTGATGAAATCGATCGGGCGGGAGCCCGCTACTGCTGCGGCGGCTCGCCTTCGCCGGGCGGCGGCTGCAACGCCGTCGGCGGCGGTTCGTGGTGCTGGCCCTTGGAATCCGTGGTGAAGTACCACTCGCCGGTGGTCGGATCGACCTCGGCCGACACTACAGAGAACTTCTGGCAGTCTGAGCACCAGAAGACGACCTGTTGGTCGGGGCGTCCAACCTCGCGCTTCTTCCGGTCGAACATCCAGTCCTGAAGCTCGGCCGCGCTGAGTTTCACGTGCTTCTTACACGTGTCACACATCCACTCCGTGTACCCGGAGCCGGTAGGGTAGGCGGACTCCTTCGCACTGCGGCTGAACAGGAACCACGCCACGCCCAACACCACGACTACCGCCACCAGCAACAAGACGTTCTTGACCGCAGGCGACATCCTTGCTCCTCGATTCTAGCGGTGAGCGGCATCGCCCCCGCGACGGTGCTGCTACGCCAACCTCGTTTCCAACCGCCCGCCGACCGGGCGGATACCCAACAACGGCCTCCCGCGCGGCGGGAGGCCGTCCCGGGACGGCCTACGTCCGTGGCGGATTGCAGTTCTTGATTGTGTAGCTTGGGTAGTTACCGACGTTCTTGTAGTGCGCCGGCTTCGGCGTAACCATGCCCTGCTTGATCCACTCGGGGTTGATCGCCTGCCAGCCGGGACCGCACCAACCGCGCGTGTCCATCTGCTTGTATTCCGCGTGGCCGTCCAGGAAGCCGGCGCAATGCCGGTTCAGCTTCCCGTGGTTGCCAATCATCTGAAGTAACTTGTTGGTCTTGTTTCCAAACGCCCAGTCCATCGGGTCCTCGAGGAACATTACGAAGGTGGAGCTGTACTTCGCCTGCACATTCCGAACCAGAAGTTGCCCACGCTCCTGCCATGTCCCCGGGCCATTCCACGGATCATCAACATAGCCCGTGCCCTTGACCCAGTTTACGTCGCTGATGGCGTGCATGTTCCAGTGCAGACTGGTACCGACATCGTCGTAGCAACTGATCGGCGATTCCTTGAGCTCCGGATTGTTGAAGCCACGCTGGTTGCTGAATCGGTCGCCAGGACATTGGAGGACTTGGACCTCAACCCGTTTGATGATCTTGCTCCCGTCCCAGAGGTCGTCGTCCATCTTGCCGCTCATGAGGTACTCGTTCAGCGGCCGGAACTTGGACAGCACGAAGAAGATCCCGCTCGACTCAGTTGTCCAGTAATCGTCCGGGGTCTTCCCGCCGTAGCTCCACGTGCATACGGCGTTCGTGGTGATCACACCTTGCGACGTGATGATGTAAAAGGGGAAGCTGTCCGCCCAGTCCAGGAAATACGACGTGGCGCTGGTGGTCAGTTGGCGATAGTGCGCCAGGCACTTGGCCACCTTGGCCTGCTCGCGCGCGTCGCGCAGCGACGGCAACAGGATCGAAATCAACAAGGCGATAATCGCCACCACCACCAGCAGCTCGATCAGCGTAAAGCCGCGAGCCCCTCTCTTGCGTGTCATTGCATGGCTCCTACTGCGCCAGATACCTGGTACGATCGGGCCGGCAGCGGCTGCCGTTGCCGCGCACTTCCCGGACGCCGCGGGCGCTGGCAATCGCCCGCCGCCGGTCGGCCGGTTTCATCAAGTGGGCACTGTAACCCCTTGAACCGGCCATGTACAGGTTCCGCGAAAAGTCTGCGAATTGTCAGAAAAGAAACGGGGCAGAGCCGGCCGGCCGCCAGGGTGCAGGTTCGAGTTGGACCGGCGGAAGGTGCGGCGGGCCACATAGTCCGATAATACAATTGTTCTGAGAATTCTGGGAGGATACAACGGCGCCGTGCGCCAGCTCGGCAGGCGGTCACGCGGCTCCCCAGGGGGGAGCTCCCGGCTCCGATTCGCCCGGCCGCGCCCGGCCTGCCTAGGTGGCGCAGCCGGGTAAAGCCGGGCCGAAATGGCCGCTGCCGGGGGCGCATGCAGGCGACGGGCGAATCAAGCGCGCGGTGAATTGCGTTTGGGTTTTGTTCGCTAACACGTTATACTCCCGCGGCCCAGGAGCGTGGTCGACAATGGACGTGGCGGCTTTTCTGGCGCGGCTCCAGGCGGACCGGTCGTACCGCGGCCAGCTTGCGCACGTCCGCGCGTTCGACGAGCGACCGGCGCGGTACCGCGAACCGGCGACGCCTGTGCCGGACGCGTTGCGCGCGGCGCTCCAGACCGCGGGGATCGAGCAACTGTACGTTCATCAGGCGGACGCGTTCGACGCGGCCGGCCTGGGCCGCCACCTCGTCGTCGCCACGGGCACCGCCTCGGGCAAAAGCCTCTGCTACAACCTGCCGGTCCTGGCCGACCTGCTCCAGGATCCGGATCGCCGCGCGCTCTACCTCTTTCCGGCCAAGGCGCTGGCGTACGACCAGCTCGGCGGCCTGGAAGCGTTCATCGGCGCGGGTGGGCTGGCGGAGCGCGTGCGGCCCGCGTGCTTCGACGGGGACACGCCGCCGCACCGCCGGCCCGGCATCCGCCGCTCCGCCAACATTTTGCTGTCGAACCCGGACATGCTCCATCAGAGCATTCTGCCGTACCACGCCAAGTGGGCCGCGTTTCTGGCCCGGCTGAAATTCGTCGTCCTCGACGAGATTCACACGTACCGCGGCATCTTCGGCAGCCACGTGGCCGGCGTCGTGCGTCGCCTGCGCCGGCTGTGCCGCCACTACGGCTCGTCGCCGCAGTTCATCTGTTGCTCGGCGACGCTCGGGAACCCGCGGCCGCTGGCCCAATGGCTTACGGGCGAGGATGACATCGTACTGATTGACCAGGACGGTTCGCCCCGCGGGCGGCGGTGGTTCGCGCTGTGGAACCCTCCGTGGCACGAGGAAGCCACGCGCGTCTCGCGCCGCAGCGGCAACGTCGAAGCGCAGATGTTGATGCAGCGGCTGCTGGAGGAGGGGGCCGGTACGATCGCTTTCTGCAAGGCCCGCGTCGTCGCGGAGTTGCTCTACACCTATGTCATCGACGCATTGCGCCGGCGCCGGCCCGACCTCGCGCGCCGCGTCCGACCCTACCGCGGCGGTTATCTGCCGGCCGAGCGGCGGGAGATCGAGCAGAAGCTGTTCAGCGGCGAGCTACTGGGCGTGTGCAGCACGAACGCGCTGGAGCTGGGTATCGACGTGGGGTCGCTGGACGCCGCGATCATCGTCGGGTTCCCGGGGACGTTGTGCAGTCTGCGGCAGCAGGCGGGGCGGGCGGGCCGGCGGCAGGACGAGTCGCTGGCGATTCTCATCGCCTACGACGACCCGGTGGACCAGTATTTCATGCGGCACCCGGACTTCGCGTTTGATCGCCCGCTGGAGCAGGCCGTCATCGACCCGGCCAATCCGCACATCCTCGCGGCCCAACTGGCGTGTGCCGCATACGAGTTGCCGTTGTCCGCCGCGGACTGGGGCGAGTTCGGCCCCGCCGCCCAGCCCGTCGCCGGATTGCTGAGCGATGAGGGTCGGCTGCGGCACACGGCCGACCGCTACTACTGGTCCGCCGCCGACCCGCCGGCCCCGCAGACCAGCCTGCGGACGATCAGCAACGCGACGTACGCGATCGTGGATATCACCGGGGGTCGCAACGAGGTCATCGGCCAGGTGGACTCGATTTCCGCCCCCGAGCTGGTGTACCCCGAGGCCGTGTATCTGCACCAGGGGGAGAGCTACATCGTGCGTCAGCTCGACCAGGCGGCACGCCTCGCCCGGGTCGAGCGCCTCGACGCCGACTACTACACGCAGCCGCTGCTGGCCGACGAGTGCCGCATCGTGACCGAGCGGCTCGCCGGCGACTGCCTCGGCGGCCGGCGCTACTTCGGCGATGTCAGCGTGCGTTGGCAAACCACCGCGTTCCGCAAGTTCAAGCTGTACACCCAGGAGCTGATCGGGCAGACCGCGCTCGATCTGCCGCCGCAGCAGATCGACACGGCGGGGTTGTGGCTCCAGCCGCCGGCGGCGGCGTTCGCCGCGGTGCGGGACGCGGGATTCGAGGCGTACGAGGGCCTGTGCGGGGTGCGGAACCTGGCGACCGTCGCCCTGCCGACGCTGGCGATGTGCGACCGCTACGACATTGGCGGCGTCGTCAACGCCTCGCAGTTGGGCGTCGCGACGATCATCCTGTACGACCGCTACCCGGGCGGCGTCGGTTACGCCCGGCACGGCTACGAGCGGGCCGCGGAGCTGCTGCGTCTGGCGCTGGAGATCGTGCAGGGGTGCCCGTGCGAGGACGGCTGCCCGGCCTGCGTCGCGCCGCCCAACCTGCGTGTCCCCATCCACCACGACCCGGACGTGGGGCACGGCTACGACATTCCGAGCAAGCCGGCGACGCGGACGTTGCTGCGGGCGTGGGTTGCGGTATAGCGGCGGCGCGCGTCAGTGGGGCGCTTCGCGGGCGAGATTGCGGTTCCAGGCGGGGACTTCGACGACGACATCCTGCGTGCCGTTGGGAACACATTGACACGCGAGCCGCGATTTCGGCGTGACACCGGCGGCTTCGTCGAGTTGGTCCTCCTCGTCGTCGCTGGGGTCGTTGCAGGTGTCGAGTCCCTGGCGGACGATGACGTGGCACGTGGCACACGCGCACACGCCGCCGCAGGCGTGGTCGATCTCGAGGCCGTGGGCCAGGGCGAGGTTGAGGATGGAGCCGGGACGGCCGACGTGGCCGTCGGGCAGGGCGTCGGGATTCACCTCGATTGCGTGTTCCTGCTGGTCATCGCCGCGGATGCGCAGCGTGTACATCCGCGTGGGGAGGGGGACTTCGGCTTCTTGCAGATAGGGGTTCTTGTCGCTCACGGTCTACTCTCGGTCACATCGGTTCCTTCGGCTCGACTGTGCGCTGCTGCTCCCGCCCAGCGCATCCCGCTGTGTGCCACTGCTCTTGAGCAGTGGTCCGGCCGGTACCGGGCCCGGCCGCCAGCGGCTCCGCGCACCGGCCATTGGCCGGTGCCACACCCACCGGCGGGCGGTTCCTCCGCTATGGCGGGCGGAACGCCCGCACTCCCCGGCAGGGGGGAGGCGCTCGTATACTCCAAGTCCTTCACGCCTTGTCGTCCTTGTTCGTCACGCGCTGTTGTCCTTGCTCCGCACCAGCGCCTCGCGAATGCCGAGCTCCGCCAGGTGCAGCGTGCCGTGGCCGAACGCCGTCAGTCGGCGGTACAGCTCGTCCAGGTCGTCCGTCTGCCGGGCGAACTGCCGCAGGGCCGCGATATCGGCCTCGATCCGCTGCCGCTCGGCCGCGTCGAGCCGGTGCCCGACCTGCGCCAGCATCTGCTCGGTCTTGTGCGTGTCGAACTCGACCTGATTGAGCAGGTCGATGCGGCGGTGGGCCGCGATGTCGCGCTGGGCGAACTCGATGCTCTCGCGCGTGATCCGCTGCACCTCGTCGCGCGTCAGTCCGTGGCTCGGGATGATCTGGATCGACGCCTGCTTTCCGCTGCGCAGTTCGCGGGCCGACACGTTCAGGATGCCGTTCGCGTCCAGCAGGAACTCGACCTCGACCTTCGGCAGGCCGGCGGGCATCGGCGGCAGACCGTCGAGGATGAACTCGCCGAGGCCGCGGCAGTCGGCCGCGAGCTCCCGCTCCCCCTGCAACACGTTCAGCTTGATCGCCGTCTGGCCGTCCACGAACGTCGTGAACATCTCCGTCGCGCGGCACGGGATCGTCGTGTTGCGCAGGATCAGTTTGCCCATCGCCCCGCCCATCGTCTCGATCCCGAGCGACAGCGGCGTCACGTCCAGCAACAGCATGTCCGGGCGCCGGCCGGCCAGGATCGACGCCTGAATCGCCGCCCCGATCGCCACCACCTCGTCGGGATCGAGCGCGGTGTACGGCGGGCGGCCGAAGAAC
Organism: uncultured Planctomycetales bacterium; assembly: GCA_964462635.1. Taxonomy (GTDB): domain Bacteria; phylum Planctomycetota; class Phycisphaerae; order UBA1845; family Fen-1342; genus JBFMAI01. Next base: position 6,850 of record CAYWYJ010000076.1, read on the forward strand.
TCACCCACGCGGCGGCGCACGAGCGGAATCCGTGTCGAGCCGCCCACGAGTATCGCCTGGTCGATGTCGGCGGGCTTCAGGCCGGCGTCGCGGAGGGCCTGGCCGCAAAACACCAGCGTGCGCTCGACCAGCGGCAGCGCGAGCTGCTCGAACTCGTCCCGCGTGACGGTCCGGCGATACACGCGCCCCTTGCCCAGGTCGAGCTCGATCTCCGCCCGCGGCTGCTGGCCGAGACGGATTTTGATTTCCTCGGCGAGCGAGCGCAGCGCCTGCTTGGTCGTCGGCGACGTGATCGACACGTCGAATTGCTCGGCGACTTCGCGCGTCACGAGCGTGATGAGCGTGCGGTCGAGGTCGTCGCCGCCGAGGTGTGTATCGCCGGCCGTGCTGAGCACCTGGAACACGCCGTCCTCGATCCGCAGGACCGACACGTCGAACGTGCCTCCGCCGAAGTCGTAAACGGCCACCGTCTGCCCCGCTGCGGGGCCGGACTTCTCGGCAGAGGTCGTGGGGCAGGTCGGGATCGGCAGCGAGAAACGGCCGGGCTCGCCGACGGGCTGCGCGGCGCGCGGGGCCGGCCGCACGCCCAGCCCATAGGCCAACGCGGCGGCGGTGGGCTCGTTGACGATGCGCACGACCTCCAGGCCGGCCGCGGCCCCGGCGTCGCGCGTCGCTTGCCGCTGGGCGTCGTCAAAATACGCCGGCACGGTGATGACGGCCTTACTGACGGGGTGTCCAAGGTGCGTCTCGGCCCGTTCGCGCAACGCCCGCAGAATAATCGAGGAGATCTCCTCGGGGCTGTAGTACCGCCCCTCAATCTCGATCTGCACCGTGTCGCGGGGGCCCGGCCGCACGGCGTAAGCCAGAAACGGCAGCTCACGCTCCAGGTCGGCGATCCCCTTGCCGATCAGCCGCTTCACCGAATACACGGTCGTGCGGGCGTTTTCGACCGCGCGGCGACGCGCCGGCCAGCCGATCGAGATCAGCGGGCGCTCGCCCGGCGGCCCGGGCGTGATGCCGATGACCGATGGCACGCGGCCGTCGCCGTCTTCGTCTCGGATGACGTGCGGCCCGGCCGCGTCGACGTACGCGACCAGCGAGAACGTCGTGCCGAGGTCGATCCCGAGGATGAGGTCGTCGGTGGGCATCGGGGCCTACAGCTCGCTCTGGAGCTTCCGCGTGTACTTGATCGAGTTCAGCGCCGCTCGCAGACGCTGCCGCAGGTCGGCGTCGCCCGGGAGCTGCCGGGCGAGCTGCGCGATGCGGGCCAGCGTCTCCTCGTACATCCGCTGGACCCGCGTGCGACACGCCTCCAGCGCGGCGCTATGGTTGGCGGCCTTCGCCTCCGCGATTTCCTCGCGCAACGCGAACGCCACGCAAAGCACTTCGCGTTCCACGGTCTTGTCGGCGGTCGCCGGCGGCCCGCCGGTCAGTTCGAGCAGATACTCCGCCCGCAACACCGGGTCGCTGAGCACGCGATACGCCTCGTTGAGCTGCGCGCTGACTTGCAGGCTGGTCGCGGACTGCGTGCCCGTCCCGTGATAGTCGGGATGCACGCCGCGCGACACCTGAAGATACCGCTGCCGCAACTCCGCCGGATCGAGGTCGTACCGCGGCGTCAGTCCCAGCAGGGCAAAATGATCGAGGCCGTCGGCGGGATACAGGCTGTGGCAGTGGTCGCAGAACAGCGGCGAGGGCATGAGGTGCTGGCAGCTTCGGCACTTGGCCGGGATGGTCGGCGGCCCGCTATCGCGCGTTGAAGTGGTCATGTCCCTAATAGGTTGACCGCGCCGGACCCGGCCCGCAAGCCGGGCCGCCGGGCCGCGCGCCGCTAGGCGGAGTAGCTCGAACCGCAGCCGCAGGAGTGCTTGGCGTTGGGGTTCTTGAACGTGAACCCCTTGCCCATCAGGCCGTCCTCGAAGTCGATGGTCGTGCCGGACAGGTTGCCGACCATGTAGCTCTTCAGGTCGCACACGATCACGATGTCGTGCGAGAGGAAGACCTCGTCGGTCTCCGCGACCGGGGCGTGCCGCTCGTCGCGCAGGTCCAGCACGTACGTCAGTCCGCTGCACCCGCCGCCCTTGACGCCCAGGTAGAGGTACTGCGTGTCGGGGCTGTCGGTCTTGGCCATGTACTGGCGCACGTTCTTGGCCGCCAGCTCGGTGAGCTGAACGCCCTGGCCCTCGGCGGGGACCTGGGCGCGCTGCCGGGCGGCGAGCGCTGGCGTGGCGTCGGCTTTGGTTTTCGGCGTGGTGCTCATATCACGGCATCTCCGGTGGATTCAGGTTCCGGTGCGGTTCGTTCAACAGCCCGCCGCGCCGCCGCTTCGGCAGGGCACCCGGCCCGACGAACCCGGGTCGCCGGCGATGGGCGGCAGAGGCCATCGTCCGCTCCGCGGTCCCCGCGCTGGCCCCTGGGGCTGGTCCAACCGCTCCCTCACGGTCGCGGCGCGGACCCGACGGCTCGTCCAACCGCTCACTTACGGTCGCGGCTCGGATTGCACGCGGCCTCACGGTTGCGGGGCGGACCCGACGGCGGCCGGCGCCTGTTTGCGGGCGGCCTGCTTGGCCTTGAGGTCGGCGACCGCCGCCCGGATCGCGTCCTCCGCCAGCACGCTACAGTGTATCTTCACGGGCGGCAGCGCCAGCTCCCGCACGATGTCGGTGTTCTTAATGTCGAGGGCGTCATCCAGCCGCCGGCCCTTGATCCATTCGGTGGCCAGCGAGCTGGAGGCGATGGCCGACCCGCACCCGAAGGTCTTGAACTTGGCGTCCACGATCTGGTCGTTCTCGTCCACCAGGATCTGGAGCTTCATCACGTCGCCGCACTCCGGTGCGCCGACGATGCCCGTGCCGACATTCTCCGCCTGGGCGTCGAGCGCGCCCACGTTGCGGGGGTTCTCGTAGTGATCGAGGATCTTGTCACCGTACGGCATTCCACACACTCCTTGCCGCCGCCGCGTCCGGGGCGACCGGCGGTCGAGTTTACCGGTGCGCCCACTGGACGCTGCCGGGGTCCTTGCCTTGGCTGGCCATCTCGTAGAGCGGGCTCATCGCCCGCAGCTTCCTGACGGCCTTCACGACCCGTTCGACGGTGTAGTCGATCTCGGCTTCGGTGTTGAAGCGGCCGAGCGAGAAACGGATGCTGCTGTGCGCCAGCTCGTCGCCCACGCCGATCGCCCGCAGCACGTAGCTCGGCTCCAGCGACGCGCTGGTGCAGGCCGACCCGCTGGACACCGCGATCTCGCGCATCCCCATCATCAGGCTCTCCCCCTCCACGTACTTGAACGACAGGTTCAGGTTCGTCGGCGTGCGCTCGGTCGGGTGGCCGTTCAGTTCCACCTCGTCAAGCTGGCTGAGAATGCCGTCCTTGAGCCGATCGCGCAGGGCCGTCAGCCGGGCGGCCTCCGCCGTCATGTGCTGCCCGCACAGCTCGGCGGCCTTGCCCAGCCCGACGATGCCGGGGACGTTGAGCGTCCCGGAGCGCATGCCGCGCTCGTGCCCGCCGCCGTGGATGATCGGCTCGCACCGCACGCGCGGCCGTTGCCGCCGGACGTACACGGCGCCGACGCCCTTCGGGCCGTAAATCTTGTGCCCGCTGAGGGTCAGCAGGTCAATGCCCATGGCCTGCACGTCGATCGGCACCTTGCCGAAGGTCTGGCAGGCGTCGGTGTGAAACAGCACGCCGCGGGCCTTGCACAGCTTGCCGATCTCGGCGATGGGCTGGAGCGTCCCGATCTCGTTGTTGCCGTGCATGATCGACACGAGGATGGTGTCGTCCTTGAGGGCGTCGGCGACCTGCCGCGGGTCGATGCGTCCGTGGCGGTCGGGGGTCAGGTACGTCACGCGATAGCCGTGCTGCTCCAGGTACTTGCACGGGTCGATGACGGCCTTGTGTTCGGTGGACTGCGTGATGAGGTGCCGCCCCTGGTCGGCGTACATGGCGGCCACGCCCTTGATGGCGAGGTTGTTGCCCTCGGTGGCGCCGCTGGTGAACAGGATCTCTTTCGGGTCGGCGCCGATCAGCGTGGCGATCTGCTGCCGGGCCGTCTCCACCGCCTGCTCGGCCTCCCACCCATACTGGTGGCTGCGCGAGGCCGCGTTGCCGAACTTCTCCTTGAAATACGGCAGCATGGCCTCCAGGACCTGCGGATCAACGGGGGTCGTGGCGTTGTTGTCGAGATAGACGTTCATTTGGCGATCACCTTCACGGTCTCCGCCGGGGCCGGGTGCCGCTCGTCAAACGCCAGGTCGGCAATCGTGACCTCGGACAGAAACGAGTTCAAACGGTGATGGACCTTGACCAACGAACCGCGGACCGGACACGTCGAAGTCAGGTTGCACGTCCGGCGGGTCTTGCTCGGATTGGTGCAGCGCGTGAGGTGGACCGGCCCTTCGACCGCGCCGATCAGCCCCGCGAGCGTGATCTCCTGGGCCGGCACGGCCAGCACGTAGCCGCCGCGGGCCCCGCGCACCGAGTTCACCAGGCCGGTGCGGTTGAGCCGCTTGAGCACGTTCATCAGCAGCGGCAGCGGCACCGAGTGCTCCTCGGCGATGTCGCGCGCGCTGACGATCTGCCGGCCCACCCGGGCCAGGTGACAGACGGCGATGAGGGCGTACTCGGTCTTCCGCGTCAGGGTCAGCATGGCGACTCCTCGTACCGGTTACCTGAATATAGCATCGGCCAGGTACACTTTCAAATGCCGCGCCGGACGGGGCGATAATTCGCCGCGCGGCCCGGTGGGACCCCGGCGGTCGCGGTGGTCCGGCGTGCGGAGCGGGGGAGCAGCCGCCGGGCGCGGGGGCCGGGCTACATTCCGACGCTGGGGGGCCCTACACTTCGGGCATGGAGGCCAGCCCGAGTGCCAGTTCGCGGCCGCCGCGGTTCCCGTTCTTCGTCCTGGTGCGCTACCGGGCGGCGCAGCTCCGCAACGCGCTGGACCAGCAGTTGCGGCAAACCCCCGTGCGGGCGTTCATCGTGCTGGTGCTGTTGCTGGTGATCTGGGCGGGATTGGACTGGTTGTTGACGCAGATTCTGCGCCAGGTGGGGCGGTACGAACTCGTGGCGCTGGTGGCCAAGCAGCAGGTGTTCGTGCATTTCTTTCTGGTGCTGGCGGTCATGCTCGCATTCTCCAACGCGATCCTGGCCTTCGGGACACTCTTCGGGCGGGACGAGGCCGCGCACCTGCTGAGCCTGCCCGTGGCCCCGCGGCAGGTGGTGTGCCTGAAGTGGCTCGAGGGTATGGTGCTGTCGAGCTGGTCGTTCCTGCTGCTGGGGGTGCCCCTGATGCTCGCGGTCGCCGGGAGCACGGACGTCGAGTGGTACTACTACCCGCTCTTCGCCGGGCATTTCCTCGGTTTCGTGCTGATCCCCGCGACCCTCGGTGTGCTGGTGGCCTGGGCGGTGGCGATGTGGGCACCGCGCCGGCCCCTGGTCATCGCCCTGTGGGCCGGCATCGCCTTGTCGGCCGTGGCGGGGGCGTGGGCCTGGAGCCTGGTGCGCGGGGCCAATCTCACCGAAGACTGGCTCCCCAACTTCTACCGCCGCCTGAGCGTGGCCCAGCAGCCGTGGCTGCCGAGCACCTGGACGGCCAAGGGGGTCTTCGCGGCGATTGAACGTCGGGCCGACGTGAGTGTGTTGTACCTGGCCGCGGTGCTGGCCAACGGCGTGTTCCTGGCCTGGGCGACGGTGAACCTGCTGGGGGCCACATGGTCCACCGCGTTCAGCCGGGCCCAGCAGGGCCGCACCGAGGGCCGGATTCGCGCGGGCTGGGTCACACGCGGCCTGTGTGCGATTCTGTTCCCCTACCTGCCCCCCGACTGGCGCGTGCTCATGCTCAAGGACGTGCGGAGCTTCGCGCGGGACCCGATGCAATGGACGCAGATGGCCATCATGCTCGGGTTGCTGGTGATCTACGCGGTCAACCTGAAGCGGCTGCCTCTGGACATCGACTCGCCGGGGATGCGGGCGGTTATCGCGTTCCTGAATCTGACGACCGTGAGCCTCATCCTGGCCACGTTCACCAGTCGCTTCATTTTCCCGCTCTTATCGCTGGAGGGGCAGCAGCTCTGGTTGCTCGGCCTGCTGCCGTTGCGACGCGGGTACGTGCTCCTGATCAAGTTCGCGTTTTCCGTCACGATCACGGGGCTATCAGGAATGGTCGTCATGGGTTTGGCGGTGCGGGCCCTGGAACTGCCGACCGACTGGGCCCAGCTCCAATTGGGGGTGTGCTTGGCCGTCTGCATCGGGCTGTCGGGCTTGGCCGTGGGGTTGGGGGCCCGCTTCCCCGTGCTGGGCCAGCGCAACCCGGCCCGCATCGCCTCGGGCTTCGGGGGCACGCTGAACCTGGTCGCGAGCATGTTGTTCGTCGGGCTGGAGATGGCGGGGCTGGCCCTGGCGGGCCTCGTGCGACTCGGTGGGCTGATTGCCGTCGAGGACGCGCGTGTGCCGTTCTGGCTGGTTCCGGCGCTGTTGGGGCTGGGGGTGGCGGTGGCCGCCGTCAGTCTGCTCGTTGGCGCCCGGCACTTCGAGCGGCTGGAATACTGAGCACGGGGCGGCGTCCGGCCGGCGGGTTTCCCGAGTACTCGCGGCTCGACCCGCCCGGCTGGGCGGGACCGGTTGGCGACGCCATATCGTTGCGAACCCGCACAGAGCTTGAGTTGCGCCGCGGCGGGCGGTACAGTGGCGGTAGGATTGGATCGCCGCTTGGCGAGCCTGGGCGGGCCACGGTGGCCGGGGCACGCCGGCGGATTCCTGGAACCCGCTTACGGAGAAGGGGAGGTATTGCATGGCCGCGGCTACGTCACGGGGCGCCGGTTGGTGTTCGGTCGCTTTGCTTGTAGTGATGTGCTGCGGCGTGCGACCCGCGGCGGCACAATTGACGAACGCGGATATCGAGGCCTTGCGCCAGCGCGGCGTGCAGGAGGGCTGGACGTTCACGGTCGGCCCCAACCCGGCCACGACGCGGCCGATGGAGCACTTGTGCGGCGTGGTCGAGCCGCCGAACTGGCGTGACCGGGCCCGGACCGACCTCTGCGAGCCCGAAGGGGCGTTGCCGCCCGCGTTTGACTGGCGGGCGCAGAACGGCGTGACGCCGGTGCGGGACCAAGCCTCGTGCGGGAGCTGCTGGGCGTTCGCGGCGATCGGGGCACTGGAATGCGCGATCCGCATCGAGACGGGGCAGAGTGTTGACTTATCGGAGCAGTGGCTGGTCAGCACCTGCACCAATGCAGGGGACTGCGACGGCGGCTGGCACACTGCGGCGTTGGACTACCTGGTCAGCGGGGGGGTGCCGGACCCGTGCGGGGGGGTGGGGGCGGTGAAGGAAACGGACTTCCCCTACCAGGCGGCGAACTCCTATTGCAACTGCCCTTATTCGCATCCCTACGTGGCCGACTCGTGGTACCTGGTGGGCACCGGGTACGGCGAACCGACGGTCAATCAGATCAAGCAGGCGATCTACACCCACGGGCCGGTCGCGACGTTGGTCTACGTCAGTACCGCCTTTCAGGCCTACACCGGCGGCGTGTACAACGCCTGTGAGCCGAAATCGACCAACCACGTCGTGGTACTCGTGGGCTGGGATGACAGCAAAGGGCGCGCGGGGGCGTGGCTCATGCGGAACTCGTGGGGCACCGGCTGGGGGGAGAACGGCTACATGTGGATCGAGTACGGCTGCTCCTACATTGGAGGCGAGCCGGCCTACGTGAAGTACCGCCCGCCGGACTGCAACAAGAACGGCAAGCCGGACAAGCAGGACATCACCAGCGGCTTCAGCAAAGATTGCAACGGTAACTGGATTCCCGACGAGTGCGAGCCCGGCGGCACGACGGACTGCAACGCCAACGGTGTCAAGGACTTGTGCGACATCTTCGCGGGCGCGTCCAACGACTGCAACGAGAACTTCGTGCCGGATGAGTGCGACGTGGCCGCGCAGACCAGCGCGGACTGCAACGCCAACGGGGTGCCGGACGAGTGCGACTTGCACACCGGGTATCGGCTCGACGACGGCAGCGCCGAGTGGTTCATCGGGGCGGACTACGGCGAGTTCATCTGGCTGAACGCGCTGCGGGTGCGGCCGGGGGGCGAGCAAATCGTCGCGGTGGAGATCGCGTGGGGTTGGGCGGAGGGCGTGCCGACCACGCTGGCCCTCTGGTCCGACCCCGATAACGATGGCGACCCGCGCAACGCCAAGTTGCTCTGGAAGAGCGCCAAGCCGGTGCCGGCGGTCAACCCCATGGTCGCCTTCTTCACATCGGTGGCGGTGCCGTCGGTGCGGGTCGGCAATCCGGGGGACGTGTTCTTCGTCGGGGCCTACGCGCCGCACGGCTACTACGAGTTCCCGGGGATGCTGGACGACGGGTATCCGCGGCACCAGAGCTGGCTCGCCGAGGGCAAGAACCTGGAGAACCTCGGGGCCAACTCGGCCCTGTTCCGCGTGGACGACTGGGTGCCCGGCAACTGGCTGCTGCGCTGCCGCTCGGCCGGGCAGGACTGCAATGCCAACGGCATCCCGGACGCCTGCGACATTGCCAGCGGTTTCAGCGCCGACATCAACAAGAACGGCCGACCGGATTCGTGCGACCCGGATTGCAACGGCAACGGGCGGCCTGATGACCTGGATATCGCCCTCAGTTCCAGCTCGGACTGCAACGCGAACGGCAAGCCGGACGAGTGCGAGCTGATCGGCCAGTCGGCCCTGGTCACACAGCCCGCGGCCGCGAGTGGGACCGTGGTCGCCCAGAGCTTCGCCGACGTGGGGATGGACCAGTACAGCACCAAGGCGTGGGATGACTTCACGGTCACCGAGAACACGTTCCTGACCACCGGCCGCGCGGATTTCACCCCGTCCATGTGGGGCGGACACCTGCTGGTGGATTTCAAGGTTGAGGTCGCGGATGTTCCCGGCGGGGCCGAAGCCGGTGGGCATGTGTTGCACTCCACGATCGGGCGCGGCCAGTATGGCAGCGGCGTGGTCACGTGGGACTTCGGCGGCGCGCCCCTGCCCGCCGGGACGTACTGGATCTCCGTGCAGGCGCTCGGCGGGTTCCACGTGGACGGGCAGGTTTACTGGTGCCGCGCGAACACGTACCCGGTGCGCGGCTCGGAGCACTACTTGCACAATCCGGGCGGGGCCTTTGGCTACGGCGCGGCGCCCGTGCCCGGGGCGTGGTGGAAGGGGTCGGCCGCGGACCTGGCGCTGGTGCAGTACCGCCAGGCGAGTTTCGATCGCAACGCCAACGGCGTGCCCGATGCCTGCGACCCGGACTGCAACCGCAACGGCCGGCCGGATGATCTCGACATTGCCGGCGGGTACGGCAAGGACTGCGACGGCAACGGCATTCCCGACGAGTGCGACGTGGCCGGGGCGGCCGGCAACGACTGCAACGCCAACGGCGTGCCGGACCGCTGCGAGCCGGACACCGACGGCGACGGCATCATTGATGCCTGCGACAACTGCCCGGCGGCGGCCAACGCGGGCCAGGAGGACGCCGACGGTGACGGCCGCGGGGATGCCTGCGACAATTGCCCGACGGCCGCCAACCCCGGGCAGCAGGACGCGGACGGTGACGGCGTGGGCAACCAGTGCGACAACTGCATCTGGGTGTCGAACGCCGACCAGCGTGACACCGACGGCGACGGGTTCGGCGACGCGTGCGACAACTGCCCCAAAGTCGCCAACCCCTGGCAGGGTGATGCGGACAAGGACGGCGTCGGTGACGCCTGTGATCCCGACTACCACAAGCCCGACACCGGGTCCGGCGACGAGCCGAATGAGCCCAACGAACCCAACGAGCCGAACGAGCCCAACGAGCCGAACGAGCCGAATGAGCCCAACAACGGCGGGGCCGACAACCAGGGGCAGCGGCCGTTCCCGGAAGCGCTCTGCCCGACCACGAGCGCCGCGCTGACGCTGTTGGGCGTTGGTGGACTGATCGGCACGCGGCGAGCGCGCTCGCGGACGAAGCGGCGGTAACACGCCGACCAGGATCCCGCACGCCAGTGCGGGGCCGGGGGGCTCGCCACTTGCGTGGCGGGTTCTGTTGACGGCTTCATCGGGGGTGGCGGCGACCGGCCGTCGTCGGTGCCGCGCATTGTTGAGTCACGCAGCAAGCGGGAGCGAACTGGCCAACCGAAGGAGAGGAAACGATGAAAGCGCTCTGTCACGCGATGGCCGGCGCGTTACTGTTGGCGGTCACGACCTCAACGTGGGCCACGGACGTCTCCGGCGACCAGTCCGGCACGTGGACCCTGGCCGGCAGCCCGTATTACCTCGTCGGCGATGTCCGCGTCCCGCCGGCGCAGAAGCTGGTCATTGAGCCCGGCGTCGAGGTCATTGCCCGCGGCTACTACAAGCTCACCGTCGAGCAGGGCGTGCTCGAAGCCCTGGGCCGCAAGGACCGGCCCATCTGGTTTACCGCTGAGAACACGACCGAGGGCTGGCGGGGGCTGCGCTTGTTGGCCGCCGACGACCGCTCCGAGCTCCGCTATTGCTTCGTCTGGTACGCCAAAGGCACGGGGGCATACCCGGAAGTGCGCGGCGGCGGGGTGTACATCAAGGACTGCTCCCCGACGGTGCGCTACTGCGACCTGCGCTACAACTACTCGCACAACGCCAACTACAACGGGGCCGGCGGCGGCATCGCCACCGAAAGCTCGTCCGCCCTCATCGCCTATAACTACATTCGTGACAACCAGGCCGACAGCGGCGGCGGCATCTGCTGCATGGAATACGGCTCGCCGCGGCTCATCGGGAACATCGTGCGCGACAACACGGCCTTCTATGCCGGCGGTGGGATGTACTTCGGCGCGCGTTCGTCGCCCGTCGTTGAACGTAACGCCATTTTGCGGAACGTGTCCGCCGGCTGGGGCGGCGGCGGCGTCAACTCCTGGACCTCCTACATCTACTACGGCACTTACGCCACGCTGCGCAGCAACTTGATTGCCCAGAACCGGTCCACCGGCGGCGGGGACGCCCAGGGCGGCGGCGGCATCTACTGCCGCTACGATCGCGCCGTCCTCATCGGCAACACCATCGCCGACAACCAGGCCGTGGCGGGCGGCGGCATCTACGCCCTCAACTACCCCGCCCAAGCCCCCATCGTCCAGAACACGATCGTTTGGGGCAACACGGCCAGCACAGGGCCGCAAATCTACACTTACTCATCCACCGGGTCGGAGATTCACGTGACGTATACCGACGTGCAGGGCGGCTGGCCCGGTGTCGGCAACCTCGACACGGACCCGCGTTTTGCCAACCCCGCCAACCTTGAGTATCAGCTCCTGCCGTTTTCCCTGTGCATCGACGTGGGCGACCCGGCCTTCGTGGCGCAGTCGGGCGAACTGGACCTCGGCGGGCAGCGCCGCGTCTGGGACGGCGACGCCAACGGAAGCTGGATTGTGGACCTGGGCGCCGACGAGTACGGCTCGTACGCCTACGGCGACCTGAACTGCGACTTCGCGATTGACTTCGGCGATATCAACCCCTTTGTGCTCGCGCTGACGAACCCGGCCGGCTATGCGGCCGCGTTCCCGCACTGCGACCGCTTGAACGCGGACATTAGCGCGGACGGCGTCGTGGACTTCGGCGATATCAACCCGTTCGTGCGACTGCTCACGCAGCAGTAGGCACATAGCCCGCAGCAGGAGTACAACATGCGTATGTGGACCGCCGCGATCTTGAGTGTGCTGGTTAGTTGCGCCGTCGCGCAGGCCCAGGGGCCGTACGAAGGGCGGACGTTGATCTCGCCGGGCAATTCGACGACCAGCTTCCTGATTGACATGCAAGGCAACCAGGTCAAAACGTGGCACGGCGCCCGACCCCCGGGGCTCACCGCCCACATGCTGCCCGACGAATCGCTGCTGCGACCCT
>CAYWYJ010000077.1:0-18721 GCA_964462635.1 uncultured Planctomycetales bacterium
GCGGCGCGGGAGGGCGAGGCTCCTGCCGAGCCGCGGGTCCCCAGGAGGCTCGCCCGCCCGTCCAAGTCCCCACGGTCCCTGACACCCCCGTCGGCCGCTACCACGTCGTCCCCTGCGGGCCGTCTTTGAGTTCGACGCCCAGCGCGGCGAGGCGCTGGCGGACCTGGTCGCCTAACGCAAAGTTCTTCGCCTTCCGCGCCTCGTTGCGCAAATCCACGAGAATCTGGATCAACGCATCCCGCGCCGCCGTGTCGGCCTTCTCCTCCGGCCACCGCAGCCCCAGCGCTTCGGCGGTGAGTTTATGCATCAGCGCGTCGGCGGCCAGCAGGTCTTCGCGGCCGACGCCGTCGCGAATCCACCCCGCGACAAGCCGCATGAGGTCGTAGACCGTCGCCAGGGCGGCGGCGGTGTTGAAGTCCTCGTCCATCGCCGCCGTGAAGCGCTGCTCGATGTCCGCCAGCGCCGTCCGCACCGCGTCGGACGCGGGCCGCGCCGGGGCCGTCGTCGCCGCCCGCCGCAGCTCCCGCCACTGATCGCGCAGCCGCAGCGAGCCCGCCTCGGCGGCCTTGAGGGCGTCGTTCGAGAAGTCCAACGGCGACCGGTAGTGACTGGACAGGATGAACTGCCGCACGACGACGGGCGCGAAGGTCTTTTCGAGCAGGCGGTGGCCGGCGTGGAACAGCTCCTTCAGCAGGATCGTATTGCCCAGGCTCTTGCCCATCTTCTGGCCGTCGAGCGTGACCATGTTGTTGTGCAGCCAGTAGCGGCAGAAGGGGCGGCCGGTGGCGGCCTCGCCCTGGGCGATCTCGCACTCGTGGTGGGGGAACTGGTTCTCCAGCCCGCCGCCGTGAATGTCGAGCGTGTCGCCAATGTACTTCTGGCTCATGACGGAGCATTCGAGGTGCCAGCCGGGGTAGCCGTCGCCCCAGGGGCTGGGCCAGCGCATGAGGTGGCCGGACTCGGCCCGCTTCCAGAGGGCGAAGTCGGCGGGGTGGCGCTTTTCGGGATTGACCTCGACACGGGCCCCGGCTTCGAGCTCCGCGACGCTGCGGCCGCTGAGCCGACCGTACCGGTCGAACGAGTGGACGTCGAAGTACACCGAGCCGTTGACCTCGTACGCATGGCCCTCCTGAAGCAGCCGCTGCACGCAGGCGATTTGCTCGGGGATATGGCCGCTGGCCCGCGGGCTGATGTCCGGCCGCAGCACGTTCAGTTCGTCCATGTCCTCGAAGTAGCTGCGCGTGAACGCCTCGGCGACGGCCATCGGGTGCAAGCCGCGGCGGCGGGCCTCGGCCACGATCTTGTCTTCCCCCTCGTCCGCGTTATCGGTCAGGTGGCCGACGTCGGTGATGTTCTGCACGTAGTTGACGTCGTAGCCGCTGAATCGCAGCCAGCGGACCACGATGTCGAAGCTGACGTAGCTCTTGGCGTGGCCCAAGTGGCTGTGCCCGTACACCGTCGGCCCGCAGACGTACATGCCGACGCGCGGGGGGGCTAGCGGCACGAAATCCTCGAGTTTGCGGCCCAATGTGTTGAATACCTTCAGTCCCATGCGGCACCTGCGTATTGATCCGGCAGCCCCGGGCGTCCTCGGGTGAGTGCGCGGGAAGGCGGCCGGCGATCCGGATGAGTAAACCCTCCCCCAACCCCTCCCTGGAAGGGAGGGGGGTGGCGGACGGGCCTCGCTCAGCCCCTGAATCAGCCCCCGATTGTACGCCCGCGACCCGCCTCGCGCCAGGGGGCGGCTGAAGCGGGGCCGTCCGCCGCCCGATGTCAGACTGGACTCGTGGCCTGCGCGGGGTACGAGGATATCGGACTCTGCGGCGCACGGCGGAGACTGGGTGCGTGATCTCGAACGACTCGCGGCGTGGTGTGGCGTGCGGCTCGGTTGAGCCGGGCATCGCCCCGGTTTGCGCGGCCGCCCTGCGGCAGGTGGAATGGCGGGTCCTGGTCCCGCTGCTCGCGTTTGTCGTGGTCTTTCACGTGACCGTCGCCGCGGTGTTGCTGAGCCGCGGGCTGCCGGTTGGCTATCTGCCCCAAGGCGAATGGATGCTGGTCGGCGTGTTCTCCGCGGGCGTGCTCGGGTGCGCGGTCCACATTCTGGCGGGGCAGGTCGCCGGCGATTGGCTGAACGTACGCCACGGGCGGCCGGTGCCGCCGCCGGCGGAACGTGTGGCCGGGTTCGTTCGGATCAGCGCGGCCGGAGTCGCCTTGGCCGTGGTATTCACGGCGGTGATGCTCGCCAACGCGAACTTGAAGCCGGCCCTGAGCGTGCTGAATCCGCGCACGTACGACCTGGAACTGGAGGCGATCGAGCGGGCGCTGTGCTGCGGCGTGCTGCCGAGTGAGTGGCTCGTGACGCGGACCTCGCCCGCGGCGCTGAGGTTTTGGGACTTCGTCTACGGCTCGTTCGCCCTCTACCTGCTGATTTCCGTGATGCTGGCGGTGTACCGCGAGGGGCTGCGCGGCGGGGCACGGCTGGTGCTGGCCTTGGCGGCCGGCCTGTGGGTGACGCTCGCGATGTCCCTGCTGGTGCCGACGTGGGGGCCGATCTACACCCACCCCGAGTGGTACCACGTGCTGCTGGACTGCGAGAGCGGGCACCGGGCGCGCGCGCTGGCGGCGTCAGTGCGGCTGTACACGGACGAGCCGGCGGTGCGGTACGCCGTCGCGGGGGTCTCGGCGATGCCGTCGTATCATGTGCTGGCGTGGGCCTGTGCGGGGCTGCTGGCTTGGGGGCGACACTCGCGGGCACTGGGTATCGTCGGGGCCGCGATGGTCCTCCTGAACTGGATCAGTACGGTTGTGCTGGGTTGGCACTATGCATTGGATGGGCTGGTGGCCATCGGCCTGGCCGTCATCGTGTGCCGGCTGGCGGAGCGGATGATCCCCCCTCATCCGGGGCCGAACTCGGAACAGACGCCGGGCGGGACGCGGGGGGCGGCCGAAGCAGCAGCTTGAAGCCTTCGTGACTGGCCGACACGGTCCAGCCGTCAGCCTCCAGCGCCGCCAGCAACCCCGCGTCCGAGGCCAGGACCGCCTCGATCCGCCGCCGCTCCAGGGTCTCACTCCAACCTGTCCAACGTTTGGCAATCCGCAATCCGTCCTGCAATACGTCCGGCGGGTAGCAGTCGTTGCGCGGGTCCCAGAAGCAACGGCGGCCGTGGTAACCGAGCCACCCGCCCAGGTGAAACTCATTCCACAGCCGGGCCTCGCGCGGCATGTCGTTCAGGAGCGGGTCGGGATACATCGTCGTATCCACCGCCGGCCGCGGCGAGATGGTCGCGGTTACGAACATCGCCGCGGCGAGGATCGGGGCGGGGTGGGCGATTTGCCGCGTCGGCAGCCGGCGTGCGAGCGCGTCGGTGACGGGGGCGAGCAGCGCGATGCACAGGACGTCGAAGAACCGTTGGTGCCGAACGGCGAGAACGCCCACGAGGGCCCACAGCGCAACCCAGCGCCATTGCCGGTCCCGGATCAGCAGATACCCGGCCGCCAGAAGGCAGATGAGCCGCAGCCAGCCCAGTGGCGTGGTCAGGTCCAGCGGATACCACTCGGGAATGGCCTCATGAACGAACGCCTGGGCTTCGTGTCCGACGCCGTAGCCGAGGACCAGGGCGTACAGCTTCCATCCGCTGGGGTTGAGCAGGCACAAACCCGCCGCCAGCAGTCCCCAGCGCCAATGCACGAGGCCGAGCATCAGGATGCCGATGACGAACGACCCGTGGACGTTTGCCCACACGCCGACGAGGGCCGCCGCGACAGGCATTCGCCAGCGGTTTCGCGCGGGCACCCGGTAGACGAGGTAGGCAATGGCCGCCAGAACGAGATTGCCCCAGCTCAACGCCCGCTCGCTGCGGCCGTAGATCACCAGCACCAGGCAACCGCACAGGGCGAACAGGGTCGCCCAGGCGGCGTCGCGGCGCCACGCCAGGGCCGCCAACATCATGGCTGAAAGCGAGACGACGATGCCCCGCAACAGACCGACGTGCTCCAAGCCCGCCGCCGCGTAGCTCAGCGCCACCAAGGGCTCGTGCGGCACCCAGGGCGTGTCCGGGGCGGTCCACGAGAACGTGTTGGTGTGCGGGAACTCGCCGGCGAGCATCTGCCGGCCGGCCCAAAGCTGCCAGAAGACATCGGGGTCCTGGATCGGGTTCCACCACGCCTGGGCGAAGCTCAGCCACAGCAGACCGGCCGCGGCGGCCGCTAGCAGAAGACTCACCGGTCCGCGCGGGCGCCGCACCGCCCGGTTGATCCCGCAGGCGTCGCACATGGTCACGGGACGATATCTCGGCCGCCGGGTCGTCGCAAACGTCCGGCCCGTGGCCGGCCGGCGGAGAGAGTGTGACCAGGTCTTGTGACACCGGCCGGAAGCCTACCGGGGCGGCAATCAGAGAGCCCAGCGGGCGACCGAGTGTAGCCCCGGGCCCGAGCCCGGGGATCCGCGAGGCGTCATTCCGCACAGAGCCGTCTCCCCGGGCTCGCGCCCGGGGCTACACTCAAACGCCCCTGCGGGGCTACCCACGTGGATGCGGGGCTACCCAAGGGACGGTTGGTGACGGGACACGCTCGCTCGTGCCGCCGTACATGCTCGGTGGTTGTCGCTTGCCACCGTCCGCGGTCACACCCGCCGGCCACGTCCGCCCCACCGCGGGCTGGCAATCGGCCGCGCCGGCGTCATAATGCGCCGCGGGTTGCAACGGAGTGCGGCCCGGCGGGGCCGCTGCGTGGAGCGAGGTGGACCGATGGGCCTTTACGCGGCACTCACCCTCTGGTTGCTGGTGATCATGTTCTCGGCGTGGGGCGTCCACCGGCTGTGGAGCGCGCTGGTCAAGCCGCGCGTCGTCAACTCGGTCTTGTTGCCGGGGACGCTCGTCGCCCAGCTCGGCCACGTGCTCGGCCTGCTGCTCAGCGGCAACTCCGTCAAGAACACGAAGCTCATGGGCGACGATGAGAAGGGCGACCCCAAGTCCGACACGCCGGAGCAGCAACGCCTGCCCATCCTCGGGCCGATTCTCGTCGGGTTGCTGCCGCTGGTAGCGTGCGCGGCGGGACTGTACATCGCGGCGCGGCTGTGGGGCGGCGGCGTGCTCGGCCGCGACCCGGCCCAGACGACGTTGCGGGTGCCGCAGGGGCTGCCGACGACGCTCCCAGGTGTCTGGGAGCTGCTGCGCGGCAGCATCACGCTCATGGAGAACATGCTCAACACGATCCTCCACAGCGACCTACCCAACTGGCCCACTGTGCTGTTCCTATATCTGGCCGTCTGCCTGACCGTGCGCATGGCCCCCTTCGAGAACAACCGCCGGGGGGCCGTCGGGGCCATCTTCCTGGCCGCCATTGTGATTGCGGTACTGGCCTCGCTGCTGCCGGCGGCCCACGACGTCGTCTTGTCGAGCTGGCCGATCCTGAGCTTCTCGGTCGGGATGCTGCTGTTCCTGCTGCTGGTCAGCCTGCTGGTGAGCGGCGTGGTGGGCTTCGTGCGCATCCTCGCGGGGAAGAAGTAATCGCGGTTCCGCGAGTTATCGGCACGTGGGGACCGCCCGCGTTTTGACGATATTGACTGCGGGCATAGACTAAGGGTGGCGGGACGCGGGGAATGTCCGCGCCGTGTCACTGGCCCCCCGTGCGGCCGGCGGCGTGGACGCGCCCGTGCCAGGGCTTTCCGCACCGCCAGCGGGCCCGCTCTGCGAGACTCATCATGACTCGGAAGCACTTGATCCTTGGGCTATCCCTGCTGTCCGTTATTGGGCTCTGCTTCCTCATGGCCGGGTGCCCAGGCCGGCCCACGGACCCGAACGAGCCCAACACCCCCGTCGATCCGAACGACCCCAACGATCCGAACGATCCCAACGACCCGAATGACCCCAACGACCCCAACGATCCCAATGATCCCAATGATCCCAATGACCCGAACGATCCGAATGACCCTAATGATCCCAACGACCCCAACGACCCGAACGATCCCAACGATCCAAATGACCCCAACGAGCCGAACGATCCGGCCCCTCCGACGCGGGTGACCCTGGTCCAGATCGCCAAGACCGGCGACGCCGTCCCTGACCAGGTGTCCGGCGTGACTTTCGCCGATTTTGGCACGCCCGTCATCGACGCCAAGGGGCGCATCGCGTTCTGGGGCCGTTACCAGGGCACGGGGGCCAAGGGCGGCGCGGGGCTCTACGTGTGGGACGGCACGACGCTCCAGGTCGTGGTCCACGATGACCCCGCGGTCACCGGCATCGTTCCCGGACGCACCACCGCGGACTACTTCGGCAAGAAGCCCAGCTTCGACCCGCGCGCATACGACATCTCCTGGGGCGGCGGCGACCGTCTGCTCTTCATCTGCGATGTGGCCGGTGAGAAGCCCACCAAGGGCATCTACCGCTGGCGGGCCACGGATGGCAACCTCGCCCGCCTTGCGGAGCGTGAGCAGGTCGGCCGGGCTTTCCCCGACGTCGCCGGGACCGCCGAAAACCCCGTCATTGACCCGACGTTCCACCTGCCCGGCGTGACCGACGCGGGCATCGGCGCCTTCGGCGTGGACTACCTCTATATCAACACCGCCAGCCAGTTCATCACGGGCAAGGCCGTCTTCACCAGCAACGGCACCGGCATCACGCTCGTGGCCGACGACAGCACCGAGAAAGCGGGCGTCGTCCCCGGTCAGGCCAACGACGCGTTCTTCTCGCTGGTCGCCACGGCCACGACCGTCGCCCCCACGGGCGACATGCTCTTCCAGAGCAAATACGAGTTCGAAACCGAAGACACCGGTCGCGGGGCCTACCTCCGCCGCAATAACAAGACCTACCGCGTGATCGACAGCCGCGCCGGGGCCAACTGGCCCGGCCTGCCGACGGGGGCCCGCGTCGGCAGCAGTGCTTACCGGTTGGCGATGGGCCCCAAGGGCCACATCGCCCTCGATACCACCCTCGACACCGGCGGCGGGGCCGAGGAAACCGTGCTCCTGTGGGACTGGACGGCCGGCAACTGGGCCAAGCTCACCGGCCCCAGCGGCGCCCCGGCGACGGCCCTGCTCAGCGGCGTGAACGATGACGGTCAGGTCATCCTGCTGTCCGGCGGTAATCCGTACCTGGTGAGTCGCACGGCCCGGACGAGGCTCAACGGCACGCTGCCCGCCGAACTGACGGGCGCCACACTGACCTGGAGCGACAGCGGCGGGGCGATCAACAACTACGGGCGGGCGGTCGTCCCCTACACGAACCAGTCGCAACCGGGGTTGCTGCTGTGGACCGGGAAGAAGCTGCTGCTGGTCGCCGATGTCCAGCTCGGCCGCCCGACCGGCATCACCGGCCTGGCCGCCATCACCGGCACCGAGCGTGACCGCCCCGGCCGCTCCGGCCTCCTGAACGACCGCGATGAGCTCACGTTCCGCGCGGTCCTCACCGGCGGCACGGAAGTCATCTACCTGGCTCGCGGCCAGTAGACGCTGTCACCGAACTCGTGGTGGCGGCGGGGGCCGTCGCGGGTGGCGAGGCCGGTGGGACGAACTCGATCCCCGCAATGCGCCAGCGATCGTCGTCCCCGCGCAGACACGCCACGCGGATCAACGCGTCGCCGCGCGGACCGTGGGCCGGCACATCGACCACGGTGCGGGCCAGATCACCACTGATCGGCCCGGGCCGCAGGTCGTCCAACGCCAATCCGTCCGCGTAATACGCAATGACCGCCGCCCAGCTTTCGACGATCCGCCGCAGCGCTTCCTCGTCCGGCGCCGCAAAGCGTCCGGCGACCGACCGGTAGCGGGCGAGGAGGTCCGCGCGGGCCGCCAAGTCGCGCGCGGCGCGGTCGCGGAAGCTCGCCGCCAGCTCATCGCGGCCGTGAGCGACGGCCTGAAGGTGCGCTTGCAGGAACTGAAGCAGGTGGCGGGCGGCCTCCGGCGCCGTCTGTTGGGAGAGCGGCGCGTCCGGCGACACCGGCGGCGTCCAGCCGGCGGCCCCCGGGGGCTCCGCGGCCTGCCGCCGACACGCAGTCGCCACAAGCCCCACCACGCACACCCCCACCGCTGCCCCGATGCCGACGCCGACTCGCATCCGAGTCTTCATGCCGCTACCCCAATGCCCCCGGTTCGAGCTTCGTGAAGAGGATCGCCGGCGTGCCGAGGGTCGCGCCGGCAACGGGCGGCGGCGGCGGCGCCCAGCGGACCGGCTCGGCCGGCACGTTCAACATCGTCAGCAGCCGGCGGGCCGCCCCGGGCATGAACGGCCACGCCATGAGCGCCAGGAAGTGGATGGTGTGGATGCAGGTGGCGATTGTGGCGGCGCAGTCCGCGAGGTTGTCCTTGCGCGACGCCCAGGGGGCGCGGACGCTGAAATACTCATTGCACACCCGCGCGTAGCCCATCATCTCTTCCAGCCCCGCCCGAAAACGGCACTGACCGAGACACGCCCCGACCTTCTCCAGCGCCTCGCCCGCCCGCGCGACATGCGCCCGGTCGGCGTCCGTCCGGGCCGCCGCGTCCGGCACCCGGTTGTCAAAATAGCGGGCCGCGAAGCTCAGCGCGCGGTTGACGAAGTTGCCGAAGGCGGCCACCAGCTCCGAGTTGTTGCGGGTGATGAACTCGTCGGGATCGAACGCGGTGCGGGCCGCCTCCGGGGCCTGGGCCGTCAGATAATAGCGCAGCGCGTCCGGGTCGAGCCCCTTCTTCAAATACTCTTCAATCCACACCGGCGCGTCCGGCTGCGTGTCGCTCTTGCTGATCTTCTTCAGCTCCCCCCCGATCCGCAGGTTCATGAAGTTGTTGGCCACGACGGCAGCCGGGAGCTGGGCCCGGCCGTCGGCCATGAGCATCGCGGGCCAGGTCAGGGCGTGGAAGACCGTGTTGTCCTCCCCGATGAAGTGCACGATCGCGGTTTCCGGGTCGCACCACCACTTCTGCCAGGCCTCCCCGTCCCCCTCGTGCTGCGCGCACCAGGCCGCCGTGAACGACATGTACCCGATCGGGGCGTCGAACCAGACGTACAGCACCTTGCCGGCGGCGTCCGGGTCATCGAGCGGCACCGGGACGCCCCAGCTGATGTCGCGGGTCATCGACCGCTCGGGCAGGCCCTGCTTGATCTGCCCCAGGGCGAAGTTCAGCACGTTGGGCCGCCACTGGCCCTGCTTGGTCTCCAGCCATTCCCGCAGCGGCGCCTCGAAATCGCTCAGCCGCAGGTACCAGTGCGTGGTCTCGCGGACTTCCGCCGGCCGGCCGGTGATGACGCTGATCGGGTTCTTCAGCAGCAGCGGCTCGATCATCTGCCCGCACGCTTCGCACTGGTCGCCCGTGGCCCGCTCGAAACCGCAGAAATGGCAGCCGCCGCGCACGAACCGGTCCGGCAGGAACCGCTGCGCCTGCGGATCGTAGAGTTGCTTCGTCCGCCGCTTGGTGAAGTAGCCCTTCTCGTGGATTCGTAGGAAGAGGCCCTGGCTCAGCTTCTCGTGCCACGCGACGAAGTCGGGATGGTGGGTCCCGCCGTAGACGTCAAACTCGATTCCCAATCCGGCGAAATCGTCGGCCTGCCGCTGGCGGAAGTGGCCGCAGATTTCCCGCGGCGTCTTGCGCTCCTGGAGGGCGGTGATCTCGATGGCCACGCCGTTGTCGTCGCTGCCGCAGATGAACCGCACGTCCTGGCCGGTGGCCCGCAGGTAGCGGACGTACGTGTCCGCCGGCAGATAGGCTCCGGCAATGTGGCCGACGTGCAGGCGGTTGTTGGAGTAGGGCAAGGCGGCGGTGACGAGGTATCGGCGCGGCATGCGCAGCGTCTCCCGACAGGATTCAAAGGTTCGGATGGTACGGGCGGCCCCCCCGTCCCGCAACGACGCCGTACGGCCCGGCCCGCGCCGCCTTCCGGTGCGCAACAGAAAACGCGCCGCTTGCCATCCGATGCGGGACTGCCGTGCGGCGCGCTTTCACATCAGGCCATCGCGTGGACGGCCTGCGTCGGTACTCCGCTCTACGTGGTGGTCTGGCCACCCAGGAGCGTGATCACCAGCCAGGCGACCCCGATGAAAAGCAACACCGTCCACCAATTCGCAGTGAACCAACTCCACATGTCCGTGCTCCGTTAATACAGGACCACTCGCTTTGGCCCCCGCCGCGCCGGCGGGGATTCTGCCGCAACGAACACAAGGGCGGTATTCTGAGCAGCGCCCCCCACCCTGTCAATCACCCCCGCCACAAAAAAATCGGGGGGACTTGTCGGCCACCCCCCCGCGGGGTACAGGTGCCGGGATGCCCGCGCCCCCGCCCCAACCGCCGCCCCGGCTGTCCGTCGTCATCCCCGTGTACAACGAGAGCGAGAACATCGACGCCCTTCTGGCCCGGCTTCAGCCCGTGCTCACCCAGTTGGCCGAGCCCACGGAGATCGTCTTCGTCGACGACGGAAGCCGCGACGACACCCCGGTTCGCATCGAACGTCGGGCGGCGACTCAGCCGGGCATCCGGCTCGTCCGTCTGTCGCGCAACTTCGGCCACCAGGCCGCCATCGTGGCGGGACTGGCCCACGCCCGCGGCGACGCGGTGGTGACGATGGACGGTGACTTGCAGCACCCGCCGGAGCTGATACCTCGGCTGGTGGAGCTGTGGCGTGAAGGCCGCGACGTGGTGCAGGCTGTCCGCCGGGACCCGGTGGATACCAGCCCTCTGAAACGCGCCGGGTCGCGCGTGTTTTACCGGTTGCTGTCGGCCCTGACGCGCCTGCGCGTGTCGCCCGGGGCGGCGGATTTCCGTCTCATGAGCCGGGACGCGGTGGCGGCGTTCCTGGCCTGCGGAGAACGCCGGCGGTTGAACCGGGCCCTCGTGCATTGGATCGGGTTCACGACCGCCGAGGTGCCCTACGACGCGGAGCCGCGGTACGCCGGCCGCTCCAAGTACTCCTACCGCGCCATGCTGCGCCTGGCCGGCGACGCCATCTTCTCGTTCTCCTCCTGGCCGCTGCGCCTGGCCGGCCTGCTGGGGGCGGCGGTGTCGCTGGCCGCCGCCGGCTACCTGCTCTTCGTCCTGTGGGCGTACTTCTTCACCGACCGCGCCCAGCCCGGGTGGAGTTCGATCCTGGCCGCGGTCCTGGTGCTCGGCGGGGCCAACCTCATGGTGCTCTGGATCCTGGGGGAATACGTCGGGCGGATGTACGAAGAGGTTAAGCAGCGGCCGTTGTACATCGTGCGTCCGCCGCCCCCGGCGGACGGTCCGGCCTCCACGTCCGACGGCACGGGGTCCGCGTAGTCGCGGTTCATCCTCCGGCCACGCGCACCACGTGGTAATGCTTGCGACCCTTTTGCAGGATGATGAACCCGCCGGCCAGCACGTCCCCCGCCGTGAGCACATGGTTCACGTCGCGGACGGTCACGTGGTTGACCGAGACTGATCCATTCGGCAGGTCCTTGCGCGCCTGCCCGCGCGACGGATACAAGCCAGCGTCCGCCAACACCGCGATCAGACCTGCGGCGGGCGTGCCCAGGGTCGCGGGGTCCAGCCGGCTGGTCGGTGCCCCCTGAAACGCCTCGGCCAGCTCTTCCGCGGACAACTGCCGGTAGTCGGCCTCCTTGCTGAATAGCACGGCGGTCGTTCGCTGGGCGCGCTCCAGGGCCTCGGGGCCGTGGACGAGACGCGTCAGCTCCTCCGCCAGGAGGCGCTGCCCGGCCCGTTGCTCCGGCGCTCGCGCCGCGGCCTCCGCCGCCTCTCGAATCGTCTCCAGCGGGAGCAGCGTGAGCATCTTCAGGTACGGGACCACGTCCGCATCGGCCGTATTCAGCCAGTACTGGTAGAAGTGATACGGGCTGGTCCGCCGCGGATCGAGCCAGATGTTCCCTTGCTCGCTCTTGCCGAACTTCTTCCCGTCGGCGCGCGTCAGCAGCGGCATGGTCAGACCGTACGCCGCGGCGCCGCGCAGCCGGCGGATCAGGTCGGCGCCGGACAGGATGTTGCCCCACTGGTCGCTGCCGCCGAGTTGCAGGGTGCAGCCGAAGCGGTCGTGCAGGGCCAGGAAATCGTATGCTTGAAGCAGCATGTACGAGAATTCGGTGTACGAGAGCCCCTGCTCCCGCGTTTCGAGCCGGGCCCGCACCGAGTCCCGCACGATCATCTGATTGACCGAAAAGTGCTTGCCGATGTCGCGCAGGAAGTCGATCAGGTTCAGCTCGCACAGCCATTCGGCGTTGTTGACCACCCGCGCCGCGCCCGGGCCGTCCAGATCGAGGAAGCGTTCGAGCTGCCGGCGAATCCCGGCCACGTTCTGCTCGACCTGCTCGCGCGACAGCAGGGTGCGTTCGCTCTCCCGACCGCTGGGATCGCCGATCAGCCCCGTGCCCCCGCCCAGCAGGCCGATCGGTCGGTGCCCGGCCCGCTGAAAGCGCACCAGCGTCATCAAGGGCAGCAGGCTGCCGATGTGCAGCGTGTCGGCGGTCGGATCGAAACCGGCGTAACCGACGACCGGCCGCGCGCACAGCGCCTCCGCCAGTTCCGGCGCCGACACCTGGTGAACCAGGCCGCGCTGCTCAAGCTCGTTGAGGAAGTCACCAAGCACCATACACCACATCCCGGGCGGGGGATTGACCGCCGGCCGCGACGCCGACCACGGCCACCGCGGTCGGTTGATCCGTGATACACGGTCCCCCGCGCAGAAGAGCGGGGCGTGACCGGGGCCGGCGACGGACGCGGCACCGGCAACGCCCCGCCGTGCACGACGGACGCCGCCGCTTTGCTACTTGCCGCGCGGCGCTTACTTCAAGCGGAATCGCCCGCGCCCAACCTTGTGAACATTGGGCATTTCCGTCAGGGCGATGCCAACGCTCTTGGCCAAGGTCTTGTTGGCCGTCTGGTAGCCGGCGCTCAGCACCCCGGCGGCGATGTCCCTGACCTTCATGGTGCCCCCGCCGCTCAACACCTTCGCGATGTACTCCTTCAGCGAGCCGGCGCGAAAGCCACCGCCGCCGCGGGCCCGACGTCCAGCCGGCCGCCCGGGGGCCGCGGCCACGCCGGTCAGCGCCTGCAACGCCCGGTCGACGGCCGCCATCTGGGCGGTCAGCGTACGGCACTGGGCCTCGAGTTCGGCCCGGCAAGTCCGCAGGCTTTGCACGGCGTTGGAACCGACGGGGGCCTTGGGGGCCCGCGAACGACGGGACCGCCGGCCTCGGGCCGGCGCGGCGCGACGTTTTCGTCTGGGCATGATGTGATCTCCATGCACAAGTGATGGAAGCGGGGGTTGCTGCGCCAACGAGCGCGACAACCGCTGTCAAGGGGGGTAGGTGTATACCCGGTCCCGCGCGGTGTCAAGGGCACACGCGGTGTCCATAGGCAGGCGGAACGCCGGAAAGTCTACACGAGCGGCCGGTTTGCTAACGGCGTCCAACAGAACCCGCCATGCGAGTGGCGGGACGCACGGCCCCGCATCTGCGTGCGGGGTTGTGCCAAATCAGCGTGCGCGAGTCCGCGCTGCGGGTCGTACGGCAAGGCTCCGCCTTGCCGCAGTCGTGAGGCAGAGCCTTGCGGTGCGGTTGGCGCGACATGGCGCACGCTGACATAGCGGCTGTCAGAGCGTCCAACAGGAGTGTGGGGGGGACCGACCTCTGGTCGGTCGCGTGACCGGCCGGAAACCCGTCCCCCCAAGGTCGTGGTGCCGGCCCTCAGAAGGCCAGTTCGTCGTTCTCCGCCAGGGTGGTGGTGGGGGCATCGGTGCGCCCCAGGATCGGCGTCAACACGTCGCGGATCTGCTCGGGTCGGAAGGGTTTGCGGATGTAGCCGCGCGCCCCGTGGGCCATGAGTTCCCGGATGCGCGTCTCGCTGCCCTCGGTGGAGGCAATAATGACCGGGATGTGCCGGAGGCGCTCGTCGTCGTGAATGCGCGACAGCAACTTGAGCCCGTTCATCACCGGCATGTTGATGTCCAGCAGGATGACGCTGACCGGGTGCTCGTGCATCCGGGCCAGGGCTTCGATCCCGTTGGACGCCTCGTACACCTCGCCGATGTCCAGACCGCACATGACCAAGGTACGCTTGATCATGTTCCGCATGGTTCCGGAATCGTCCACTACCAGGATGTTCGCAGCCATGGCCCGGCCTCTATCTTTCAGTGAACATCGCTTGGACGGAGCGCAGCTCCCCAATCGCCTCGGCCCCGATCACTTCCAGGTCCGCCTCGGTCAGGTTGTAACGCTTCATCACGGCTCCCTGGGCCCGATACGCCAGTCCGTCGTCGCCCGCGCCGACCCCGAGCAGGATACACACCGCGTCGGCCAGATGAATCACGTCCACCAACGGCTCTTCCTGCGGGCACGCCGTCGGGTCATGATGATACCGAATGCAGTGTACAATCGAATCCGGCAGGCTCCAGGACGCGGCCAGCCGCGCGCCCACCTCCGGGTGCGTATACCCCAGGACCTGCTGCTCGGCGTCGAGGAACGACGCGCCGTCCTCGGTGACGCGCCGCACGATCTCCGCGTACTGCTCGCCCACGAATTCGTTCAGCACGATCTTGCCGGTGTCGTGCAGCAGCCCCGCCGTGAACAGCGACCCGAACTGCGGCAACCGGACCCGCCGCGCCAGGAGCTGCGCCGCCACGGCCACCCCGACCGAATGCGCCCACAGCGCGCCGGCGGGCAACCCGTATCCCTCCTGCGGGCGGCTCAGCATGGCCCGCGCGTGCGCCGCCATGACCAACTGGAACACCCGCACCGTGCCCAGCAGGCAAACGGCGTCGTCCAGCGACTCCACCCGCCGGGCCAGACCGAAGTAGGCGGAATTGCACAGCTTCAGGACTTCGGCGGTCAGGGCCTGGTCGTAGCGGATGGCCTCGACGATCTGCTCCAGCCGCGCCCGGGGGTCGCTGACCACGTTGACCAGGTGCAGGATCGTGGACGGCAGGTGCGGCAGCGTCCCGACGCGCTCGATGATCTGGTCCAACTGGATCGTGCTCACAGCGGCACCTCCTCGTTGCGCGACCGGATCGTCACGGCCCCGGTGCCGACATCCAGTTTCAATGTCCGACTGATGGAACCCCCGACGTTCTCCGCGGCGATCATCACGCCGTTTTTCCAGAAGATCTTGCGCAGCGCCAGGTAATTGCGTTTGCCGATGTTGAAAGTGCCGTTGTCGTCCAGCAACTGCGAGCCGCCGGCCACCTTGACGACCAGGCGGTTCTTGACGGCCCCCAGCTCGTACGCGGCGCGAAACAGCCGCGGCACCCCGGTGTCACAAAACATCGCCGGGCTGGACCGCGCCTTTTCGGGCGAAAGCTGCGACTCGGGCAGCATGTAGTGCAACATGCCGCCGACGCGGACCACGGGGTCCCACACGGCGACGCCGATACAGCTCCCCAGCGAATAGGTAATCAGCGTCGCCCCGGGGTCCGCCGAGACGGCCAGGTCCGCAATGTCGACCACGACGTTGGCCATCGGGGTCCTCTGCCGTCACCCCCGGGGCCGTCGCCCCCCACGACGGCCCCCGGGGTGGGCCGCCCACCACGCCGGCGGGCGGCTCCGCTCAGCCCCCGCTAGGCGTCCTGCGCGACCTGGGCCGCTTCCTCCAGGACGGCGGCGATCTCGTCCGAGCCCAGGACCTTGTCGATGTCCAGTAAGATCTTCACGTCATCCTTGACCTTGCCCATGCCCAGGACAAAGCTCGTGTCCACGGACGCGCCCAGCGGCGGCGGCGGGTCGATTTGACCGGCGTCGATGTCCAGGACTTCCTGGACGGTATCGACGATGATCCCGACCAGCGACCCGACGTCCACCACCACGATGCACGTCTGCTCCGTGTACTCCGCGGGCTCCAGGCCGAACTTCAGCCGCAGGTCAATCACCGGAATGACCTTGCCGCGCAGGTTGATGACGCCCTTGACGTAGCCGGGCATCTGCGGCATGGCCGTGATGTCCATGATCCCGATGATCTCGCGGACCTTGAGGATCTCCAGACCGTACTCCTCGGACGCCAGGCTGAACGTCAGGTACTTGCCGCCCAGGGTCGCCGCCCGGACACCAGTGCTCTTCTGCATCGTCGTCGCTTGCATGGCTCCATGCTCCTAGACCGAAACGGCGGCCGGCTCGAGTTCGGCGCGAGGACCGGTGCCGCTTTCGCGGGGGGTTAGCTCGGTCGCGGCCGCAACCGCTACGGCCGCCTTCTCCATCGTGCACACCACCGGCTTTGTGTAGTAACAAGGGCTCCCGCGCTGGTTGTGCAGCGCCAGGATGCCGGTGGGTTCCAGAATGACACCGACGCGCCCGTCCCCGAGAATCGCCGCCCCGGAAACGCCGCGCACGTGCTTGAAACGCTGTCCCAACGTCTTGATGACGACTTGTTGCTGGCCGATCAGCTCGCTGACCACCAGCGCGATCTTCTGCCCCTCGCACTGCACCAGCACGACGAGGTGCTCGCAGGGATCGACCGGTTCGCCGGCCCCGAACAGGGCCGCCAGTTGAATCAGCGGGCACAGCTCGCCGCGCACCTGGAGCATCGCGCCCCGCCGCTGCACCGAGGTGATCTGCTTGCGCTCGGGCCGCAGCGACTGCTCGATGAGGATCGTGGGGATGATCATCCGCTCCTCGCCGACCTTCACGAGCATCCCGTCGATGATGGCCAGCGTCAGCGGCAGGCGAATCAGGAATGTGCTGCCCCGCCCCTTCTCCGACTGAATCTCGATCTTCCCCCGCAACTGCTCCACGTTCCGCCGCACCACGTCCATCCCCACCCCGCGCCCGGAGATGTCGGTGACCTGCTCCGCCGTCGAGAACCCCGGCTGCAGGATCATGGCGTACACCTGCGGGTCGGAGAGCTGATCGTCGGCGGTGATCAGGCCGCGCTCGATGCCCTTGGCGATCAGCTTGTCGCGGTCCAGCCCGCGCCCGTCGTCGCGGATCTCAATCACGATGCTGTCACCCTGGTGGTAGGCGTTCAGGAACACCTGCCCCACCTCGGGCTTACCCGCCTGACGCCGCCCCTCCGGGGATTCGATGCCGTGATCGACGGCGTTGCGCACCATGTGGACCAGCGGGTCGGACATCTGCTGAATGACGTTCTTGTCCAGCTCGGTTTCTTCGCCGGCGATGGTCAGCTCCACCTGCTTGCCGGCCTTGCGCGACACGTCCCGCACCACCCGCCGCATCTTCTGGAACGTCTGCCCGATCGGCACCATCCGCATCGCCATCGCCGTCTCTTGCACGTCCCGCACGATCTTGGTGACCTGCGACACGTTGCGGTGCAGCTTCTCATCCTGCGTCACCGTCTCCGTCATGCTCACCATCGACTGGGCGATGACCAACTCGCCCACGGCGTCCACCAACAAGTCCAGCTTCGCCGTGTCCACCCGGATCGACGTGTCGGCTAGCGGGGCCCCCGCCGCCTGCTGCACCAGCGCCTTCTCCACGTCGCCCGGCGCGGCCGCCCCGCGCTCGACCAGGATCTCGCCCAGTTTCCGCGGCGACCCCGCCGTCCCTTCCTGGTCCTTCAGGGCCGATTGCACGTCCGTTTCGGCCACGGCCCCCTCGGCCACCAGAATCTGTCCCAGCTTGGGCCGCGCCGCCGCGTCCCCGCCGCCGGCCCCGGGCCGCGCCGCCTGGCGCAGCCGCGCCATGATGTCGGTGATGACCGGCTGCGGGCACGGACCCCCGGTCGGGGCCGCCAGATACGCCCGGATCGCCGCCAATTGCGCCTTGAGCACATCCACGCTCTGGAGAATCAGGTCCACGGTGGCGGCGGTGATCTTCAGCTCGTTCTTGCGCCCCAGGTCCAGTATCGTTTCGATCTCGTGGGTCAGGCGGTTGATGTCCCGCAGGTTGAGGAACCCGGCGATGCCCTTGATCGTGTGGAACGGCCGGAACAGCTCGTTGATCTTGGCCGAGTTTCCGGGATCGGCCTCCACCTCCAGCAGCCCGGTCTCGATCGCGTCCATGTGCTCGGCCGCTTCGTCCAGGAAACCCTCCAGGTGTTCCCGCTCGTTCAAGTCCAATACGAGCGGCTCGCTGACATACGGCCCCGCCTCCCCGCCCTCAGTTCCCCCGGTCCCCGGAGCAGGTGCCGCGGCGGCCGCCGGTGACGGGGTCGGCACCGCGGGCGCGGTGCGAGCGGGGGCCGGCGGAGGTGGCGCAGCGGGCGCTGGCGCGGCCGCCGGCTTGGGGGCCTTGGCGGCAGGCAGCCCACGCGCCGGCTCCGCCCGCGCTGGTGGCTCCGCCGCGGCTGCCTCCGAACCGCCGGCACTGCCGGCCGCCGCCTGAATCTGCGCTAACAGCTCATCCGCTTGTATCGTTTCACCCTTATAGGCGCGCTCGATCAAAGCCACGGCCGGGCGGACCAGCGTGATGCCCAGCTCGGCGTTCGCCGCCTCGTCGAGGATCAGACGTTCCAGCAAGACGACCAGACGTTCGGCCAGCGTGCGCACAGTGGGCGTCGCTCCGGCCTCGCCGGCGGTCGCCGCCTCCACCAGGTCCTGGCACCACGAGTGCATTCGCGCCAGGCGGCCCAGGTCGTTTCGATCCAACGCCGCGGATACCGCTTCGCTCAGGCCGGCGACGGCCGCTTGCGCTGTCGCTGTCATGGTTGCTCCCAGAGCAGATGAGGTCGTTGCAGATTCGGCGCGGGGCCCGAGGTGGTTACCCCGCCCCGGCCAGCGGTTCGGCCGGCGACGAAACCAGGCCCCCCGTTGGCCGACCGGTGTCCGGCCTCAGCTAAACGTCGCAGGTTTGGATGCGTCCACCAGGGCAAGACGTGTCCTCACGGTGCGGCCTTGCGCCAAGT